>JBJMQW010000467.1:0-3477 GCA_045802495.1 Allostellaceae bacterium | reverse complement strand
ATCCGATGTATCAGCCGACCGCAGAAGGTGGGTTCTCAACCCGCAGACCCCGCCGATAGCGTCTGATGGCCCTTGGCAACCCACATTTGGAAAAGCACGTCGCGTCGGCGATCACACTGATGAAAATCTCGGGAAGCTATAAGGGATTCAAAAAGCACTTGGATAAGCCGCTGCCGATACCGCAGGCGCAGCTAAGCCTTGGTCTAGCAGGCTGCTGAAGAAGTCACCATTTGCGAGCTTTGAAGGTTGATTCGTCGCCAAGATGGAAGCTGATTTCGCCGTTGATCGTACCATCATCGTCGAGTTCGGCCCATCCATCTCCGGAGACGGGGTCCATCTCGTCGGAGCCTTGCCAAGTGAAGTCGGCGGCATCGGCAAAGAGGGTGCAATCGAGGCCGCCGATCACGCATCCGAACTTGAACTCACCGAGCCCGTTAGCTTGGAACTGGATGTAGGCGGGTTCAACCATATCCAGGTAATCACTGTCCCAGAGCCCCATCTCGATGATCCGCCACTTGCCGATCAACGCGCTTTTGGCGCCGCGCCTCATGTGGCCTCCAGAAGCTTGGGTATTCGCACGAGATTGTAGGCCAGGATTGCGAAGATGAAGACGGCTTGCACCTTGGCAAGCCCGCGAACTTTGACCTGCGCCAATCCTCCAATCGGCTTGGTCCAGCCGAAGATTTCTTCGATACGTTTGCGGATGACCTGGCTGATCGCGTAGCCGGGATGTCGGGTGATGCGACCGTCTACTGCCGTCCTTCGGGTCTTGCCCGTCTTGGTGACGTGACCGTTGATCGCGATGTGTGGCGTCACTTGGCGTTCACGCAACGCTTCGACAAACTCGACCACGTCGTAGGCTTTGTCGGCGCCGAGCGTGATCCGCTGCTCGGCAGGTCGATGATGGTCGATGAGGGTGAGGGCTGCCTCGCGCTCGGCTGTGCCGGTCGCTTGCGTCACGTCGCCAGCAACGGCCAAGCCGTTGCGGTTCTCCATCAGGACATGCCCGAGGTAGCATAGCCGACTCTCCTGGCCGTCGCCCTTGCGGTAGAGCTTGGCATCAGGATCTGTCGTGCTCTCGTGGGTCTCATTCGATCGTTTCTCACGGTGGAAGTTACGCTCGCCATTGCGGCCGCCCGTGGACGGACCGCCACTCCCGTCCTTCGGCCGAAAGCTCTTCATCGAGGCCCAAGCCTTCAGCAGCGTTCCGTCCACCGAGAAGTGATCGCTCGATAGAAGCCGCTTCACCTTCGGCAGCGACAGCAAGCTGGACAAGAACTCACGCGCCACATCGGCCTCCAGCAGCCGGTCGCGGTTCTTCGTAAAGACCGTAGCGTCCCAAACGGCGTCGTCGATCGACAGACCGACAAACCAGCGAAACAGAAGATTGTAGTTGATCTGTTCCATCAACTGCCGTTCTGAGCGCACGGTGAAGAATGCCTGCAGCAGGGTGGCCCGCAGAAGATACTCCGGCGGAATCGAAGGCCGCCCCGTATGCGAATAGAGCTCGTCAAACCGATCCGACAGCGCCGCAAGCACCTCATTCACCAGAACCAAGATCGCCCTCAATGGGTGGTCCCGTGCGACCCGCTCCTCCAGCCGGATATACGAAAAGAGCCCCTCCGATCCTCGTTGCTCGCCGCGCATCGCAAATCACCCCGCCGTGTTCCAACACAACGGAATCACGATCAGCTCTTGCCGTCGAGAGAGTTTTTCAGCAGCCTGCTAAAGCGCTTGGCTTGGAAGTTCCTCCCGGCCTGCTTACGGCAGCCGACGAGGTGATTGAGTAGATCAACTAACTCCCGCTCCTGGCACTTCACGTCGGAACGAGCAGCTTGATCTCATGTCCCGTTTTGGACGCAGTTCGAAAGCCGAGGGACGTGGTGGCATTGCCCGCCGCGACGCGAATGACCCCAAGCGGTCACTGGCTCGACAGAAATCCCGCACTGCGGCGAGCCCCTGACTTGATCCTCTCCAATTCGCTATGCTGCCACCCTGGCTAAGGGCAGCGGATGCATTCCAATCGGTTGAAGAGACGCGAGTTCATCGGTCTGCTCGGCGGCACGGCCCTAGTATGGCCGGCCGCGGCGCGCGGTCAGCACCCGTCCACGCTCGCCCAGGTCGGGGTCCTCGATCCGGGATTTCCCCACCATTTCGATGCCTTCCGCCGCGGCATGCGCGACCTCGGCTACCTCGAGGGCCAGAACGTCTCCTTCATCTACCGTTCGGCCGGTGGACGAGCGGAAGGCCTCCCTGCGCTTGCGTCCGAGCTCGTGGGCCTGAAACCGCACGTGATCGTAACGGCGTCTCCGCTCTTCGTGCGCGCCGTGAGCGACGCGACGTCGACGATACCGATCGTGTTTGCGGCGGTCGGCGATGCCATCGCGGCGGGCGTCGTCAATAGCCTTGCCCACCCAGGCGGAAACGTCACTGGCTTGTCGTTTCTCAACGTCGAACTCAGCGCAAAACGCCTCGAACTCCTCCTCGAAGCCTTGCCGGAGGTCCGGCGGGTTGCGGTCCTGTGGGATGCGAACACGCCGCGGCGCTGGGTTGCGGCGACAGAAGAAGCGAGCCGCGGTCGCGGAGTTGCGGTTCAAGTGCTGGAGGTGACCGGGCCGGAAACGTTCGAGAGCGCGTTCGAAGCGGCACGAGCGCGCGCCGACGCACTCGATATCCTTTCGTCCGGGCTGTTCAATGCCAACAAGGCGAGACTGGTGGAGCTCGCAGCAAAATACCGCCTGCCGACCGTGTACGAGCACGACGACTTCGTCCGGGCGGGCGGTCTCATGGGATACGGTCCGAGCATTCCCGACCTGTTTCGCCGGGCGGCAATCTATGTCGACAAGATTCTCAAAGGCGCAAAACCGGGCGATCTACCGGTCGAGCAACCGACCAAGTTCTTGCTCGTCATCAACCTCACGACCGCCAAGGCGCTGGGTCTCGACATCCCGCCGACTTTGCTCGCCCGCGCCGACGAGGTGATCGAATGAACCGCCGCATGTTCGTCACGTTTGTCGGTGGAGCGGCGATTTGGCCGCTCGCAGCACGCGCGCAGCAGCCGGAGCGGATGCGGCGCATCGGCTGGCTGACGAACATGTCCTCGGACGATCCGGAAGAAATGGCCCGCCTCGTGGCATTCCGGGAGGAACTCCAGAAGCTCGGGCGGGCGGAGGGCCGCAACATCCAGATCGACGTTCGCGAGGCTGCCGGCGATTTCGAGCGCATCCGCAAATATGCGGCGGAATTGGTGGCGCTGGCGCCGGACGTCATCCTGGTCAACGGCATTTCCGCTGCAGTGCCGCTGCGACAGGCGACCCGCACGGTGCCGATCGTGTTCGTGCAGGTCACCGACGCCGTGGGCGGGGGCTTGGTCGAGACCCTGGCGCGACCCGGCGGCAACGCCACCGGATTTACACTGTTCGAGTACAGCACTAGCGGGAAATGGCTGGAGCTGCTCAAGCAGATCGCCCCCAGTAT
>JBJMQW010000466.1:0-7073 GCA_045802495.1 Allostellaceae bacterium | reverse complement strand
CGGACCGCCAGGGGCGGGCGCCGCCGCGGCGGCGGCTGGAGCCGCCATGCCGAGGCCGGTAATCGCCTCGAGCAACCGGCGCCGGTGGCCGACCGAGGTCACCCCGATGCTGATCAGGTCTTCCACGGTCAGCTTCGGCAGCACCTCGGCGTCGATATCATTGTCGCGGAACGCCGATACATAACGCTCAAGGCCCAAACCATGCAGCCACGCCGCTACGTCCATGCAGTGATCCTCGGCTCACAGAAGCGGCACCCCCCGTCGATGATGATATCCCTCTGCCTTTCGGCCGACCAGCGACGGCGCTGAACCGAACTCCGCTAGTGGTCAGAGTGATTCACACGATTCAATGAAGCACCTCGCTCAGTCCCGCTTCACCGGCGAAGGCCGGTGCCCACGGTAGAAGTGGATCCCGGCCTTCGCCGGGAAAGCGAGGAGGGGGTTCTGAGCACTAGACACTCTGCAGCGACATCGGGTTTTACGAGGACACGGACACGCGCATTGGCGTCCCGGATTTCTCGCGACGCATTGTCTCCACACGAATAAGTATCAGCGCATCAATGCCATGCCGATCGACATGCCGCCAGCGCGGTTCGTGACAGCGGAACCGGGGATGTCGCGAAAGCCGAGGCGCTCGTAGAGGCGACGGGCGGAATTTTCAGACCGCACGCTGAGACAAAGGCCAAGCCCGCGGCGAGCGGCCTCGCCGATCAATGCGTGCATGAGCTTCTCGCCAACGCCTTGGCCGCGCGCATTCGGTTTCACGCCGATCGACACCTTCGGAGCCTCTTCGTCCCCATATGGGAACTTGAGCTCTTCGGCGGAAAAGCGCCGTGCCCAGGCGGCGCCGATGATTTCGCCGTGCTGTTCGGCGACGAACCCGAAATCCCCCGGTCGCTGCCAGCCGGCGAGATATTTGGCGACGGACGGAACCGCCTTCGCCGCCTCTGCATCGGGTTCATAGGCCGCCATCGCGAGAAAGTCCCACAGTATCTCGAGGTCATCCCGGACAGCCGGACGGATCACAAGATCGGGCATCGGACCTGTTCGCTATTCATTCAGACCATCATGCTCCCGGAAGTTATCGTCACTTCAGGATCAAATGCCTCAGTTCGAGAGGGTTATAAGCCTGGCGCAGTTTCCTGTTTGAAGCGCCTCGTCCTATTTTTATGCCTTGACGCTAGCCTCGTCCCTTTTTTCTTAAGGTCATCCAAGCCAGCTTGCTATTCTTTCATGTTTTCCGCTTCTTTCAGCGCCGAACTCTCCCTCGGATCAGGAACTTCCCCTGTCGAGCCGCTCGGCGATGCGGACGATCACCGACAGCATTGACGACATCCGGTCCTCGAGGACGCCCAGCCGGCTCTCAATGCCGCTCAGGCGCGCCTCCATGGCGGTGAACCGGCTCTCTAGAGCGGAAAAGCGGCTCTCCATCGCGGTGAAGCGGTGCTGCAGGTCGCGTACTTCAGTGGTCAGGGTCAGAAACCCGGGAGCCGAGCAAATCGAGATTGATTCTCTCGTCACTCATGAGACTTTATTTTGGGGCTTGCATCCATCGCTGCAAAGAACAGCAAGCCATTGATATGGTGGGCGCACAAGGACTCGAACCTTGGACCCGCTGATTAAGAGTCAGCTGCTCTACCAACTGAGCTATGCGCCCGCCGCGGGGCGCGCTCTATAGCAAGGCGCGGCCGGTTTGTCGAGCGCGGCCGGCGCCGGCTTACCGGGCCATCGTCGAGGGCAGCCAGAGCGCGATCTGCGGAAATGCTACGAGGATCAGGATCAGGCCGATCTGCGCAATGACGAAGGGCAGGGCGCCGCGGAAAATCGTTTCGAGCGGCACGTCGCGCGCGATCCCTTTGATCACGAAAACGTTCATGCCGATCGGCGGGGTGATCAGCCCGAGCTCGACGACCATGACGATGATGATCCCGAACCAGACCGGGTCGTAGCCGAGCGCCTGAATGATCGGGAACACGATCGGGATCGTCAGCAGGATCATCGCCAGCGAGTCGAGGAGGCAACCTAGGACGAAATACATGCCGAGGATGACCAATAGGATCGCTGTCTTGCCGAGCGGCAGACCGGTGATCCAGTCGCTGACCAGGGTCGGCATCGAGGCGAGGATCAGGAAATTGTTGAAGAGGATCGCGCCGATCAGGATCGTGAAGATCATCGCCGTCGTCTTGACGGTGTCGAGCAGCGAGCGGGCAAGGAGCCGGTAGGTGAGGGTGCGGTTGAGGACGCCGAGGGCGAGCGCGCCGACGGCGCCGATGCTGGCGGCCTCGGTCGGCGAAAACACGCCCACATAGAGGCCCCCGATCACCAGCAGAAACAGAGCGGCGGCACCCCACACACTACGCAGCGCAAGGATGCGGTCGCGCAGCCCGGTCCGTTCGCCCGGCGGACCGAGACGTGGATCCATGTGAGTCATGACCCCGATCGTCAGCATAAAACCGGCCACCGTCAGTATTCCTGGGAGAAAACCCGCGAGGAACAATCGCGAAATGCTGGTCTCGGTTAAGAGGCCGTATAGGACCATAATGATGCTGGGCGGGATCAGGATGCCGATCGTCCCGCCTGCCGCAACCGAACCGGTCGCCAGACGATCATCGTAGCCGTAGCGGCGCATCTCCGGCAGCGCGATCTGAGCCATTGTCGCTGCGGTCGCCAGGCTCGACCCGCAGATCGCGGCAAAGGCGCCGCAGCCACCGATCGTCGCTAAGGCTAAGCCGCCGCGGCGGTGCCCGAGCCAGGCGTTGCAGGCGCGGTAGAGCGACTCGCTGAGGCGCGCTTCGCCAGCGATGTAGCCCATCAGCACGAACATCGGGACGACGGACAAATTGTAGGTCAGCGCGGTCTCATAGGCGGTCTGCCCGAGCAGCGCGAGCGCGGCCTGCGCGTCGATCAGCAGCAGCGTGCCGAGAAACGCCGACAGCCCCATTGCGAAGCCGATCGGCATTCCAGCGGCCAGCAGCACGAACAACAACACCAGGATTGAAACCGCCAGCAGCGTCGGATCCATGCGCGTGCGCCCCGCCAGCTGCTATTCGCGATAAGACTGCGGCGCGGCGGTCGGAGCGGGCGCCCGCTGCGGGTTCGAGAGCGCCGCCCAGGCATTGGCCAGGTGCAGGGCGACGCCGGTCAGAAAGAGCACGCTGCCGGCTGCGACCGCGAAGGCGATCGGCCACAGCGGCACCTGCCAGACCATTGTAGTATCGCCCTTGGCGAGCAGAAATTCCGCCTGCAGCCACAGCCGCCACACCACGACAGCGAGAAAGGCAAGAGCCAACAGGTTGGTCACCAGCGTAAACAGCGCACGCAGCCGCGGCGACAGCCGGAGGGTGAGGAAATCAGCGCTGATATGCGCGTCCTCATGGGTGACAAGACCGACGCCGAAATACACGACGAGGCCCATCGCCATTTGCGTGAATTCGACCGTGAAAGGGAATGGCGCATGGAAAAAGTAGCGTCCGATCACATCGCCAAACGTCACCGCCGCAATTACCGCCAACGCAACGGCGGCGATGCGGGCGAGCCACATCGCGACCCGCCCGTTCGCCCGGCCAAGGACATCCCCTAGGGGTGTGGTCATCGCTACGTCAGCTCGATGACGACTTGATCATCGCCTCCAGGTCATCGAGGAGCTTGCGCCCGTCGTAGCCCTTTTGATCGACCTTCTTGACCCAGTCATCGGTCACGACCTGCAGCAAGGACTTCCAGTGCTCGAACTCCGCTGCCGGAAGGGTCTCGATGGCCTGTCCTTTCTGCTTGGCGTCGTTGCGGCCATATTCGTCGGCCGCCTGCCATGCCTTGCCGATCAGCGCCGAGCCGGCTTCGCCGCTCGCCTTCATCAGCGCCGCCTTGTTCTCCGGGGTCAGATTGTCGAATGCCTTGGTGTTGGCGACGATGACGAAAGACGGCGCGCCGAGCCCGCCCGGAACCTCGAGATGGCCCTTCAGCAGCTCGTTCAATCGAAAGCTCGTCATCGCCTCCCACGGAAATACCGAGCCGTCGACGGTGCCGCGCTGGACCGCCTCATAGGTTTCTGTAGCGGGCAGCGGAACGGCATTCAGGCCAAGCGCCTTGGCCATCGGCAGGCTCGGGCCAGCGGCGCGGATCTTCAGGACCCTGATCTCGTCAAGGGTCTTCGCCGGCTTGACCGTATGAATCCCGTAGGGCCCACCCATGAAGGTGACGAGCAGCTTGGTATCGGTGAATTCCTTGGCGGCAAGGCCGTGCTTTTCGTACCATTTCCACACGATCGGGCTGCACACGGCCGGGCTCGGACACACCAGCGGTAGCTCGGCTCCCTGCAGCAGATCGAAGCGCCCGACGGTATAGCCGGGAACGGCCCAGCCGAGATCGCGCACGCCGTTCCTGATCAGGTCGTACTGACCCTCCATCTTTCCTAGCGCCGCTTTGTCGATCTCGACGACGAGATTGCCGCCCGAGGCCTCCTCGATCGTCTTGATCCAGGCCGCGAGGGTCTGCACCATCTGATGGCTCGGCCCGGCCCAATAGGCCATGTGCAGGGTCTGTTTCTGAGCCGCGGCCGGTGCTATGCCAAGGAATGCGAGAACCGCCCCTGCGACCAGTAATGAACTCGTTACCCCGCGCCGCATAATCTCCTCCCCTCGTTATCGGGTCGCATCGGTGTCAATACCACATCGGACACCCAAAAAACGCGCGAATTCCCAGCTAGGGCCCACGATAACAGACCTGGATGCAGCATTTCGGGGTTCCCACGTCCACAATCTGAAGCTGAATAAATACCCGTCATTACATCTGCCGCCAATCTGCAGCTAAAAACCCTAAAACCTGAAACCTCGACCGCTCCTCATCGGGGCTTCCCGCCGCCAACGTCCCGAGGGCGTAGCGCGAAATCGACTGCAGACGGGTAAGTCCGGTTGGCAGTTGAAAATCCATTGGAATTCAGGGACGGGTGCGGGTCCACCCCAATTTCACTGGACCTGACTACGAAACCGGGCGGGATAAATCGGCGCGGAGGCGCGGGAAAGTGAGCCGACTGCCGATCAAGATATTTTCCGAATTCTCGCGCGGCCTCACCCTAGACATTCCGACCGTGCGCATCTGGGTTTGAGGCAGCAGCACTCTCTGCGCATCTGAAGCGAATTGACAGCAGCGACTCGGTTAAGGTTAACATCCCGGCATAAGGAATATGCAAGAGGGAGGAAGTCGTCATGCCCGTGTGCAATACTCTTGGCTGGGCACTGCTTTCTTCGCAATGGCGCTCACAGTCACCACATTCGCGGGTCGTCCGATCGCCTTCGCGGACGACCACCAACCGGGCCAGCGCTGGGTCGCCAGCTGGGCCACCGCTCCGGCAACATTCTTTCAGTACGTTCCGCCCGTTGCGCCCGCTCCACCTGGTCCGCCTACCACATTCGCTCCGGCCAACATTCAACCCGATCTCGGCTTCCCGTTTCCTGACGCAAACACTGCCGGGGCCACCGACCAGACCTTCCGCTCCATTGTCAAACCCGATCTTTGGGGTAAAAAGATGCGGTTCCGTTTTTCGAACGTTTTCGGAACACTGCCGGTCACTTTCAGCGCAGTAACAGTAGCGCTCCAGGAATACTCGGGCAACCTCGTCGACGGTACTGTTACGCCGGTGACGTTCGGCGGCAATAAGTCGGTGACGATTCCGCCTGGCCAAGAAATCTTCAGTGACAGTGTCAGACTGTCCTGGGTAGAGGCTGCCGACGATCCAGCTGTGCAAGGGCGCAACTTGGCGGTCAGCTACGCAGTCGAAGGCGACAGCGGCCCGATGACCTATCACAGTAGCGCATTTGTGACTTCGTATATCACCGCGCCCGGAAGCGGCGATCACACGGGAGATCTTGACGTCTTAGCGTTTGAATACACTACCACCTCCTGGTTTTTCCTGGACGCAGTGGACGTCATGGCCCCGTCGGACACGGTAGTCGTTTGCGCGTTCGGTGACTCGATCACGGATGGCACCCACTCGACCCTCAACATCAATGATCGGTGGATGAATACGCTTTCCCGACGATTGCACAATGCCTACGGCAACAAAATGAGCATTGTTAATGAGGCCATCTCTGGCAATAGAGTCGTAAACCCGGCTGTAGCAAATTCGGCTGCCGGCCCGGCTGCGGTCGACCGGCTCGATCGCGACGTGCTCGGGCTATCGGGATTGACGCATGTGATTTGGCTCGAGGGCATCAACGACATCGGAGCCGGCACGGCGACAGACGCAATCATTGCCGGATATCAGAACGTCGTCGGCCGCCTCCACGCCAGAGGCATTAAGGTCTATGCTGGGACATTGACCTCTGCGCTGGGCATCAGCGGGGTTGATATGGGCGATAACGGTCCGGGGCGTGACGCCAGCCGCATGGTCCTCAACGCTTTCATTCGCAGCTCCGGGCTCTATGACGGCGTGGAAGATTTTGACGCGGCTACGCTCGACCCAGCTACTGGGAACATGCTGGCGGAGTATTTGCCGAACAGCACGTTCACCCAGCTTCCGTGGGACTACCTCCATCCCAACCATGCCGGCTATATTGCCATGGGCGAAGCGGTCAACATCCAGCCCTTCGCGCCCGCTCATCATCACTAGCAGGTTGCCACGGGGGCGCAGGCGTTTGTGATCTCGCGGCACTGCCCGCGGGCGACGTTGCGCTGATCGTCCGTCGCGCGCCGTATCTGAGGAGCTGCCTGCTGCCCTCGTAGTAGCGCGCCTCGGGCCTTTGCTGCGCCGTGCTTTTGGCTAAACCCGGCCGTGGCAGTGCTTGAATTTCTTGCCGGAGCCGCAGGGGCAGGGGGCGTTGCGCGGGGTGCCGGCCCAGGGGGCGCGGGGGCCGGCCGGGCGCGGACCGCCGCGGTCGGCACCGTTGCCAGAGGCGGCGCGGCGCTGGGTGCGGGGCGGCGGCAGCGGGCGGCCGGTGGTGCCCGTGGCGCGCTCTTCTGCCATCGCCATCTCCGGCTCGGGGCCGGCCATCGCATAGGCCGGCTGTGGCTGCACGTGCAATTCGACGTGGGAGAGGACAGAGGTGACGTGCTGGCGCAAATTGGCCAGCATCGCCTCG
>JBJMQW010000465.1:0-15912 GCA_045802495.1 Allostellaceae bacterium | reverse complement strand
ATCGGGTCCAAACCGGATCGCGTCCAAAGCGCGCTCGATCATATCCGTCACCGTCGTGCTCTCCACCGGTCCCCGTCTCCAGCACCTCGAATTAGGACAGCGGCGCCGTGAAAACAATCGGCGTTTAGACTGGTCACCTGCCTGGCGAGTGATTCGGGAGTTCCGCTCGCGCGACCCCTGCAAATCCAGCTGGCCGAAGCAGTGAAAATCACTGCAAGGAACAAGATAGCTCGATTAACCGCGGATTTTCTCGACACCGACGGTTTGCCTGAGCTAGTTTCGACCCCATGTTCGCTCTCTGTTCTAACCCAGCGGCGCGAGACGCTCTGCGGACGGCCTCGACGCTGAGCTCGCGACCTTGCCGCGAGCTACCCTCGCACGGTCGGAGCTGCGCATGCCGATAGAAGCGCTCCCCCCATTGACCTTAGCCTTCGCGGTGGCCGGAGTTGCGCTCGCTCTGGCGATTTTCGTTCGGCTCCGGCGTGTGGAATCATCATCGCGGGCGCAAGGGTTCGAGACCACCATCACGAAAATGGAGCAGGGATTGCGGGACGAGCTCGCACGGGGGCGTCAGGAGAGCGCCACCGGCTCCAAGCTGTTGCGGGAGGAGGTGATCGGCGCCTTTGCCGCGCTGGCCGACAACCTTCGCAAGGCCATGGCGGATTTGTCGGCGGGGCAAGGGGTGCAGTTGGACGGCTTTGGCAATCGCCTCAACGAAGCCAAGTCGGAAGCCGCCGCCAACGCCAGAGGTTTGCGCGAGGAAGTGCAGCAAACCTTGCGGCTATTGGGAGATCGCCTCGCTGTCGCGGTCGCCGAGCTCTCCCGGGCTTCGGAAACCCAGCAGGAAGCCCTGCGCCGCACGGTCGAGGGCCGTTTGGACGTATTGCGGTCCGAAAACACCCAAAAGCTTGAACAGATGCGGCAAACCGTCGACGAGAAGCTTCAGGGAACCCTCGAGCAACGCCTCGGCGCATCGTTCAAGCTGGTCAACGATTCATTGGCGAAGGTTCACGAGAGCGTCGGCGAGATGCAGGTCCTGGCGACCGGTGTCGGCGACCTCAAGCGCATTCTCAGCAACGTCAAATCGCGGGGAACCTGGGGCGAGGTCGCCCTCGGCAACATCCTCGAAGAAATCCTTTCAACGGATCAGTATGCGCGCAATGTCGAGGTGCGGCCGCACAGCGGCCAGCGCGTCGAGTACGCCGTCAGATTGCCGGGCGACGGTCAGGCGCCGGTGTGGCTGCCCGTCGATGCGAAATATCCGACGGAGGATTATGACCGGCTCGTCGAAGCCACCGAGCGCGGCGAGGTCGAGGCTGCCGAGACCGCCCTGCGGGGGATCGAAAGCAGGGTGCGCGGCGCCGCCAAGGAAATCTGCGCAAAATACGTCGCGCCGCCGCACAGCACTGAGTTTGCCGTCATGTTTCTGCCGACCGAGGGATTATTCGCCGAGGTGGTGAGGCGACCCGGTCTGGTCGACGCGCTGCAACGCGACTTCCATGTGATGGTGGCAGGACCGACGACACTGGTCTCACTGTTGACCTCGCTGCGGATGGGCTTCCGAAGCCTGGCGATCCAGCAGCGGTCAAGCGAGGTCTGGAAGGTGTTGTCCGCTGTCAAAACCGAGTTCGAAAAGTTCGGCGGCATCCTCGATAAGGTGCAAAAGAAGCTCGACGAGGCCCAGCGGGTCATCGCGGATGCGGGTGTCCGCCGCCGTGCGGTGGACAAGAAGCTGCTCAGCGTCGAAACGATGCCCGAGGCCGAGGCGGCAGTGCTGTTGGAGCTCGCCCCCGTCGCGCTGATCGAGGAGGCGCGTGAGGCGGCCGAGTGAGCCCCTCAACCGGGCATCGCTATCCGGCGACCGACCCAGTCCGGTCGGGGGAGATGGGCGTGTGACGCGGCCGCGGAGGCGACGCGCTTCCGCACGACCCCGGGAAACGGCACGACCCGGCGGGTCGCGAGATCGACATGCAGGTACATAAGCTCCTGCGCCGCGGCCCGGCCGGCGGTGGTGACCATTTCGTGCGAGAGATGCAAACGCTTGCTGTCGGTCCCCAGGATCTGCGTACGGACGCCAACGCGATCGCCGACCAACAGCTCGCGCTCATAAAGTGTGTGGGTCTCCACCGCAAAGGTGCCATGGTTCGTCTCGTCCTTGTACTGGCGGCCAATGTCGATGGCGTCGAACAGCGCATCGGTGGCGTAGTCGAACAAGACGACGTAATAGGCGAGGTTCATGTGATTGTTGGCATCGATCCATTCCGGCAGAACCTCCCCTTCATAGCGTTCGAAGGGGGCCGGAATGGTCATGCGGCGGGGCGACGCGCCGCGAGTATCGTTACCGGATAGGCATAGCGGATCGTGTCCCCGTCGACCTCGATGGGGATGCCGAGCCGATCGTCCACGGCGGAGCGCTTGAACAGGTCAATGATCGTCAGCTCGTCGCCCGGATTGGGAAAGGAGCGGGCGAGCAGGTTTTTCACCTCGTCGCGCAATTCGTAGAAGCTGGTCTGCGGCTCGTGAAGTCCGAACTCTGTGAAGAGACCCTTCAGCTCAGTCAAGGTAAGGTTGCGCGCATGCGAGGGGTCGCGCAATTTCTCCAGCCTATTGAACTCGATTGCTTTTGCCGGATCCTCGGACGCGCAAGTGTCAACAACGACGATCCGCCCGCCCGGAGCGCACACCCGGATCATCTCCCGCAAGACTGCACGCGGATCAAGAAAATGGTGGAATGAATATCGTGTGACGACGATCGTGAAACTCGCGTCTTCGTAGGGCAAGGTGGCGACATCGCCCTGCTGCCAAGCGATGTTCGTCAGGCCTTTTTCCGCCGCCAAGCTCTGCGCCTGTTCAAGCATTGCCGGGGTCATATCGATGCCCGTCGCCGAGCGCACGTGCGGTGCGAAGGCGCAGACGACGATGCCGCCGCCGCATGCGACGTCGAGCACCGTGTCGGTCGGCGCGGCCCCAGCCGCCTCAACGATCATCCGCAGCGCGCCTTCGTTGGTGATCGGCGCGGCGGTGCTGAAGAGCGCCGCCTGTCGGGTGAACTGATCGAGGATCAGGTCTTGGTGGCCGGTCGTGGTCATTCTTCCTCCGTCACAGCGGTCCGTTGGGCAGCACCAGCACCTTGCCGTTTCGACCTCCTTGCTGCGCACGCACCAGCGCCAACCCGATCTCCTCGATCGGATAGGTCGCATCGACCGGGGCTCGGAGCACGCCGTCGCGGACCTTGGCTGCGAGATCGGCATAAATTCCCCGGATCTGCTCACCGGTACGCTTGGCGAGACCGCGGCCGAGATTGAAGCCGGTCAGGGCCACGCCGCGCATGTTAACGGCTGCCCGGCTCATCGTTGGGTTCTCGCCCGACATCGAGCCATAGCTCACCACGACGCCGCCCTCGGCGACGCAATCGCCGATGCGCCGGCAAGCATCTCCCGAGACGGCATCGATGCCGAGCCGGATCGGCGCGCCGCCAACGGCGCTCCGCGCTCGCTCGGGCAGGTCGTGACCATCTTTCAAGACGACGTCCGCACCGAGGTCGCGCAATTCTCCCGCAACATCGTCCCGACGCACCACATTGAGGGTGCGCACACCACGCGCCTTCGCCAAAACGATCAGGTGCCGCCCGACCGCCGAGTTCGCGACGTTCTGAATGACCCAATCCCCGCGTGCCAACGCAACATGATCCTCCAACAGCAACAGCGCGGTCGGGGGGTTGATGCGCAGCATGGCCGCCTGCGACAAATCGAGCCCCGACGGGATCGGGATCGCTTCCTCTGCGCGCACCCGACGCCGCTGCGCCCAATTCTCGCGCTGCATATTGATCACAAGGTCCCCCGGCTTCACACCGGTGACGCCCGCACCGACCGCAACGACCCGGCCAACGCCTTCAGCCCCGGGTGTCGCAGGCAATGGAGGCCGCAACCGATAGCTGCCGCGGCAGAACGAAACGTCCGCCGGGTTTATCGGAAACGCCAATACGTCAAAGATCACCTCGCCCGGTCCAGGCTCGCCGACATCCGGCACGTCGACGCACCGCGCGACCTCTTCCGGCGCGCCATAAGCGGATATCTCGATCTTCTTCATCAGAGTGTCTCGCGCTCATGCAGCTCAGCCGCCCGCGACGATCCTAGCCCGGCTGGCCTAAACTCGGCAACCGTGGCTCAGCTGCGCGGCGCTGCCGCCCTTCTCTAGTGTCCTGATTTGGAAGTTCGCGAAATCGAAGATTCCGTCAGTTCCGGCGGAACAGCGTGTGAGAATTCGTGCCCATTTCTCGCTTCCCCGGCGGAATCCGGGCCCATTATTCCGCGGCATAAAGCTTTCACGTAACGCCGGAGCGATGGATCCCGGCCTTCACCGGGAGTGCGGGGAAAGAAAGGGCAGCCCCAAATCCATTCAATTTCCCGATCAGGACGCTAGCTTGCGGCCTCCCAAGCCTACCATCCTCCATCGACGCCGATCGCCTGACCCGTCACAAAAGCGGCCTGATCGGAGGCAAGAAAGGCGATGACGGCGGCGACCTCGTCGGGACTGCCGAAACGGCCGATCGGTATGGCCTTGGAACGCTCGGCAAAGCCGATTTCGAGATCGTCGCCGTATTCGCGCCGGTTGGTGCTGATCGCGCGCGATGTGCGGATGGGACCGGGGCAGACCGCATTGACGGTAATGCCGAACGGGGCGAGATCGAGAGCCAGGGACTTGGTGAAGCCGACGATCGCGGCCTTCGAGGCGGCATAGGTGGCGCGGCGTTTGCCGGGCCGAAAAGCCGCCTTCGAGGACACGCTGACGATGCGGCCCCACCCCGCCTTGCGCATTGCAGGAACAGCGGCGCGCGACATCAGGAACGCGCCCCGGGCGTTGACGCCCATCGTCTGGTCCCACGCTTCGACCGGCACATCTTCGATCTCGTTGCGATCGGCGCCCTGCGGGGCGCCGGCGTTGTTGACTAGAATGTCGAGACGGCCGTAGCGCCGGAGAACCTCCTCGACCATTTTTCCCGCATCCGCTTCGACGCTGACATCACCCAAGGTCGAAGAAGCGGTTCGGCCGCTGCGCAGGAGCTCCTCGACAAGGCTGTCGACCCCGCCCCAGGAGCTGTCCATGTCGCCTGCGACGTTGTGCTCGTTGGCGACGCCTGTCGGCACCACATCGGATGCAACAACGGTCACCCCGGCTGCGGCGAACGCACGCGCCGTCGAATTCCCGATGCCGACGGGCTTACCGCACCCGGTAATTAGCGCGACGCGGGCGGAACTCGGCATATGATCCTCGCTTGCCATCCACTGGACTGCGGCCCTGGTTCGCTGTGCGACCAGGCCCTCTCACTTTGGTTCGAGAGGTTTAATGACCAAATTTATCGCGACCGTCTACGCCCTGGTGATGATCTGCGTCGCCGTCGGGGTCCGCGCCGACGAAAAGCCGGACGGTGCCCTTCCGGCGCGCGTCGCGACCCACCATTCGACCATGATCGGCGGCGCGAGGCTGGACTACGAAGCGGTCGCCGAGACGCTGCTGGTAACCGACGCGAAAGGAGCGACCACCGCGTCGATATTCACCACCTCTTATCTCGCCGACTCCGGTCCCGGCAATCAGCGTGCCGTGAGCTTTGTCTTTAACGGGGGCCCAGGCGCCGCTTCCGTCTTTCTGCATCTTGGCGCTCTCGGACCACAGATCATGGAGACGCCGGAAAGCGGGGCGGTGCCAAGCCCGCCGGCTCGCCTTGTCGACAACCCCGCAACCTGGCTCGGCTTTACCGACCTCGTTTTTGTCGACCCGGTCGGCACCGGGTTCAGTCGAGGGAAGGGCAAGGAGGAGAACCCGGACAAGCCGTTTTGGGACGTGCGGGCCGACATTGCCTCTCTCAACATGGCGATCCGACTCTGGCTGACCCGTCATCAGCGCTGGAGCTCGCCCATTTTTCTAGTCGGCGAGAGCTATGGCGGCTTCCGGGCAGCAGCGATGGCGCAGAGCCTTCCGCGCGACGTCGATGTGACGGTGAACGGCCTCGTCCTGATCTCGCCGGCGCTCGACTTGTCGGCCTTGCATCAGACCGAGCGTGACCTCCTCGCCACCGCCTTTATGCTGCCCTCCTATGCTGCGACCGCCGGTCGCGATACAGCCGAGGCCGAGCGCTTTGCGCTGTCGGACTATCTGGTCGGGCTGGCCGGTTTGCAGGGGCAGCCGCCAGCAGGCGACGCGTTCATCGCCAAGGTCGCCGAAATTGCCGGGGTCCCGCCCGACATCGTACGCCGGTATCGCGGCCGCATTCCGCGCCAGGTCTTCGCCCGCGAGATACGGCGAAAGGAGGGTGAGGTAATCAGCCTCTACGACAGCGAGGTTTCCCGGTCAGCCGGCCCGGAGGATGGCGATCGGGCTGCCGATCCGGTGCTGCAGCCGGCGGTCGCCGCCTATGGAGCCGCCTTCAACATCTATCTTGCGGACGCGCTCGGAGTGCGTACCGACCTCCCGTATCGCGTGCTCCCGCGCGACATCTCGCAGCAATGGAACTGGCAGGGCGAGCGGGAGCACGGTAATGAGGGCCTGGCAATGTCGTCGCTCGAAGCGGCCTTGCTCGCGCACCCCGGAACAAAGGTGCTGATCGTCAACGGGCGCTATGATCTGGTGACGCCCTATCTCGCATCGCGCTGGCTCGTCGACCAGCTGCAGATACCAGCTGCGACGCGGGCCAGTATTCGTCTGCGCGTCTATGACGGCGGTCATATGGTCTACATGCGGCCTCAGGCGCGCACGCTCCTCGCCCGCGATGCCGCGGAGCTCTATGCCGCCCCGGGTGTCAGCGCGCCGACGCAATGAAGGCCGGCCGCCCGCATGAGCGCCATCTGCTGCGCGTCTGCGGCCTCGCCGCGGTTCAGGCGCTGTTCGATCGCGATCCCGCCCGGGTGGAGCGCCTGTTCTTCGGGAGCGGCATGAAGGGCGAGGTCGCCCGGTTCTGCCGGATCCTCGCCGGCGAACGAAAGCCCTTCCGGCAGGTCGACAAGGCAGAATTGGAGCGGGTCGCCGGCACTGTCCTTCATGGCGACGTCGTGGCGGTGGCCCGCCCACGGCCGGTGACCGCTTCCACTCCGGAAATGGCGCGGCAATGGGCTCGGGACGGGAAGCCCCTGCTGGTCCTCGATCGCGTCGGAAATCCGCACAATCTCGGCGCGATCGTCCGCAGCGCAGCATTCTTCGGCCTCGATCGTGTCCTGTTGGCCGACCATCCGCAACAGGCCCTACCTTCCGATGCCAGCTATCGCGTGGCGGAAGGAGGGTTCGAACACGTCGAGCTATTCCGCGCGCCGCTCCCCTCTGCTCTCGGCCAGCTTCGCCCGTCCTATCACATCGTCGGTACCGCTCTCGGACGGCCGCCCGTAACCGACTGGCGGCCCGGCAGCCGGCCGGTCGCGCTGGTCTTTGGGAATGAGGAAGCCGGCCTCGATCCCGCCACTCTTTCCAACTGCGACGAGGTTGTGGCGATCTCCGGCAGCGGCCGGATGCAATCGCTCAATGTCGCTGTGGCGGCGGCAATCATGATGCATCTCTTGACGCTCCCCGAATGGGGGGAACGAAGCAGACGTCCTCTCTTCGATGGCGGCCGTAGCGGCGGCTGAGGCGGGCCTGCGGTGATTGGGCAACCGCCCGACTCGTTGTTCGCAGGCTGCTCGCGCTCGGGCGGCACCGGGAATGTCCAGATCAATCTTCCGTTTACCTGATAGCCGCCACATTGGCGTAAAATCGCTCCTAGCCGCCAAGGGGCGTAAATCGAGGGGTTCATGCACAAACCTGTTCGCAAGGCCGTCTTTCCCGTCGCCGGGCTGGGAACGCGCTTTCTTCCGGCCACCAAGGCGATGCCGAAGGAAATGCTGCCGGTGGTGGATAAGCCGCTCATCCATTACGCGGTCGAAGAAGCCAAGGCGGCCGGCATCGACGAGTTCTTCTTTGTCACGAGCCGGGGAAAGAGTGCGATCGACGATCATTTCGATCGCGCCATCGAGCTCGAGGCCACGCTGCGTGAGCGCGGCAAGACCGAGCTGCTCGCCGAGCTCGAAGCCCGGCTGCCCGAGCCTGGTCAAATGGCTTATACCCGGCAGCAAACCCCGCTCGGCCTCGGCCATGCCGTCTGGTGTGCCCGGACGCTGGTCGGCGATGAGCCCTTCGCCGTATTGCTCGCCGACGATCTGATGGTCTGCGACAAGCCCTGCCTGGCGCAGATGGTCGAGGCCTATGGGAAGACGGGCGGCAATCTTGCGGCGATCATCGAGGTGCCGCGCGCGCACACGTCGCGATACGGCGTGCTCGACATCGTTTCGGACGACGGCAGCCTCGTACGGGCAAAAGGCGTCGTCGAAAAGCCCGCGCCTGCCGAAGCTCCGTCGACCTTGACTATCATCGGCCGCTACATCATTCAGCCTGAGGTGTTCGGTCATCTCTCCAATGCGGAGCCGGGTAGCGGCGGCGAAATTCAGCTGACCGACGCGCTAGCAAAGCTGATCGACGACGGCCAGGCGTTTCACGGGTTTCGCTTCGACGGCAAGCGCTTCGATTGCGGAGACAAGCTCGGCTTTCTCGAAGCTACGGTGGCACTCGGCCTGCACCACCCGGAGCTCGGCGCGGGCCTGCGCGAGATCCTGACCTCCTATCTTTGACCCGGAGCTTTCATGTCACACATATTCGACCCGACCATTCTGCGGGAATACGACATCCGCGGGGTCGTCGGGACGACCTTGTCGGCCGCCGATGCGCGGGCGATCGGACGCGCTTTTTCCGTGATGCTCACTGCAGCCGGCGGGCGCCGTGTGGCCGTCGGCTACGACGGGAGGCTGACCTCACCGGAGCTCGAAGCGGCGCTGGTAGAAGGCCTGACGACCGAGGGCGCTGATGCCGTGCGGATCGGCCGCGGGCCGACGCCGATGCTCTATTACGCGGCGGCGACGCTCGGGGTCGATGGCGGGATCATGGTGACCGGATCACACAACCCGCCCGATTACAACGGCTTCAAACTCGTCTTTCAGGGCAAATCGTTTTACGGAGAGGCCATCCAAAAGCTGGGCGAGACGGCGCGGCAGCTCGTGCCTCAAGACGGTGAACCCGGCCGCATCGAGCTGCATGAGATCGGCGACGAATATGTCGCGAGGCTGGCACGCGACTATCGCGGCGACCGCCCGTTGACGGTGGCATGGGACCCCGGCAACGGAGCGACCGGCGAGGTCGTGCAAGCGCTGACCTCACGACTGCCGGGCACGCACATCCTGCTGAACGAAGCGATCGACGGCCGCTTTCCCAACCATCATCCCGACCCGACCATTCCCGAGAATTTGGTTCAGCTGCAGAAGACGGTGGCACGTGAGCGTTGCGATCTCGGCATCGCTTTCGACGGCGACGGCGACCGGATCGGCGTTGTCGACTCGCAAGGGCGGATCCTGTGGGGGGACCAACTCATGGTGGTTCTGGCGCGGGACGTGCTGGCCCGCCATCCGGGAGCACCGATCCTCGCCGACGTCAAGGCAAGTCAAGTGCTGTTCGACGAAATCGCGCGGATGGGTGGGCAACCGGTGATGGCCGTGACCGGCCATTCGCTGATCAAGGCGAAGCTTGCCGAGCTGAATGCGCCGCTCGCCGGCGAAATGAGCGGTCACATCTTTTTTGCCGATGGCTATTACGGGTTCGACGATGCGGTCTACGTCGCCGTGCGGCTGCTCGGCATCCTTTCCCGTGGCCGCCTCAGCCTCGCCGAAATGCGCGATCAGCTGCCGCCCGTGGTCAACACGCCGGAGCTGCGTTTCGCCTGCCCGGAGGAGCGGAAGTTCGCGGTCGTGCGCGAGGTCCGCGAACGCCTGCGTCAAGCCGGTGCCGAAATGACCGATATCGACGGCGTCCGGGTGCGCACGTCCGATGGCTGGTGGTTGTTGCGCGCCTCGAACACCCAGGCCGTGCTGGTCGCTCGTGCCGAAGCGGCAACCGATGCAGGTCTAACCCGGCTCAAAAAGACGCTCGCCGGTGAGCTGGCGGCCAGTGGCGTCGAATTGCCCGAGGCCTGAAACTCCGCGCCGCTCCCTCTGCGTGGGAGCGCTTGCGCGGATTTCGATATGTCCTCCTACCGAGTGGCGGCGACTTTCACAGCACCCGGCGACAGGACCGAGCAGGCGAGCTTCTTCTTGTGCAGGGCGGCGCAGGCGCTCTGCGCTTCCTGTGCGGTGAAGTTTAGCAGGCGCGCGCGGTACCATCGCTTCTTGCCGGATTTCGAAGGCTGCACGATCTGCACCGGTTTGCCCTTGATGGCGCCGGTGCCAGCCGCGGATCGTACCGCCTGCTCGGCCGCGCTCTCTGCCCGGTACGCGCCCAGCTGAATGGCCCAGCGGTCGCTCTCGGGCGCTCCACGCTGCTGATGCGGCATCGAGGCAGCCTCCGCCTTGGCGACCGGTGACAGATGGGCCGCAATCTTCCCCGCCGCCTTCGTCAGCTGGCCGATCTTCTCCCGCGGGCGCGCCGGCGCCGTGGGTGGATCATCCGCGTCGCCGAGCGCCTGCGGCGCCGGCGTGGGCCCCGTCTCGCGCCGTGCTACCAGGGTCGGAGCGACCCCTACTTCCGCAAAACCTTGATCCAATAGCGCAGCCATCTCGCGGTCTCGCGAGCCGGCCGACGCCCCGCCCATGACAACGCCGATCAGGCGATGGCCATCGCGGACGGCCGATGCAGCGAGATTGAAACCAGACGCGCCGATATAGCCGGTCTTGATCCCATCGGCTCCTTCGTACCATTCCAACAGATGATTGTGCGAAGTGATCAACCTACCGCGAAAGTAGAACTGTCGCGTTGAAAAATAGCGATATTCGCGCGGAAAGTCGTGGTGTAGGGCAAGAGCCAGCTGCGCCACGTCGCGCGCTGTGGTCCGCTGTTCGGGATCGGGCAGGCCCGATGCGTTTCGGTAGACGGTATTGGTCATCCCGAGCTGACGAGACTTGCGAGTCATCCGCTCGGCGAAAGCCGCTTCGCTGCCCGCCATCCCCTCGGCGAGCACCGCGGCGGCGTCATTCGCCGATTTGGTAACGACCCCGAGGATCAGATCCTGCACCTGGACAGAATCGCCGGGGACGAGACGCAGCTTTGTTGGGCTCTTGCTCGCCGCTTCGACCGATACCGGGAGATATTGATCAAGCCTGAGTCTCCCGGCGTTCAGCGCCTCGAAGGTCAGATAAAGCGTCATCATTTTGGTCAGCGAGGCCGGATAGGTGATCGCGTCGGCATTCATCTCGCTGAGGACGCGACCGGTGTCGGCATCAATCACGATCGATTCGTTTTCCCGGCCCGGGTCGATCGGCGCCCCATGCCGGACATGCGCATGATAGCGCACGGAATGCCGCGCCTCGGCAGGCCCCGCCCCGAGAGCCAGCAGAAACGCGGCACAGCCGGCGGCGGCACCGGCCAGCACTCGCAACGGATTGGCGGCGTCGCCAGGCTCGCCGGGCGCCGTGTTCCTGAAAACCATCACTTCCACCCCCCATTCCCCCGTGAGACCGCACGGCATCAGCGATACCGTGCAATCATCGCAATGTAGATTATAGAAGTAATTTATTACTGTCCATGCTGCCGACTGCAAAAGCATCAAATGCCGCAAATTAGATGGGCGATTCCACTGAAAGTGACGCAAGGCGGACTGATCACGCCGTTGCGGGGTGTGATAAGACCTTATGCAGAAAGCAACGGTTGGTGGAACGAGCCATGGTCAGCGCCTTCTCCGTCTTCGTCCTCGTCGTCGTATTGTTCGCGCTGATTTTTGTCGGATTGGCAGTCAAATCGGTCCCGCAGGGAAATGAGTGGACGGTCGAACGCTTCGGCCGCTACGTCCGCACCCTTGAACCTGGTCTTGCCTTGATTGTCCCGGTTGTCGATCGCATCGGGATGCGCATCAGCATGATGGAGACCGTGCTCGACGTGCCGTCGCAGAGTGTCATCACCCGCGACAATGCAGCTGCGACAGTCGACGCCATCGTCTTTTATCAGGTGCTGGATGCAGCAAAAGCGGCCTATGAAGTCACCAATCTGCAGCTGGCGATCCTCAACCTGGTGATGACCAATATCCGGACCGTCATGGGATCGATGAATTTGGACGAGTTGTTGTCCGAACGCGATCGCATCAACACCCAGCTGCTCGCGGTAGTGGATGCTGCCACCACGCCGTGGGGGGTGAAGGTGCAGCGGGTGGAGATCAAGGACATTGCGCCGCCGCCGGAACTGGTCGCAGCCATGGCGCGACAGATGAAGGCGGAACGCGAAAAGCGCGCCAATGTGCTCGAGGCCGAGGGTTTCAAGCAGGCGGCCGTGCTCAAGGCAGAAGGCGAGAAGCAAGCCGTTATCCTCGCCGCCGAAGCACAACGAGAGGCCGCCTTTCGCGCAGCGGAAGCGCGCGAGCGGCAGGCCGAGGCGGAGGCCAAGGCGACAGAGTCCGTATCGGAGGCGATCGGCCGCGGCAGCATCCAGGCGATCAACTATTTTGTGGCCCAACGTTACATCGACGCGATCGGACGGCTTGCAGGCACGCCGAACCAAAAGGTGATCCTGATGCCGCTCGAAAGCGCATCGATGATCGGATCCCTGGCGGGCATAGCCGAGCTCGCGCGCGAGAGCTTCGGCGCGGCGCGGAGCGTGCCCAATGCTGCTGTAGCCGGACCGGCAGAGCAACGCTGATGCCCTTCTGGCATTGGCTGGTCCTGGCCGCCGTGTTTGGCGTCGTCGAAGTCGCCGCACCGGCCATGGTGTGTATTTGGCTGGCTGCTGCCGCGCTCGGGGTCGCGGCGATCGCCTGGCTTGCGCCCAGTCTCCCCTGGGAGCATCAAGCGCTGATCTTTGCAGCGCTCGCCGTGGCCAGCGTGATTTTCGGTCGAATGATATTCGATCCGACGCGATCGCCGCGATCGGAGGGACGCCTCAACCGGCGGGCGGAGTATCA
Organism: Allostellaceae bacterium; assembly: GCA_045802495.1. Classification (GTDB taxonomy): domain Bacteria; phylum Pseudomonadota; class Alphaproteobacteria; order ATCC43930; family CGMCC-115725; genus AP-15. Next base: position 2,963 of record JBJMQW010000465.1, on the reverse strand, counting down.
TGTCGGCCGCTTGTTCACATTGGATGACGCAATCGTCAATGGCCGTGGGCGGCTCAAAATCGACGATACCGTTTGGCTCATCGCAGGGCCGGATCTTCCCGCCGGAACGCATGTGCGGGTAACCGGGGTCGACAATACCCTGCTCTGCGTCGAGCCGGCCTAATCGTTTGTGCGACGCACAATAATTGTTGAGAAGCGATGCTGGTTTGTCTATTTTACGACTTGTGCGGCGCAGCAGATCTGCCGCAGATACAACGAGGGTCAGATGATGGAAAGCAAAGGCAGACGCGCTCCGCGCGTGGCCAGACCGATCACAGCTCCGGCCGAACAAGGTGAGCCGTTGATGAGCGCCCCTATCGCTGAGGGTCCGGCCGAGCCTTTGAGCGAACCGTCCGGGCCGGATCAAGTCTCCACTGCGACGGCCAAGCCGGCAGAGATAGCGCTCGATGCCGCGAGCGCCGTTGCCGATGCGGCGCCGTCAACGAGGGTAGCCCCGCCCGCCCCGATAGCGCAGCGAATGACGGCCAACGAGGCCTCGCATTTCAGCCGTGATACGCTCGCCGCACTTGCCCAATCGCAGGCCGCGCTCTCGCGAGGGCTGGAGGCCCTGAGCGCCGAAATGGCGAATTTGGCGCTTTCGGAGATCGACTCTGTCAGGCGAACCGCTACGCAGATGCTCGCGGCCAAGACGCTGTCCGACGCGGTCGCGGTCAATGCCGGATTTACGTACAGCAGCCTGGAAAGGCTGGTCGGCAGCTCTGCCAAGCTTTCAGAGCTCAGCCTAAGGCTCGCAACGGAAGCCTATCAGCCCATCCTCAGCCAAATCGGCAAGGGTTGGATGCTGGCGAGCCGAAGCCCGTCCTGAGACGCCCGAAGCTCGGACACGTTAGAACTACTCGGTCCTCACCAAAAACGTTCGAATCTGCTGATCGATGAAGTCGGTCTCGGGCGAGCCGGGGATAGGACGCGCGGCACGATGGCCGAGGTCCGATGGAATTTCGGCATAGCTGGCCTGTTTGACCCCGTCGCGGATGCGGCGGGCGCCCTCGAGCCCGAGAAGCCGATCCGTCGCGCTGGGCAGGACAAGGGTCGGTGCGGTTATTTGCGCCAGCGCGGTTTTCATGTCGCCCCCAAAGGGAGCCGAGACGTCGTGCGCCCGGCTCGCCGCATACCGCAACACCAATGAGTTCGCGTCCCAATTGGCGAACGAGCGGGCGCTCTCCTCGATGTCTTTGGCCAGCCGTTTCGCCGGAAGCCGGTCGAGATACGGAGCCGTTACGACCCACGGGTAATAGAGCATGCCGGCAAGTCGGAGCCCCTCGACTGGGTTGTGGGCATATCGGCCGCCTTGCCACTCCGAGTCGAGCGCAATGACCGAGGTCATCAAATCGATAATCATCTGGAAGTTTGGCTCGGCCTTTGGGCTCGGCACCAGAAGGATCAGGCTGCGCACCATCTCGGGGTGGTGAATGCCCCATTCGAGGCTGACGAACGACCCCATCGAGCTGCCCCCGACGGCCCGCAATGTCGACAGCTCGAGCCCACGTGTGATGAACGCATGTTGCGCCGCCATCATGTCGCGGATCGTGTAGCGCGGGAAATCCTGGCCCAGCGCGTCCTTCGGCGACGATGAATCGCCGCCGCCGATGGCGTCGACGGTAATGACGAAATTCTTGTCGGTATCGAAGGTCTTGCCGGGGCCGATTAGCGGATCAAAGGCGTGCCGGTCGCCGCTTGTGCCGTGCACCAACAGGATTGCATTGTCACGCCTCGCGCTGAGCTTTCCGCGTGCTTCATAAGCGACCCTCAGCTCGGGCAGCACCGCTCCGTTCTCGAATGTGAAATCGTAAATCAGAAATGTCTGCGGTTCGGCGCGCGCGCCGGCGGCAACGCAAGCTGTCAGCGCAGCGACCAAAAACCCTTTCATTTCTCCTCCCGGGCTCTTCGCGGGCGCAAATTCGTTCGACATCGACGTGGTGCCGCCGTTATGCTTAATCCCCGAGGTGACAGAGGAGCGGCGCACATGCGTATGCTTCGAGCAGCCCATCTTTATCGGACGGTATCGGGGTCACCGCGGGCTCATACCGCGCTCGCGCTACTGCTGTGGACGGGGGTGACTGTCTTCATTTTCGGGATTCTCGTTGATTTCTTCCGCTGATAGCGTCGCTTGCATCTCGCCGTAGCCATCGCTCGAGGCGGGCGAACAGCATATCGGTGAGGATAGCAAAGAGTGCGACGAGAACGGCTCCTTCGAGAACGAAGGGTAGCTTGTTCGCGACGAGTCCATTAAAGATCGGCGTGCCGAGCGTCAAGGCGCCGACCGTGGAGCCGATGGTCGCCGTCCCGATAGAGATTGTCACTGAGACGCGTATGCCCGAGAGCATGACCGGCGCGGCGAGCGGCAATTCGACATCGCGGAGCTTTTGCCAAGCTGAAAGACCGAGCCCGTCCGCAGCTTCGAGCACCCCGCGCGGCACCCCCTCTAGGCCGGCGATCGCATTCTCGACAACCGGCAAGAGACCGTAGAGGAACAACGCGATCACCGTCGGGCGCGGCCCGAAGCCGACGATCGGAACCGCGATTGCCAGAACCGCAGCAGGCGGAAAGGTTTGTCCCACTGTGGCAATGGCATCGACCATTGCCCGAAAATCGTGTCCGGCCGGCCGCGTCACAAAGTAGGCCAGTGAAACACCAACCACGATCGCCGCGCCGCTCGCCGCCGCGACAAGCCCCAGATGCGACAGGAACAAGGCAGGAAAGCTGCTGCGTTGATAGATGACCGGTTCGATGCCCGGAAAGGCCCAGCGCACGACCGGCCGCAATTCGTTCATATGCAGCAGCAGCGCGACGAACAATAGCCCGACCCACAACAACGGGCTGGCAAAAAACCGGGCCCTCATCTCTCCGGATATGCCGCCGCCCTTTCGGGAGGAGAGAACGGGCGTGCCGTCAGCAACGATGCT
>JBJMQW010000464.1:0-12740 GCA_045802495.1 Allostellaceae bacterium | reverse complement strand
GCCATTCAGAATAAAAATTGTGTGCAAGCGTGGTCCCCCTGAGACGGCTTCGCTACAACACCCGCGAAAGCCACGACGGCAATTTCAGTCGACCAACCCTGCCCCGCGAAAACCGGCGATCAAATGATCGCGATCCTCCGAGCGCAGTTCCAGAAGCTCATTCAAAGGCAGCGCCATATAGAGTCGGAAACCCGGCCCAAACCGCTCGAGACCTTCGGCCATCACCGTATGCGCCTCATCGGCCTGGCCGGTTTGCCCCAACGCCGCGATTAACGTGTTGTAGACCTGTCGGAAGTTCGGCAACGAATGGAGTAGCTTGCGCGCCGCGGCAATCGAGGCAGAATAGTCCTGCGCCCAATAATACGCTCTGGCCATAAAATGAAGCCATAACGGGAAGAGCGGATCGAAGGGGCTGAGACGCATTGCTGTCCGTAGCGGCTCGATCGCTTCGCGAGGCCGCCCTCCCCAGAGACGGGCGCCGCCTTGGGCGCCGTGGGCTGCCGCGGAATTGGGATCCAGGTCGACCGCCAGATCCGCCTCCGCAAGACTTTCGGCGTGCCTCCCCGACATCCACAGTGCTCGCGCCATTGCGGCATGAGCCGCCGCATCGGTTGCATCGAATTGGACTGCTCGCCCGGCGTGATCGAGCGCATGGGGAATGATCATCTTCCGCTCACTCGACCGAAAAAGCGTAATCTCGTTGAGATAAGTCAGGGCGAGCGCGGCCTCCGCGGCCGCAAATCGCGGGTCGAGATCGATAGCACGCCGAAAGAAGCCTCGTGCCCTCTCGTTTTCCGCCGCATCGACATGGGCAAAGTGCCACATGCCGCGGTGATAGCTTTCCCATGCGTCGAGGCTGTCGGGAGGTTTGCGCGCGGCGCGTTCTCGTTCGCTGCGCTCGAGCGCCGGCTGGATTGCCTCGGAGACGCGGGCGGTGATCTCATCCTGTACGGCGAAGATATCGGCGAGATCCCGATCGTATCTTTCCGCCCAGAGATGCCCGCCGGTGGTTGCGTCGATGAGCTGCGCCGTCACTCGCACTCGGCTGCCGGCCTTTCGCACGCTGCCCTCGAGGACATACCGCACGCCCAACTCGCGTCCTATGTCTTGGACCGCAACCGCCTTGCCCTTGTAGGTAAAGCTTGAGTTTCGAGCAATGACGAACAATGAACGTGACTTTGACAGCACTGTGATTATGTCTTCGGATATCCCGTCGGCGAAAAACTCTTGCTCAGCATCCCCGCTCATATTGGTAAACGCCAATATCGCGATCGACGGTTTGTCCGGCAGTGGCAGCGATGGACGGGACGCGACTCCGGTGCCGGTGCCGATCCGGTACACCCGAACGGGCCGTGTGATGTTGTGGAGGTACTGTTCACCCAAATCTTCAAAAGCTACATCGATCTTGCCTGCAGCATCCTCGTGTACTCGGGCCGAGACACAGATCCCGCCAGGCGGAGCCAAGCTCTCGAGGCGGGCTGCGACGTTTACTCCATCGCCAAATATATCGCCTTCGTCGACGACGATCTCCCCGACATTGATCCCGATGCGCCATTGTATCTGTAATTCGGGGGGAACCCCGCCATTCTGTTCAGGCATACCGGCCTGCACTTCGGTCGCACAACGCAACGCGTCGAGAACGCTGGAGAATTCGGCTAGGAGCCCGTCGCCCGTGGTCTTGACGATCCGGCCGCGGTGCTCGGCGATCTTGCCATCAAACAAATTCGCACGGATCGCCTTAAAGCGCCCGAGCGTACCTTCCTCGTCAACGCCGATCAGGCGCGAATAGCCGGCTACATCGGCCGCAAGGATAGCGGCGAGTCTCCGCTCTGGTCGGGTCTGCATGGCGCTCCTTCTGCACGTGCCATCCTACATCCACAGGCTCCGCCGTGCATTGCTATTGTTCCCTTGCGGTCCGCCTGTTCAGGGGCCGGTAGCGCCTTGGCTTGGCAGCTACCGACGTTTCGAAGGCAGTCCGGTAGCCAGGCACGAAACCGGTCGCGATGCTCGTAGCGGCTCGGCAAGCAGGGGGCCCGCATGATTTTTATGAAGCCTAATCACAGGTTTTTGGAGTCGGTCGCAATAAACCATGGACTGAAATTGCTCGTATTATCCTGCACCGTATTTTGTGGATGTGCGGGAGACGATCCATCCCGTACGGCATGCCAAGCACTCAGCGAGCGACAGCGTCTCATCGGGGCAGCACTTATGGGCGTCGAACCGCCCTGACAATTCCCGCTTTGATTGCGACGAATATCTTGCAAGGCAAAGAGATCGTTGAAGCTTAGTGCTATGGCAGGTTGGCGGCGTTGGGGATCGATTCAGTCGCCCCGAGATTCTCAAGCGGCTGAAACGCGCCGAAAGGCAAGTGATCCAGTGGAGCTGCTCATGTATCGACACGGCTGCAATTGGAATGCATGGCGAAGTCCAGAGCGGTCCGTCGTTGCCGACGGTAGGCTTGTTTCTGTTCGCGACCGGTAATCGGACCGCCGGACGCTTTCCGCCGATGGGCAATCCAGTCATAGTGACGGATCACCCGACATGGCGGAGGAGCCCTTGGCCGTAACTCTTTACGATCTTGCCGGCGCGGAGGCAGACCGGCGCTTCAGTCCGTTCTGCTGGCGCACCAAGATGGCGCTCGCACATAAGGGTCTCGACGTCGAGACCGTACCCTGGCGGTTTACCGAGAAGGATAAGCTGCCCCGGCCGAATGCCGGCCGCGTACCGGTCATTGTCGACCGCGACGAGGTCGTGCACGATTCTTCGACGATTGCCGATTATCTTGAAAGCCGATACCCGGAGCGTCCAGCGCTGTTCGGAGGGGAGGCCGCGCGAGCCTTGACCCGGTTTATCCAGAACTGGACCGAAACTGTGTTGCAGCCGGGTTTAATCGGGTTTGTCGTGCTCGACATCTGCCGTCATGCCGCGCCGCAGGATCAGGCTTATTTTCGCCATTCGCGCGAAGAGCGGTTCGGGCGCAGTCTCGAGGAGGTCGTCAAAGACCGTGAGACCCGACTACCCGCCTTCCGGGAAAGCCTAATGCCGTTGCGCCGCACGCTTGAGCGTCAGAAGTTCCTTGCCGGGGATGCACCGGCCTATGCCGATTACATCGTCTTCGGCGCCTTTCAATGGGCGCGGGCGATCAGCGATTTCGAGCTCGTTGCGGTGGACGACCCGGTCGCCGCCTGGCGCGGACGCCTGCTCGATTCGTTCGGCGGCCTAGCCCGTACGAGCCCGGCCTATGGCGACTAAGGGATGTCCGGCACGGGAGCGATCGCGACACTCGCGCTGATCTTTCATGCGCTGTCCGCAGTCGTCTGGGTCGGCGGCATGTTCTTCGCGCATCAGGTGCTGCGGCCTGCCGCCGCGGCTCTCGACACGGGACCGCGACTACAGCTGTGGTCGCGCGTCCTCGGCCGGTTCTTTGCCTGGGTGATCGCCGCGATCGTCTTGCTGCTGGTGAGCGGCTACACGCTCGTGTTTGCGGTGTTTGGCGGCTTGAGCCGGGTCGGCATTCATATCCACCTGATGCAGGGGATCGGCATCCTGATGATGCTGCTCTTTTTCCACCTCTATTTCGCGCCGTGGCGCCGCTTCCAAACAGCAGTGGCCCGCCAGGACTGGGCCGAGGGCGGTCGTCAGCTGGGCCAGATCCGTAAGATCGTGACGATCAACCTGGTGCTCGGCCTTGTGGTCGTCGCGATCGGCAGCAGCGGGCGTTATTGGGGATAGCCGATCATCCGGCGACGGCGCTCGGACCCTACAGCTCCGTCTCCGTCGACTGTCCGGGGAACAAGGTGACCCGGCTCCATCCTGACCAGACGCCGGCGACCGGGTTGTTCGGATTGCGATCATGCCGCCAGCAGATGTTCTCGGCGTTGGGAGCCTCGATGCGCTGCGTGCGACCTTTGGTCATCACGAATTGCTGCGTCGAGACATAAGCCTCGCGTTTGTCGCAATCAGGGCTCTTCGTGACCACCGCTTCGACATTGACGTGGTCCCAGGTGGGGTTTTTCAGGATCAAGTTTGCCGAGGGACCGGAGCCGGTCGATCCGCAAGCCGATAGCGGCAAGAGCAACGCGGACAGCCACACCGAATACCGCATCATTTTCTTTCCTCTCGGACACTGCACGCAGGCAGCCTTCGTCGTTTAGAAAGCTTCACCGCCCCGCGCAAGCGGAATTGAATTGCCGCAGTAGAGATTGAAACCCGGGAATAAACCCGCAGGCCTACCGGTCTGGATCGGCGCTACGTGCACCACATCTTCGGGAGAATCAGATGGCCGATTGCGACCAAAACGAGGCATTGGATACCGCGCGCATTAACCGGCGCGGGCTCTTGAAATGTATGAGCTGGGTCGGAACTGGCGTGCTATGGGGTTTGAGCGGCGGCGTACCGCGCTCGCTTGGGTTGGTCGATGACGCTTTGGCCGCCGAGCCGCAGGGGAGCGGCTTTACCTTCCTGCAAATTAGCGACAGCCATGTCGGCTTTGACAAACCGGCGAATCCCGATGCGCTCGGCACCTTTCAGGAGGCAATTGCCAAGATCAACGCCATGCCGGCGCAGCCTGCCTTCGTCATCCATACCGGTGACATCACTCACTTGTCGAAAGACAAGCAATTCGACGATGCCGATCAGGCGATGAAGGCGCTGAAGCAAAAGGTCTTTGCAATACCGGGCGAGCATGATGTCGCCGACGCCGACAACGGCAAGGCGTATCTGGACCGCTACGGCAAGGGCACAAAAGGCAGGGGCTGGTATAGCTTCGATTACGGAGGGGTGCGTTTCATCGCGCTGATCAACGTCTTCGACTTCGCGCCGGGTTTCAAATCTGCCGGTCTCGCCAAGCTCGGCGACGACCAGCTGGAATGGATGGAAAAGGACGTCAGCGGGCTGTCGGCGAGCACACCGATCGTCGTCCTCGCGCATCTGCCCTTATGGACGATCTACCAGGAATGGGGGTGGGGAACCGAAGATGCCCCTCGCGCGCTCGGTTATCTGAGGCGCTTCGGATCAGTGACCGTGCTCAACGGCCACATCCATCAGATCCAGCAAAAGGTCGAGGGTAATGTCTCGTTCCATACCGCGAGGTCGACCGCATTCCCGCAGCCGTCTCCTGGGACAGCCCCCTCTCCTGGACCAATGAAAGTGCCTGCCGAGCAGTTGCACTCGGTGCTCGGGGTGCGGACGGTCAACTACGTCCCTGGAAAAAGCCCGCTCGCCCTTATTGAAGCGCCGCTCGGCGCGTAAGGGAGGCCCGGCCATGACGCCGAAAGCGGCATTACTCTTCAGCGCTCTGGGTGCGACGGCGGCGCTCGTCGCGATCACACCCAGAGTGCCTTCGGCAGGTGCGGCAGTGGGAGGCCCAATCGCTGTCAAGATCGATAATTTCCAGTACACCCCAGCGACACTGCTCGTAACTCCGGGCACTACGGTAACCTGGAAAAATGATGACGACAGTCCACACTCGGTGCGAGAGAGGGACGGGAAGTTCAAATCCGCAGCGGTCGACACCGACGAGACTTTTTCACAAACCTTCACTGCTCCAGGTGAATACGACTACTTCTGCTCGATCCACCCGTATATGACCGGGAAGATTGTCGTAAAGCCCGCCGGCTCCTCGTAAAAGGATATTGGGGCTGTTGCGCCTAACGGCGGAAAACCCGGTGCTGACGACAGGACTCGCAAATTGTAAAGAAGTGTGGCTTCAATTCACCATACGCTCGGTCGTGCCGCTAAGCCAATGGACAGGGAGAGTCACGTGTCGTCGCTGAATCGCAGGCATTTCTTGCAGACCACCGCAGCATTGGGTGGCGCGTTGGTTTCCGCCCGCGTCGGGCGGTCCGCGCAAGCGACGACCCCGCGTATCGACGCACCGGTGGTCGACCGCGTCGTGATACGGGAAATTACCGACAACTCGCACAACATCTTTCTGGGTCCTTTGGAGCGTCCCGGTCTCACCGTCCAGCGCACTGGATTTCCTGCCGCGGCCGAGGGCAAGACGCTCGAAAGCGAGTGGGGGCTCGCGCTGCACATCGAAACCACGAGAGGCGTCGAGTCGCGCCGCTATCTACTGGATTTCGGCTTCACCCCGAGCGTCTATACCAACAATCTCGATTTGTTGAAAATCGACCCGGCGGTAGTGGATGCGTTGATCCTCAGCCACGGGCATTTCGATCATTACGGTGGGCTGATCGGCTTCCTCGAAGCTCGGCGAGCGCAGATGCGCAGCGCGCTGCGCCTCTATACCGGCGGCGAGGACAATTTCTGTCACCGACTCTCTCGCAGACCCGACGGTGGCTTCGCTGATTTCAACACGCTCGATCGCCGCAAACTCAAAGCGCTGAACGTCGAGACCGTGCTGTCGGAGGATCCCATCGTCATCGAAGGCCACGCTTTTACGACCGGCGCGGTTCCGCGCACCAGTATAGAGCACGTGCTGCCCAATACCTGGGTTGAGGTTGGGATCAAGGATGGCTTAGGATGCGACGCGAATGCCTATATGAGCCAACATTTCACCGCGGAGGAGCTGGCCGGCAAGCCGCAGCCGGACCAGCACTGGCACGAGCATGCTACCTGTTTCCGGCTCGGCGATCGCGGGTTGGTGGTGATCACCTCATGCGGGCATGGCGGGATCGTCAACACGCTGAAGCGTGCTCAGGAGGTCAGCGGCGTCGAAAAGATTTACGCGCTCGTCGGCGGCTTTCATCTGGCGCCGGCGCCCGACGACTATTTGCGCCAGGTCATGGCCGAGCTGAAGAAGTTCGATCTCGATCACGTGATGCCGATGCATTGCAGCGGGCAGAACTTCATTGATCTCGCCGGCAAGGAAATGCCGGAAAAGCTCGTACTCTGCGGCACCGGCAGCAGTTTTACATTCACCGCCTGAGCAGTCGCGGGATAAGCTGGGTCAACTGTTTGTTGCCCACCCCGCTCGGCACGCTTCCTCCTTCCGTGGAACAGCTGGCTACAATCGAACACTTCGAACCTACTCAGGCGACAGGCAAGCCGAGCGCACGCCATTGCTCCATTCCGCCTCGCAGCACGGACACATTGGACGACCCGGCCTCGCGCAACCGCTCCGCCGCCATCGATGAGCGACGATCGGTCTTGCAGACGACCACAATGGGCCGGCTGTCATCAACCAGCTGGATCAAGTGCCCGGAAGCTCATTCAAGGGTAAGTTCACTGCCCGGTAATATGACCAAGCGGTCCCACAAATTCGTCGGGACCGAGCACATCGAGGACCAAGACCGCAGCGTCGATGTTCACGCGCTTCGCGAGATCGCGGGCTTTGATCCAGACGGGCGCCCGGGGTGATCGCCTGAGCCGGCTGAGGAAGGTGATCATGCCGCGATATTCTGCGCCGACTGCACCGAGTGCAAGGCGACAAGCGCCGCCGCTGACCCAGTCACTCAGCCGACAGTAAAGGTGGCGCTCTGGCAGATGTCAGCTCGTGCGCCGTCCCCTTACGGGGCTATGCATCGTAAGGGCAGCCTGCCAACCGGGCAGGCGCTACCCCTGACCGCTCATTCTATGCCGAGGACGCCAGGTACCAGCGCTGATCACGGGCTTCGAGGCGGCCGGCCCGGCGATGACGTTGCAGCGCCATGCCGAGGTGGTTCGGCCGGACCACCATCCCGAATTTGCGTGTGAGATAGTTCAAGACTTCGCTGGCGCTGGCGCCCTTGCTGTGCGCTTGCACTGCCTTCAAGCTCGCATCATTCAGCGATAGGCCCGAGACTACGCGGTGACCGCGCGCTCGGCGCTTCCCATTCTCCATTGGCGCGGCCGCTGCTTGGCGTCGTTTCGTTTGCTGTCTGGTCGCGGGTGATTTCCTGCCGAATCCATTTAGAACACGTTCCGCAGTTTCCAGCTCATTCAATTGATCGCTTAGCTTCTGCCGTTCGACATCGAGATGCGTGAGCCGCTCGAATATCCGCCGCCTCTCCTGTCGGATCTCGTTCAACATGTCTATCACTCTCCGTGCACTGCGCCAGTATTTCGAAGCCATAGACCTAACGTAAGCAGCCGGAGACAAAAATTGCGATGCGGACGGATTTTTGACGCCAACGCCGGATGGCAACGGAGATTGGCCATGCATTGGTCCGCTCGGCTCTCCCCACGTCGCAGAATTGAGCTCCATGTTGTTTGCGGCGGCTCACCTTTCACGCGCGACTATTGATGGAGTTGTTTGCCACTCACACTTGAGACGCCGCCCGAACCCGCCAATTTTGCAGCGAAGCTACGGCGCGCCGGTCGAGGAGCTGCTTGCCTCACCTGACCGCGGCCTGCGAGAAATGAGGCCACGACCCGGGCCTTCTTCGCCTTCGCGCTCCATGCCGCTTCGGCGACGACAAGACACGGTGCTATATTCTCTGCATGTGTCAGCGATTTTATCTCGCCGCGAGGGCGGCTGAAATCAAAAAGGTCTTCAAAATCGAGGATGTACCCGAGCTGGTGCCGCGTTATAACATAGCGCCAACGCAACATTCTCCGATCGTGACCGCTGTTGGAAAGGCCAGGGAGCTCCATATTGCTCGCTGGGGCGTGGTCCCTTCGTGGTCGCGCGATCTCTCGCTCGCTGCTCGAATGGCCGATGCCGCTGCCGAGACCATCGAGGACAAACCGGCGTTCCGCACGCTCTTTCAAACGCGACGGTGTCTCGTGCCGGCGAGCGGCTATTTTGAATGGCAAACCAAGGGCGCGAAGAAGCAGCCATACAAGATCGCGCTACGGAATGGAGGCCTGCTCGCGTTTGCAGGCCTATGGGAGACGTGGACACCCGAGACTGGTGAGCCAGTTGAGACGTTTGCGATCATTACGACGCAAGCAAACAAGCTGATCAGTGAGATCGGCGAGCGCATGCCGGCGATCATTCCGTCCGCTGACTATCAGCGTTGGCTCACTGCGCCCGTTACTGTGGCGAAGAAGCTGCTCATCCCTTACACCAGCGGGATGACCATTACTCCAGTGAGCGAACGCGTAAACAGCATCAAGAATGATGACGTGGAGCTGCTCGCCCCGCTGTAACCTGCCAGACGCTCTCGGCCGCGAAGGCTTCTCGGTACGCGACAAGCGGCCTTGCCCCCGATTAACCGAATCGCCAGCGGAGCTTGCAACTCACCCCCGTTCGCTATTCATTGAGAGGTCGTCCGGCCGCACGGACGCCACGATTTTCAATGCTTCGGTCAGGGAGGAACGCATGTACATCGTCCGATCGCGTCTACCGAGCCTGTTGCTCGCAGCACTTGCCGCGGCAACCCTCGCCGCCCGAGCGCCGGCTTGGGCGCAGCAGCCGGCGGCCGCTCCACCCGCGCCAACCACCGCTGCGCCACCGAGCACGCCGCCGTCCTGGGCGCAGGGCCGACCGGACAGCCCGGCGGTTGCGAACCTGGCGCCGGTCGCATCGCCGCCGATCGCGACACCGGCGGACAAGCTGCCTCTTGCCAAGGTTAAGTTGCCAAAAGGCTTCAATGCGGAGGTCTATGCCGCCGGGGTGACCAATGCCCGCTCGCTAAGAATCGACGACAAGGGCAACATTTACGTCAGCACGCGGCTGCTTGATCGCATCTACGCGATCACCGACGGGAATGGGAAGAAAGAGGTCAAGACCATCGCGACGGGGCTCAACTCGCCAAACGGCATCGCCCTCCACAACGGCACCCTCTATATCGCCGAGATCAACAAGATCTCGAAGATCGACAATGTCGCGGAGAGGCTCGACAGCCCGCCCAAGCCGACCGTCATCTATGACGACCTGCCGAGCGACGCCCCGCATGGCTGGAAATTCCTGACCGTCGGGCCGGACAACAAGCTCTATTTCAACATTGGCGCGCCGTGCAACATCTGCATGCCATCGGATCGTCACGCACAGATCCGCCGCATCAATCTGGACGGTAGCGGTGCCGAAGTGGTGGCGCGCGGCATTCGTCAGATCGTCGGCATGGACTGGCACCCGACGATGAGAGTGCTGTATTTCACCGAGAACCAGCGTGACTGGCTCTCGGAGGACCAGCCGCAGGACAAGCTCAACCGCATGCTCCATCCCGGCCAAGACAATTTCGGCTTTCCCTATTGCGACGGCGGCGACATTCCCGACCCCCAATTCGGCTGGGGCCGCAGCTGCAATGAATTCACCAGCCCGATCGCACAGCTCGGGCCGCACAGTGCACCGCTCGGCATGCGGTTCTACACCGGGAAGATGTTCCCAAAGGAATACCGCAACGCCATCTTCATTGTTCGCCACGGCTCGTGGAACAAGAGCAAAAAAATCGGCGGTGATGTCCTCGTCGCGCGGCTCAACCCGGACGGGACGGTCAAGTCGATCGCGCCTTTCATCACGGGCTTCCTCCAGGACAACAATTATGTCGGGAGGCCAGTTGATATCGAATGGCTGAAGGATGGGTCGATGCTGCTGTCGGACGACTATAACGGCGCGCTCTACCGCATTACTTACAGCCCGTCGCAGATCAGCATGCATCATTGAGTGAGGCGCTATGGCGCGCACCGGAAAGGCCACGTTATTTCTTGCGGCAGTCCTGACCAGTGCGCTTCCCGCCTTCGCTGCCGATCTCGAGGAGAAACTTGCGCCGTGTCTCGCCTGTCACGGCGCCGAAGGACAATCAGAAATCGAGAACGTGCCCTCGCTCGGCGCGCAGCCGGCACCCTACATTGTGATCCAGCTATTCATGTTCCGCGAAAAGATGCGCATCACCGAACCGATGAACGAAATGGCCAAGGACCTCAGCGACAACGACCTGCAATCGGTTGCGGATTTCCTGGCCAAACAACCGGCGCCCAAACCGCCGGCCGACCCCGCGGACCCGGCGCGGCTTGAACATGCCCGGGCGCTGGTCGAGCAGAAGCACTGCAATGTCTGTCATCGTCCCGACTTTTCCGGGCGGGAGAACGTGCCCCGTCTTGCCGACCAGCGCGAAGACTATCTGCTGAAGACGCTGCGGGACTACAAGAGCGGCGCGCGTCGGGGCTACGACGCCTCGATGGCCGAGGTACTTCAACCGGTCGATGACGCGCAATTAATGGAATTTTCCTATTACTTGGCGCGTATGCGCTAATCGCGCCAGTCGCAGTTCCTGATCTGCCGAATACTGGCTGAGGCGGCGGTCCCGAATGCGCGGGCCGGGCCGTGGTGCCCGTGCCCGCGGGACGCTCTAGCCTATTCCGCTGGGGCGGCGGCAGGTTCTCTCTTACCGAAGCTCGGAGTGTCGGTGCGGTCGATCAGAGCTTCGGGACCTTCGGTCGGCAGGTTTTCGAGCCAATTTATACCGGCATCGATGTCGTTTTCCCACATCTCGCGAGGTAATTCGTAGAGGAACTCGACGCCGTAGCCGTTCGGGTCGTTGATATAGACGCTGTGCGTCACCCCATGGTTGACGCGCCAATTGAACTTGACGCCCCGGCTCTGCAGAAACGCGAGCTGCTTCAGCCAGGCTTCGCGGTTCGGCATGGTCAGCGCCACGTGGTTGATCGCCACTTGGCTGTTGGCCAATACCCACTCGGCGGGCGGCGGCAGGTTCGTGCTCTCGACCAGCGCGACGGTGTGGTGGGTCAGCTTCCCGTCGTTGACGGCGCTGTAAAAGCGCATCTTCGGCGGGTTCGGCCGATCATGCCGCTGGTGCAGCTCACCGACCTGTTTGAAGCCGACGATTTCGGTCCAGAATTTATGCGACTCGTCGATATCGCGGACATTCAGCACGAGGTGGTTGATGCCGGAGGGGCTCACCGCCTCGGCGGGGGCCGTCGGAATATCCGAAATTCTATCTGTCATAACGAGCGCTCCCAAATCTCGGCTGGTTTATCTGGTACTCCCGAGAGATGGGTTGCGCAACCCCGGCCGGCAAGTTGCAGCCGTCTCCCCTGCCCGACGCGCCGGCTCAGCGGCCCGCGCCAACCTGCAACCAATGATTGTCTCACGATTTGGCCGTCGCTGCATCTGCAGCGGGTCTGCAGCGAAAACTCTCCTTTTGATTGTAGTCGTGTCGCGAGGTCTGCTCCCTGATCTCGCCATAAACCCCCTGACCGACACCTTCGGAAGTATGCAGCACAAGATGGACAATTTTTGGGCCAATGCGCGGCTTTGGATGCGTCGTGGGATCTCCGCACGAAAATCGCTCAGCCCTTGTCGTACTCGTCGTGGCGGCGCCACCAGACACCCGTCTCGTTGCGCCCCTTGGGGGCGCGGTCGAGCCATTGGTACATGCCCCAGAGGCCGTCCAGCCCGCGCGCATAGGCGGAGTAGGTGTGGTAGACGACGCCGTCCTCGAGCGCGAACGCGCTCATGCCCGGCCGCTCGCGCGTGTACGTGGCCACGTCGGTTCCGGACATCGCCGCGAACGTGGTGGGCCCGTCGGGTGTCGCGCGCGAGGATATCTCAGCGACGGGCGCATCGCTACGGTGCGGCTGCCGCGCCGTCCCGGGCCGGTAGTTGTATTCGTAGCTTCCCTGGCGCTGTTGCTCCTCGGTGATCGAGGCGTTGAAATCGAAGTTGAACTCGCTGTCGTGCGAGGACGCCCAGGGAAACGTCCATCCCAGCCGCCGCTTGTACGCCTGCAATTTCGCGAGCGGCGCCCGCGACACCGCCCACAGCATCGCGTCGTGGTTGGCCAGGTGGACGGCGACGCCATTGAACCCGTCCGCGATCGCCGAGCAGGACGGGCAGCCGGCCGTGTAGTCGGGCCCGAACATGAAGTGGTAGACGAGGAGCTGCGAGCGCCCTC
>JBJMQW010000463.1:0-23735 GCA_045802495.1 Allostellaceae bacterium | reverse complement strand
CCGTCATGGGAAGGGCTCCCTGCGCGCGTTGAAGGCGATCGAGATCCGGGGGCGGTCGCCTCGATGCGGCAGGACGGCATGCGGCACATAGCTCGGAAACAGGATCATCAAACCCGGCTCCGGCTTGAATAGGACATTCGAGGCCGAAAGCTCCGGGAAGAAGATGTTGGTACGCGCCGGATTTGGATCGAAAAGATGGATGGCTGTGCCTTCGGCGTCGGGGTTCGATTCGCCGTGATCGACGTAATAGACCCCCGACCAGGTCGCGCCGGGATGCGTGTGCAATTGGTTGAAATCGCCTCGCTGATTGACGTTCGCCCAGGCGCTGAGAATCCAGCTTAGCGGTTGGGGCGTGCGCGTGTATTCAGCATAGAGACGAAGCGTCGCCTCCTTGATCATCGCGTCCATATGGCGGATCAGCCGCTGACCGGCGGTTCCGCAAAACTCCAAGGTTCCGGGTTCAGAATGCCAACCACCGACATTGGTCAGTCCCGTGCCTGGATGTCGGCGCGCATGCTTGAGGATGCTGTCACGCAGTTGCGCGTTGAGCTGCGGACCGTCCGCCCAGATGTGAGTCAGCAACGGAGTCGTAAAAACGCTTCCGGATTGTGCGCCTTCTAATTCTCGCATTTCTCAGGAGTGCGCCGACATCATGGATTATTCCGCCGCTTCGCGCGCGGGCGCGACCGTGCGGAAGCGAGTGCGCAGTGCGTCCCACTCATCGGCGCCGAAGCGGCGAAACATCTCGGGGACGGTAATCTCCTTGACCAGCGGCGGGTGGCGGTGGGCCGTCCTCAGCTCGGCCAGCATCTTGTCGCAGATGCCGACGACGCTCTTGATCAGGAGGCCGGGCACGATCGCGAGCTTGTAGCCCATCGCCTCGGCTTCGCGCAGATCGAGATCGGGGGTTTTGCCTCCGCGTACGACATTGAGAAGACAGGGGCCTTTGACTTCGCGCGGGACCGCCGCGACTTCTTCCAATGTTTGCGGCGCCTCGACGAAAGCCATGTCGGCCCCTGCGGCAAGGGCTGCGTTGGCGCGGGCAACGGCCTCGTCCAGGCCCGCGACCGCGCGGGAATCGGTCCGCGCGATAATCGTGAAATCGCCATGGCTCCGGGCAGCGGCGGCCGCGCGGATCTTCGCCACGTAGTCCTCGCGAGGAATGATCTGCTTGCCCTCGAGGTGCCCGCATTTCTTCGGGAACTCCTGGTCCTCGATGTGGATTCCGGCGACGCCGCTGCGCTCGAACTCGCGAACTGTGCGAAAGACATTGAGCTCATTGCCGTAACCAGTGTCGGCATCGGCGATGACGGGCAGTTCGACCGCCGCCGCGACGCGGCTGGCATTGCCGACCATCTCGGACATCGTGACGAGGCCGAAATCGGGATAGCCCAGTGCTGCGGCGGTTCCGGCGCCGGTCATGTAAACGGCGGTGAACCCCGCCTGCTCTATCAGCTTGGCGGTGATGCAGTCATAGGCGCCGGGCGCCACGACCATGCCGTCCTGCTTCAGCAATTCGCGAAAGCGGCTCGCCTGCGGCATCTCTTCCTCCCATAATGGCGCACCAAGATAACGCTACAGCGCATCCGCGGAGAGCGAAATGCACGCTTTTAACCTGAAAGCCGAGCAGGCCTTCGATCCAAAAAAACATATGGAGCGGGTATTGGGCCGGGTGGATGAAGGAGATGTTACAATCGCCTGCTGGGAGCCCGGCCAGACTAGCCCCTATCACTGCCACCCCAACGCCACCGAAATCTATTTCTGTTTCGAGGGCGGCGGCACGATGCGGACGCCGACCGAGACCATAGAAATCGGGCCGGGGACGTTTGTCGTCCATCCCCGCGGAGAGCTGCACGAATACGCGAATGGGCCGCAGCGCACCTTGCTCTTCCGCGTACGCTATGGCGAGGAGATGTCCGGCCGCACCAAGGAATGGCCCGCCAATCCCGACTGGGAGCCGCGTGCCGAAGACCTCGACTATTTTCGGTAGAGCGCGCTCGTTGCCGCGTTTGACCCCGGCTCACCTGCGGCCGAGATAGGGCATCTTGTTTGCTATCTACGTCACGAACTGGACATCGGCATCGGGCGGGGCGCAAGGCAGGCGATCTTGCGGTGGCTCGACGGGACCATTACCGGTCTGCCCGATCACCAGCACTGCCGTTGATGCACCCTTGCTCCGCATGGCGTTGCCGGCCGGTGAGGCGAGCGGGCTTGTGGCGCCGTCCTGGGCGCAAATCGACAAGATAATAACGATCAGTCGGCGTCGGATCGGTGGCCGCATCGGCCACCTCGACAATGCCGAGATATTTGAGATCAGCCAAGCTCTGCTGGTCTTTCTCGGCATTGCCGACGCCGCCGGGCACTGAGATGCCGGATGCGCTGACCGGCGCAGTCAGCCGCGGCCGATATAGGGCATTTTGGTCGCCATCACGGTCATGAACTGGACGTTGGCGTCGAGCGGCAGGGTGGCCATGTAGACAACGCCGCGCGCGACGTGCTCGACATCCATGCGCGGCTCCGCCTCGACCCGGCCGGTGGCCTGTAGCCGGCCACGGGCGGTGTCCTCGTTGCGAGTGGTCGCGGCATTGCCGATGTCGATCTGACCGCAGGCGATGTTGTATTCGCGACCGTCCAGCGACAACGAGCGGGTGAGACCCGTCAGCGCGTGCTTGGTCGCCACATAGGGCGTCGAATTGCGCCGCGGCACATGCGCCGAGACCGACCCATTGTTGATGATCCGCCCGCCTTGCGGCTGCTGCTCCTTCATCATCCGGAAGGCGTGCTGCGCGCATAGGAAGGAGCCGGTCAGGTTGACGGCGACGACATTCGACCATTGCTCGTAGGTCAGATCCTCGAACGGAATGCCGCGGGTGCTGATGCCGGCATTGTTGAACAACAGGTCAATGCGGCCATAGGTGCCTTTGACCTGGTCGAACAGGGCAGCAATAGCCGCCGGATCGGAGACGTCGGTCGGCACTACAAGTGTGCGAGAGGGCTCCGTTCTCGCGAGTGCGGCGGTTTCTTCGAGCATGTCGCGGCGCCGGCCGGCCAGCACTGCCGCAAAACCCGCCTCTATCAGAGCCAGCGCCGATGCGCGGCCGATACCGCTGCCGGCGCCGGTGATGACCGCGACCTTGTCTGCTGTTGCCATGTTTGAACCCTCTATAATTTTCGGACAGAGACCAATCGGGTGGGCGAGACGAGCTCGTCCTGCGCCGCGACCAGCGCCAACTCGCCGTCCGCAGAGCGCATCGTCGCCTCGACCACCCCGTAGATCGCGGCGATCGTCGAGGCCAACGCCTCGGGCAGGTTCTTGCCCTTGAGCAGCCAGCCGAGGAAGAGAGCAGCCACCGCATCGCCGCAACCGGTCGCTTCGATCGGCAGGCGCGGCGTCTCGGCCGCCCACACGCCATCGGCTCCGACGGCAACAACCGCGATACTGTCCGGGACGAGATCGAGGCTGGTCACCAGCACGATGCCAGGCCCCCGCCCCCGCAACGTCATGGCGGCCTCGCCTGCTTCCACCAGGGTGCCGACCGCTCTGCCGGTCAGCCATTCGAGCTCGAAGCGGTTCGGGGTCACGATATCGGCCGCGGCGACCGCGTGGTCGCGGTAGAATTCCGGGACGCCGGTGCGGACGTACCAGCCCGGCCCGACGTCTCCCATGACCGGGTCGCAGGCGAACAGCGCCTTCGGGTTGGCCTCTTTGACCCGCGCAACGATGTCGAGGAGGACCGAGCCGGCTTCGGCCTCGCCGAGATAGCCGGACAGCACCGCGTCGCAGCGCGGCAGCAGCCCCAATTCGGCGATTCCGGCGAACAAATCCGCGATCTCTTTCGCGGGCACCGCGGTCCCGCGCCATTTCCCGTAACCGGTATGGTTGGAGAAGGCGACGGTATTGAGCGACCAGGTCTCGCAACCGAGGCGCTGCAGCGGAAAGAGGGCGGCCGTGTTGCCGACATTGCCGCAGGCGACCCAGGATTGGATTGAGAGCACGGTCGGCATCTCAGTGCGGCTCGTTCGAATCGATGTGGTCGAAGACGCGCTTGATATCGAAGAAGATGATCAGGCCGCTGACCACGAAGAGGGCGACCCCTGCCGTGTGCATGGCGCCGCTCTCCCAGGCATGGGCGATGAACAAACCGGCGAGCCCGATCGCCGTGAACAGCGGAATTGCCACGGCGAGATTCCTCATGTCGCGGACTAAGAGAAAATCGCTCCACCCTGCCTCGCCGTCCAGCCGACTCTTGAGGCGCAGAAAGGCCAGCGCGGTCGCTCCGAGGGTCAATATCAGGCCGCACGCGTAGTCGCCCGGGCGGGCGGCGGCGCTGGCGAAAAACGCGCCAATGATTGCAAGCACCCCCAAAACCAGCAATTGCAGCCAAAAACCGAGCCATGACCAGAAGGCGCGTTCCGCTGTTTCGGGGATTTGCTTGCCTTCGTCCATGACGCTCTCTTCCCTGGAATGTAGCGCATTTCAGCGGAGACATGTTTTGAACCAGGCTTGTCCGGTTACCTCACCGTCCCATCTTGAGCTGCGTTGCCGCCTTTGATCAAAAAGCAGCCCGTTGGGGGTGGGGAAGACGACGGATGCGAAAGAAGACGAGCGGAGCACGCCGGTGGCCTGCAGCCGCACACCCATTGGCGCAATGAATATTTGATCTGAAGCCGGACAGGATATTCCGCGTGTCTCGTCGCTGCAAACCGACGCTGCCCGTTCTCGTGTTCTGCCTCGTTCCGGCGATCGGGTTAGCCGCAACCCAGGGGACGCACGGTCCGTCCGAGGTCATTTTCCTTGCCCAGATCATCGCGCTGATCGTCTGCGGGCGCTTAATGGGCGAGCTGATGCAGCGGATCGGCCAACCGGCGGTCATGGGCCAGCTGATCGCGGGCATCCTGCTCGGCCCCTCGGTGCTCGGCGCCCTCTGGCCGGGATTCCAACATTTCCTGTTTCCGGCAAGCCCGGAACAGAAGGCCATGATCGATGCTGTCGCGCAGCTCGGCATATTGCTGCTGCTGCTGCTGACCGGGATGGAAACGGATCTGTCGGTCGTCCGCCGGTCGCGCCGAGCCGCGTTCAGCGTCTCGCTCGCCGGCATCGCGATACCCTTCCTCTGCGGGGTTCTGCTCGCCGAACTGCTGCCCGACACGATGCTGCCAAATCGCGGCGAGCGGCTGATTACAGCGCTGTTCCTTGGGACCGCGCTGTCGATTTCGTCGGTAAAAATCGTAGCCATGGTCGTGCGCGAGGTCGGTTTTCTGCGCCGCACGGTGGGCCAGGTGATCGTGGCTTCCGCCATCATCGACGACACGATCGGCTGGATCATCATGTCGGTCACCTTCGGGCTCGCTGCGCATGGTACGATCGATCCCGCCTCGCTCGCGCAGAGCCTCCTCGGGACCGCGATTTTTCTGGTCCTCAGCTTTACGATCGGCCGCCGGCTCGTCTTTCGCCTCATTCGCTGGACGAATGACCGATTTGTCAGCGAGGTGCCGGTCATCACCGCCATTCTCGCGGTCACCGGGTTGATGGCGTTGATTACCAACGCCATTGGCGTCCACACGGTGCTTGGCGCCTTTATGGCAGGCATCCTCGTCGGACAATCGCCGATCCTGACGCGGCACATCGATGAGCAGTTGCGCGGACTCATCGTTGCGCTGTTCATGCCGGTCTTCTTCGGCCTGGCAGGTCTGTCGACCAATCTCACGGTGCTCGCCGATCCCGACCTGGCGTTTCTAACCCTCGGACTGATTGCGATCGCCAGCCTCGGCAAATTCGGCGGTGCTTTTCTTGGCGGCCGGCTCGGCGGGATGACCTGGGCGGAGTCGCTGGCGCTCGGCTGCGGAATGAACGCGCGCGGCTCAACGGAAGTCATCGTCGCTTCGATCGGGCTGTCGATGGGTGTCCTTAATCAGAGCCTTTTCACAACAATCGTCGCAATGGCCGTAGTCACGACGATGTCGATGCCGCCGATGCTGCGCTGGGCATTGGGCCGCCTGAAGATGAGCCCCGAGGAGAAAGCCCGGCTGGCGCGCGAGGAGTTCGAGGCCCGAGGTTTTGTTCCAAATATCGAGCGGCTCCTCGTCGCGGTCGATGCGAGCCCGAGCGGGCAGTTCGCCTCGCGGCTGGTCGGGCTCCTTGCCGGCGCACGACGGATCCCGACGACGGTCCTGCATTTGGATTACGCGACGGCCGAGGCGCTGCCCGGGGGACTAGAACAGGCGGAGCGCACCAAGACAGTCGTCACCGAGAGCGCCGAGGCGGGCGACCAAACGGCCCTTCCGGATTCTGGGGTCGATCCAGCGGAGATTTCCACTCGCGTGGAAAAGCCCAGCGAGGAGGCCATCACCGCCGAAGCGAGAAAGGGCTACGGGCTGCTCTTCATCGGGCGCGAGCCGGCTTCGGAGGGCGATGCGTTTCACGAGCAGATCGCGCGCAGCCCGGCCGGGTTCGGCGGGCCGTTTGCGATCGCGATTGCGCGCGGCATCGATCGGCAGGAGACGATCGGAACACGGCTCAAGATCCTCGTGCCCGTCACGGGGACTGCAGTTTCACGGCAGGGTGCGGAGGTCGCGATCGCATTGGCGCAGGCCTCGCACGGCTCGGTAACCGCGCTCCACGTCGCGGATCGCCAAAGGAGCCAGCGCTCATGGGGGCGCCAAGTCGGCGCCGCGATCGCACCGATGAGCAGCGCCGAGGCGATCATCCGCGAGATCGTGCGGCTCGGCGACCCTTATGGCGTAGAGGTAAAAGGCGCCCTGCGTCGCACCAGCACTCCTCAGGAGGCCATTCTCCGCCAGCTGAAGGTCGGCGACTACAATCTCCTGGTGATGGGCGTCAGCCCACGTCCGGGAGAGCAGCTGTTCTTCGGCCAGGTTCCGGCTGAACTGCTCAGGCGCGCGGAATGCTCGGTCTTGTTTGTCGCAAGCGAGCCGTCCGTCTCGACACCCGAGGCACGCGAGGCTTCACTCGCAAAAGCGTGGCCAGAGGCCGCGGTGGCGTAGCTCAAGCCTCAGTCTTGTCCGCTTGTGCGGTGTCACGCCGTTTTGCCGGGACGTCGACGACCGCCAGTGCGGTAAAGGTGGCCTTCAGCTTCTCGATATCGGCCTCGGACATTTCCTCGAGGTTGATCAAAGAATTTCGCGCGATCTGATTGACCCGGATCAGCTCGTCCAGCTTCAGCTGCATCGCCTCCGTGTCGCGGCTTTGGGTGTTTTGGATGACGAAGACCATCAGGAAGGTGACGATCGTCGTCCCCGTGTTGATGACGAGCTGCCAGGTGTCCGACCAGTGAAAGATCGGACCGGTCGCCGCCCACGCGACCACGACCGCGATCGCCAACACGAATGTCGCCGAGCGGCCCACCTGCCGTTCGACCCAGCGTGCAAACCGGGAGAAGACCGACGCTGATTGCGGTTCGAGGTCCGAGGTGCGTTTGGCGTCTGAAAGCATGAACTGAGCGCCTATACCAACTGTCTCAACTCGGCCGGCGGGTCCGGGTTCCACCATGGCGGCAATGTTTTCATATAGGGAACCGTGATGTTGATGGCTTCCCCGGCGGCGCTTTGGCTATAGAACCCATTCGACAAACCTCTCCAAGAAGGCGCAGTAGCTCGATGGGACAATCAGCCGACCCGGCGCACACGATCTCCTTTCAAGGCACCTTCGGAGCCTATTCCGACTTGGCGTGCCGCCGCGTCTTTCCTGACATGGCGACGTTGCCATGCACTCAATTCGATGACGCCTTTGCCGCAGTGAGCGAAGGCCGCGCCGCGCTGGCGATGATCGCAGTCGAGAATTCCGTGGCCGGCCGCGTCGCCGATGTCCATCATCTTATGCCC
This sequence comes from Allostellaceae bacterium, assembly GCA_045802495.1. Classification (GTDB taxonomy): domain Bacteria; phylum Pseudomonadota; class Alphaproteobacteria; order ATCC43930; family CGMCC-115725; genus AP-15. The sequence continues at coordinate 15,893 of JBJMQW010000463.1, read as the reverse complement.
GGCTCGGACCTCCACATCATCGGCGAGCATTTCGAGCGGGTGAATCATCACCTGCTCGGCTTGCCGGGCGCCACTCTGGCGACGATCCGCACGGTAAGGAGCCATGTCCACGCCTTGTCGCAATGCCGCAATTTGATCCGCTCGCTCCGCCTCGAGCCGGTCGTTGCCGCCGATACCGCTGGCGCCGCGGCGGAGATCGCCGCCCGGGGCGATCCGACCGTCGCGGCAATCGCCTCGGAGCTCGCCGGCCAGATCTACGGGCTCACCTCGCTGAAGCAGAACATCGAGGATGCCGAGCACAACACGACCCGTTTTCTGATCATGTCGCGTGAGCCCCAGCGTCCGCCCCGCGGCAGCCCCACAGTGACGACCTTTCTGTTCCGCGTCCGCAATGTGCCAGCGGCGCTCTACAAGGCAATGGGCGGGTTCGCCACCAACGGCGTCAACATGACCAAGCTGGAGAGCTACATGGTCGGCGGCGCCTTCGCGGCGACCCAGTTCTACGCCGACGTCGAGGCGCACCCCGAGGACAGGCCATTGGCCCTGGCGCTCGAGGAGCTCGCCTTCTTTTCACGCGAGGTCAAGATCCTCGGCGTGTACCCTGCCCACCCCTCGCGAATAGCCGCCTCGGCGCGCGAGGAATAAAGGGATGGCCTGACAGGATATGCGGCACCAGTTGTGAGGAATATACGGATCTGGCGGAGGCGATTGCCGACGCACGAGGCTTGACGCAAGCGGACAGAACAAAGATGCACCGATCCTCAGCATCGTGCTTCAATACCCACTGAACCCCCGACTGATCGGAGAAGGCCCATGCCGGTAATCAATCATCAAGAGCTGCACGGCATTGCATCGCGCGTCTTCGAGGCCGCTGGCAGTGACCACAGCGAAGCGCGGGCCATCGCCGACCACCTGCTCGAGGCCAATCTGCGCGGCCACGACAGCCACGGCGTCGGCTTGATCCCGAATTACCTGCAGCATCTCGCGGGCGGGACCGTCGTCGCCAACCGCAAGGGGCGCGTCGTCAGCGAGAATGGATCGCTGATCGTCTATGACGGCGAGCGCGCCTGGGGCCAGATCGCCGCTCGCGAAGCAACCATGATCGCGATCGCCAAGGCGCGCGAAACCGGCGTCGCGGTCGTCGCCTTGCGCAACCCGCACCATATCGGCCGGGTCGGCACCTATGGCGAGATGTGCGCCGCGGCGGGTCTCGTCTCGTTCCATTTCGTCAACGTCACCGACGCGCGGCCGGCCGTCGCGCCGTGGCGTGGCACGGATGCGCGCTTCAGCACCAACCCTGTCTGCATCGCCATGCCGGGCCCCGAGCCCGACCGGCCGATCATTCTCGACATGGCGACAAGCGTCATCGCGATGGGCAAAGTCCGGGTGGCGCGCAACAAGGGCGAGCAGCTGAAACCGGGCACCCTCGTCGACGGCGAAGGCCGCGAGACCACCGATCCCGGGGCCATGTACCGCCAGCCGCGCGGCGCGCTCAGAACCTTTGGCGAGCACAAGGGCTATGCGCTCGCTTTTGTATGCGAGATGCTCGCGGGAGCGCTGTGCGGCAGCGGCACGATGCGGCCCGAGCGGCAGGGGGCCGGCACGGCGACGAACGGCATGCTGACGATCGTCATCGACCCGTCGCGGCTCATCGATCGCGAATGGCTGCGCCAGGAGATCGCGGCGATGACCGCCTACATCACCGCCTCTCCGCCATCAAACCCCAACGAGCCGGTGCTGATCCCCGGCGACCCCGAGCGCCGCACCCGCGCAGACCGCGTCGCCAACGGCGTGCCCGTCGACGACGAAACCTGGCGCGAGCTCGTCGCCGCGGCGCGCGGCATCAATGTCCTGGTCGAGATGCGCTCATCGCAGTGATCATGGCAATCTGATCGGAAACCGCTTTAATGCGTCCAACCAATTCATTGCTACTTCGGGAATTTGCAGAAAAGGGGCCGACGATTTAACCGGTCCACGGCGCATCACCTACGCAAGGCTGGATCATCCGGCAGTAGACACTTGAACACGATCTGATAACCAGTTGAGCCGAACTCGGCGCGCGGCGCAGTCTCGCCCATTTGGACCGGAAGAAATATACGCGCCTGGTTTTGACAATAGCCCTGCGCCTCCGCTAATGCCTCAGGTTGAGCCGCGAGACTGCCACCCCGAATCGGAGCGAATTTAGCCGTGACGGCGTAGGTATCCGGTCCGGCTGGGAGAACACCAGTGCTGCCGGCGCAGGCGGCGAGCACTGCGCCGACGAGGGGGACAGAGAACAGGCGCATCTTTCCCCTGGCTGCGCACTCGCACGAGCCGCATCTCGTGACGCGAGATGATTTTCTTGCGTTCTGCACCGTTTGCGTGCCCGTCATAGAGATCCGGCCAATAGCGGGCGTGCATCGCTCTTCGTTGGCCCAGTGAGCACAACCATCGCGAAGGATGCCAAAGAATTAGTTAATGCGGCTTGCGCGCGCCTGGGGCAGATCGCGGCGCGGGAGTCGGTGACGGTCGGCATCGCCAACGAAGGCGAGACCAAGGTCGCGATTGCACTACAAAACCTGCAGCATGTCTGCCGGGTCGGCAGCTAGGGTGAAAGGTGATTGATCCTGTCCCTTTGGCGGTGTCATAGCTCGATCCGTTAACGCGTCGGGAACGCAAATCCCGGCGACACTTCGGTCCACGGAGCCACAGATGCAAATTGGTTTCAACCTGCCGATCAGCGGTCCGATTTCGTCACCCGAGAACCTGGTTCGAATTGCGCAGCGAGGCGAGGCGCTGGGTTACGACTACTTGACCCTGACAGACCATATCGTGCTGCCCAATCTGCGGGTCCCGGGCTACCCATACTCCGAGACCGGCGAATTTTTCGGCGACGGCCCGGAACGCCGGCATGAGCAGCTAATGACAGCGGCCTTCATTGCCGCGAAGACATCGCGCATTCGACTGGTGCTGGCGGTGATGGTCGTGCCCCACCGGCCGGCGGTGCTGGCTGCCAAGATGCTATCCACAATCGACGTCCTCTCCGGCGGGAGGCTTGTCGCCGGTATCGGCGCCGGATGGCTGCAAGCGGAATTCGACGCGGTCGTCGGCACGCCGTTCAAGGAGCGCGGGCGGGTCACGGACGAATACCTGCTCGCCCTGCGGCGCTTGTGGACCGAAGACAAGCCGCGCATTGACGGCGCCTGGGTCAAATTCGACGAAATCATTTTCGAGCCCAAACCCGTGCAAAAACCACATCCGCCGATCTGGGTGGGCGGCGAGAGCACACCGTCGCTGCGCCGCGCCGCCCGGCTAGGTGATGCCTGGTATCCAATCGGCAGCAACAACAAGCATCTGCTCGACACCATGCGGCGATATCGTGCCGGGATCGACCGGTTGCGCAGGATGACGGTGGAGGCAGGACGAGATCCGGCGAGCGTAGCGCTCACCTATCGTGTCAAGCGCTACGGCGAGGCACTGCCGGAAGCGGCTTCAGATGGCGAGCGCCGGCTGTTCTCCGGCAGCGCGTCGGATATTGTGGCAGATCTGAAGGCGCTGCGCGAGTTGGGTGTCGCCGCGATCGATATCGATTTCGAGCGCCCCGAGATCGAGGCCTCGATTGCCGAGATGAGCAGGTTCCACGAACGAATAATCTCGCTTGTCTAGCCGCCCAATCTCAACCCACCCTGGTGAGTAGGGTAACTCCGGAACAACGGGCTTGCGGGTCCGCGTCGACGGACTGCGCCAAGGCGGGAGCGGCCCCATGGCGCCCCGCCGCGCGGCCGCAGCGCGGCGAAACTTTTGCACTGGCGTTGCGTACAATTCGGTCCAAATGCATCCACACGCCGTCAAGCGCTTCCGCCACCATCTTTGCATCGCGGATCGTTTCGTCGAGCAGCTCCGGACGTTCTCTCAAAACCAATTGCGTGATTTCCAGCGCCTCGACAGCGTGTCGCTCCTCGACATGCTCGGAGAAGCAATCTGCGAAATACTGCTCGTGCCTAAATTGCGGGAAATGGACCGACAAAGAGTCGGCAAGCGCCCGCATCCAATCAACCGACATCATCTCGACCGCGCACCAGGGCCCGAGCGACCGAGAGTAGAGTTTTGGCACGAGACGCACAAAGTGCGCCGTCTCGCCATCGAGGTAGTGATAGAGTTCACCGGGCTCACCGAACTCTTCCTCGTCGAGCAGGCAAATCGCTCCAATACTTAGAAACGCACGCGTCAATTGGTAATGGTGGGTGTCGCCATCCGGGAGGCCATCATCGTCGACCAAGATCTGGAGCTTGCGCTTGCGCAGCGCGGGCCTGTCCAGATGAGGCAGGCAATATACCGCGGCCCGCGTCGCATGCATTGCCGACTGATAGAGCAAGTGGATCTGGCCCAGAAAACACGGATCGCTGACGATCCCGCGAGGCAATGCCGCCAAATTTCGAAAGAACGGCATTCGTGACGGGCGATGCTCCTCGAGCATCGCGGCTAGAGTACTCGGCAGTTTCTCGACTGCCGTAAGGCCGGGATGAATATCAGTCGCCATCCGGGCGGACGACTTGCCCTGATCTCTCACGCGATCTTCTCCATCTATCGGGCGGGCCGCCGCTATTACGGGACGCGGCCAAGCGCGGCCCCGTGCTGATCTCGAAACTAAGCGCCAATACGTAAACTTAAGATTAAGTGCGCGAGCGCTGCACACTCACGGCCTGCATTGGATTAATCGCTTTTTTATCAAGACTTTTTAGTTTCGCAGCTTCCCTTTGCGGCGAACGCTGATGATTTATCGAGAACGACGACCCGCGGCACCGGTCCGGCCACTGACCAAATTGGCGACCGGCTGGCTGACAATGTTCGTAATCGGGAGCGACCTGTTCGTCGTCTCCCCGCTGCTGCCGATGATCGCAGCCGACTATGGGATTCAGCCCGGTCTGGCAGGGTTGATGGTGACACTGTTTTCGGTGTCCTACATGGTTAGCGCTCCGCTCTTGGGTGTTCTGGCCGACCGGATCGGGTGCACCCCAGTGCTGACATATTGTCTGATTGCATTCGGTGCAGCCAATCTGATCACCGCGGGATCTGACAGCTTCGCCGCGCTGCTTGCCGCGAGAATGATCGCCGGTGCGACGGCGGCTGGTGTGTCGCCATCCGTATATGCGCTAGTCGCGGGCGCCGCGCCGTCCGATCAGCGGGCCACTTGGATGGCGGTCGTCGTGTCGGGCCTGTTGCTGTCGCTGTCATTCGGAGCGCCGATAGGCTTGCTGGCGGGCGTACTGCATGGCTGGCAAATAGTGTTTGCCGCGCTTGGAATATTGAGCCTGCTTCTAGCCTGGACGAACACTTGCGTTTGGCGCGAAGAGCAGCACGCCCAAACAGCCGCCGTCCCGTATCCGCCCTTGGCCGTCAATCTTGTGATCGCCCCGCTCGCTCCTACTGTCATATGGAGTGCGTCGCTCTACGCAATGTATACCTATCTCGGTGAAGGCCTCGACTCCTCTGGGTACTCGGCCAGCGAGATCGTCAGTGCAATTTTGTTTTACGGATGGGGAGCAATCGTCGGCATTCTGGTTGGCGGACGTATGACGGATCGGTTCGGCGCGAAGTCGACCACCGCAATTGCCCTCGCAGGTCTCGGTCTCTGCTTTCTGTTATTGCGGTTTGCCCTCGAGGCGAAAGTGCTCGTCAACTTGGCTTTCGGGCTCTCATCCGCAACGGCCCAGCTTTTCTTTTCGGCTCAGCAAGTCCGACTTGCCAACAAGTTTCCTGCCCGCCGCGCGACGATCCTGGCCTGGAACAACAGCGCCCTCTTTCTCGGGATTTCGCTCGGTTCGATGATCGGCGGTCTGGTCACGACGATTGCCGGCTTTGACGCGGAATTGATGATCCCAGCGGCAATCGCGGTCATCGGCTGGGTCGTCAACCGGGTCGACAATCCCGTTCCTGTCTCGGCCGAACGATCCCCGTCACCGGCGGCGATCACGCAGCATCGCTGCCTGCAGCGGCCAAGCGAGATACCAAGGGGAGAGCGATGCTGACGGTCGTTCCCGAACCGAGCTCACTTTCTATGTCGAGAGTGCCGCCGTGAAGCTCCACTACCGATTTCGCGAACGGCAATCCGAGGCCGGCGCCTTGATGCTTGCCGTCGAGAACGGAGTTGACGCGATAGAAGGGCTGAACGACCAGGGGAATGTCCTGGGCGCGGATCCCGATCCCGGTATCTTTGATGTGGATGCGCAACGTAGACGCGTCGAACTCGCCCCAGACATTGACGCGCCCGTCGGCCGGCGTGAATTTGATCGCATTCCCGATCAGATTGACGAACACCTGTTTCAGCTTTACCGGATCACCGAAAACCGCGGGCCATGCCGTCGGATCTCCCTCGACAACCAGCTGCACCTTGGCGTTTGCCGCGTCTATTCGCAGCATTACCAGGCTTTCGGCCAATAGAGCGCCCGGCAGGGTCTGCACGCGATCGATCTGAAGCTTGCCGGCCTCCACCTTGGCGAGATCGAGCATTTCCTCGACGAGCGACAGGAGATGCAAACCGCTCTCGTGGATGTGCTGGGCGTAATCCTTGTAGGCCGGAGTACCAATCGGCCCCATGACTTCGCGATGCATCATCTCCCCAAACCCGATGATCGCATTGAGAGGGGTGCGTAGCTCATGGCTCATATTGGCAAGAAACAACGATTTGGCTCGGTTTGCTTTGGCCAACTCGACCGTCCTCTCCTCGACTCGGCTCTCCAGCGTCGCATTGAGCTCGCGCAGTTTATTCTCCGCACGTTTTTGTGCGGCGTAACGGGTCGCGAGGGCATCAGCCATGGCGTTGAATGTCGCTCCCAGATGGCCGATCTCGGATTCGGGGCTTCTCACCTTGACCCGTGCGTCGTAATTGCCGTTGCGCCACTCAGTAGCAAAGTGCAGCAGGCCGCTGATCGGTTCCTGCAAAAACCTGCGCCCCCCTACTATTGCGGCAAAAGTCGCGGCAAGCAGGCCGAAAAAGATCAGGGCGATGCCGCGCCACATGGCGCTCTCGATTGCCGCGAAAGCCTCCTTCTTCGACTGGCCGGCACTGAGAAAGAAATCCCGTGGCGGCAGTGCCGGGGGTACATATCCAAAGATGCGGGTCAACCCATCGACCCCGACCGCCTCTTCCCAGCCCGTCGTGTCGCCGTCCATGATCTCGGCATGGCCTTTTCGCATGTTTTTCCCGACCAGAGCCTCGGGATTGGGCAGGCGCGCTATGATGTTGCCTTCGCGATCGGCGATCAGAATTGAGGAGGTCGGCGACAGGCCTCTCTCCTTCAAATGCTCAGAAAGCCAGCGCAGATCCAACCCGGCGAATACGACTCCCGCCGGATGGCCATCGCCGCTGTCGAATTTCAGGGCGAAATGGATCATTCGCTCGCCGCTGGCCGGGTCGGCCCAATAATTGCCGACGGCGAGCCCGTCCCGCGCGATAGCTCGTTTAAAAAATGGCTGATCGGCCACAGAAGAGTACGCCAATGGCTCACTGGCGCAGAATATGCGGCCATCGGTATCCGCCGCGGCCAGGAGGCTGTAATTCGCGTACTGTGATTCCAATGTGGCGAAGAGCGCGCTGCAGTCCTCGCTCTGCCGCGACCGCACGGGGGCCAGTTGAGATAGCGCGAGCAACAGCTGGCGAGCGCCTTCGCGGAGTTCTCCGATCTCCTCGCCGAATTGCTTGGTGATCTGCACGACCTGTTGTCGAATATCGGCCTCGCGCGCCTTGCGCAGTTCGTATTCATTGTACGCCTGGATTAGGATCGCCGGAAAAATGGCAATCAGCACCAGGATGATCAGGCGCCAGGTCAAGCTGACATGCGGAATGCGCCGCGGCGGAAATCGACGATCGGCCGTGGTCCTTGGGCCCAGCGCCGGGCTTGCGTCGTGCGTGGTCATCAACTGTACTCCAGTGCCGGGCGCCTCCTCCGGATCGATGTCCCAGCGGCGTCGCGGGTATGGATCCGGCTCACTAGCGGGAAATTTCCCTAAAATTGGTTAATTAGGAATTAAGGAATGCGGTGGGCGGCATATCTGAGAGTTGCGACGCTACACACCACATTCTTCTGGGCGGGGGTAGTCTGGCGGGTTCGCGCCTCAGACCGGCGCGCCCGTCAGCATCTCAGGGTACAGGCAGCGCCGCTGGCCAGCATACGGTGAGCGCGGGCTGATCGCGCAGACCATCAGCCGGTTTCCATGGGCAGCCTCGGATCCACAGCCCATTCGCTGAGCGAGGCGTCATAAAGCCGGACATCAGGATGGCCAAGCATGGTTAGCGCGAACGCATCCGCGCTCGCTGCAATTCCGCCGCCGCAATAGGTGATGACTCGCTTATCGAAAGCGCCGATGGCCTCGAACCGCCTGCGGAGCTCGGCCGGCGACAGAAATTCATTGCTGCTCGGATCGAGCAGATGCGCCGCGGGCAGGTTGACGCTTCCCTTGATATGGCCGGGTCGCCCATAGCTGTTGCCGCCGGTGCCGGCGTGCTGCTCCGGAAGCAGGGCGTTTAGCGTGCAGACATCGCTGTCGCCGATGGCCCGCAATACCTCTTCCTTGTCGACCATCAACTGTCGCTGTTCGCTGACGACAAAATTTCCGGGCGGGCGCGGCCTGGCTGGACCCGTCTCGACGGGTCGGCCCTCGCGGCTCCATTTCTGCCAGCCGCCGTTAAGGACAGCCGCGTTATCGAATCCGAAGACGCGCAACAACCACCACACTCGGGTTGCCCACCAGGGATTCGCAGTGCTGTAAAGCACAACCCGCGTCTCCGCGCCGACACCGAAACGGCTCATTCTGGCGGCGAATGCTTCAGCCGAGGGGAGCATGAAGCGGAAGCGATGCGTTTGATCCGAGAGGTCCCCGTGCAGATCGATGAATTGCGCACCCGGAATATGGCCTTTCTCAAAATCGGCAAGGCCGGGCACCACCCGATAGGTAGTCTTCGGATCGGGAATAAGATGGGTTGTGCAGTCGAAGACGCGCAGATTGACGTCGTCGAGCCGCTGTTCGAGCGCCTCGGTTGTGATCAGGAATTCGGGATGGGCAAATCCTTCGGTCGCATTCATGCCAACCTCGCCTTGTGTAGCGGCTGACCCTGATCGACAGATGCTACGGCTTCGGACCCATTGCTGCAATTGTTGACCACCGAGATTGCCGGCTTCAGCAGATGCTTGATTCTTTCGCAGACGACCTGAGCGATTTTTGGATAGGCGCTCGGCCGCAAGTGAATCATGTCGCTAAATTCTTGGCGAAAGTCAGCCAGATGCTCGGTGTTGAACTCACAGAATAAATCAACCAACGGCGTGTCTGTCTGTCGGGAGATGTCGCGCACGATCTGGTTGCGCTCCAAGATATAGTCGAAAGCGGCCGACTGAAGCTCTCGGGAATACGGAAGATTTCCGCAAAAGGTAAAAGCATCGGGGCCATCGCGATTTGCGACATAGCCCGAGAGATCGAGGCGGGCTATCCGCCTGTTTAACGCCGTTGGCATCGTCACCAGGATCGTATTCGGCGCACTGTTAAGGAAAGCGGTTAGCGCCGAGCGGACGTTGCGATTATCCGGGAGGGGATGCCAGCCCAGCATCACAAGGTTCAGCGCGACCGCCTGTCGGTGGTTCATCTCGCTGGCCCGGCGGAGGATATTTGCGAACGAGTCCCCCTCGATGCCGCCGTTGAGAAACTGATAGCCCGAAACCAGGTCGTCGAGCAGACAGGGCCAGCCCCTGCCCGCTCCGAAGACCACGGAGTCGCCCCAAACCACGGCCAGTTTGCGGGTCTCGTCGCGGTCGTCGCCCTTCAATCCAAGCTCGTTGATCTCGAAGACGATCGAGCCGCCGGCGTCGACAAAGACGAGGTCGGGGCGAAGCGCCTCGGTCTCGTTATCGTAATAGAGCAGCTTCGACGCATGATGCCCCAGGTACAAATGCACGGTCTTCAGCGGCCACCTACCAGCGCATGTTGTTTGGCGATCGCGTCTGCCGAATGATCATCTGTTTTTTCAACAACGAAATTTTCCAGCGCGAGGAAATCGATGCCCGATGCGAAGAAGGTTTTCAGTGCGTCTGACGGACTGGAGACGATCGGCTCGCCGCGGAGATTGAACGAGGTGTTGATCAGCACGGGCACCCCGGTCCGCCGCTCGAAGGAATCGAGAATCCCGTAAAGACACGCATTTTGCTCCAGCGAAACGGTTTGCACCCTGCTCGTGCCGTCGACATGCGTCACTGCCGCCGTCTGCTCCGGATGCAAGGCCTTGTGCGTATAAAGCATGTAGGGGCTCTCGTGCATGCCCAGTGTCTCGAACCAATCGGGATAGGCCTCCCGCTTCACGACCGGAGCAAACGGGCGAAACTCCTCGCGAAATTTGATCTTGGCGTTGAGATGATCTTTCATTTCGCCGCGGCGCGGATCAGCGAGGATCGACCGCCCGCCAAGCGCCCGCGGCCCCCACTCGTCTCGACCATGGAGAACCGCGACGACCTTGCCGGCGGCCAGCCAACCGGCCACTTCGTCGGCGACGTTTTCGCTCCGGCGGTATGGGATGTCATTTATCGCCAGGGTCGCCTCGATCACCGGATCGGGGTAGCGCATCCCGAGATAGGCCGAGTAACGATAGCGGTGCGTTGGCCCGCCCTCCCGAAGGCGCATGGCCGATTGCAGAGCAGCGCCCAGGGCTCCGCCATCATCTCCGGCCGCGGGGTGAATGTGCGAACGGATACCCAGGTCGCGAATCAACGCGGCATTGGCGGTGCAATTGAGCGCTACGCCCCCGGCGAAGCAGAAATCCTTGACGCCGTACTCCCGGACAAGGGGCGCTACAATGTTTGCGACCGCCATTTCCAGCGCCAGTTGGACAGATGCAGCCAGATCCTGGTGCTGCTCGCACACCTCCTCACCCGCAAAGCGAGGCGGTATCCCGAGATGCTCGATCAGCCCCGGCGCATAATGTCGATGTGTCGAACAGAAGTCGAAGAACCGTTGATTTAGGGTAAAGGACCCATCCTCGGCAATTTTCAGGATCGGACCGAGCAATTTGTCGAGGTATCGCGGCTTGCCATAAGAGGCCAGCCCCATGACCTTGTATTCGCCCTCATTGACTTCGAAACCCAAATACTGGGTGAAAACCGAATAGAACAGGCCCAGCGAATGCGGAAAGTGGATCGATCGCAGTTTTGTCAGCCGATTGCCTTCGCCGAGATATACCGCCGCCGTCTCGTATTCACCGACCCCATCCAGTGTGACAACAGCTGCACGCTCGAACGGAGAGGTGAAGAATGCCGAGGCCGCATGCGATCGGTGGTGCTCGGAAAACTCGAACGGTCCTTCAAAGCCGAAATAGGTCCGCGTCTGCGCATCGACCGGCATCTTATGATGCACGAAGGCGGGCAGGTGCTGCTCAAATATTCGACGGGAACGCGGCCAATAATCGATGATCTGATGCCAAATCCGTTTCAGCTTCTGCTGCGGGTTTTCATAGAATACGGCCGTGGAGAGATCGTTTATCGAGACATCGCACGCTTGCAGCGCGCGGGCGAGCGCTAGCGCGGGAAAGCGTCGATCATGCTTTTGCCGGCTCAATCGCTCTTCCAGGATGGCGAACTTTATCTCGTCCTCGTCGACGATCGCCACTGCGCTGTCATGATAATAGCATGACATGCCCAGGACCAGCATCAGCGGGGCCCGCGGGCCGGTATCCAACCCGAATGTCGACGGCTCAGTCGGCGCCCGAGGGCCAGCGGCGCGAGCAACAGATAGATCAGTGAGAGCCGAAACCGCCTCGGGGACATCGAAATCGTCAGGCGAATGGATAGGTAGCTATTGCGTCACCGGGGTCGTGCGGGATCTGAAGCTTCCGCACCTCACGCAGATACCAACGGAACAGCAGCTTCGGCGCGACGGCGAGAAGCCCGGCTGCACCAATGCAGGCGGCTAGAAGGACCGGCACGGCATCTTCGAAATTCATGCTGTTACAGCGCTGCCGCAATCCGGGGCCGGCAGCGATGGAATTCGGTCGCCTGCTCGAAGGCGTAGCCGACCCGCATGACGCCGGCCTCGTCGAACGGCTTGCCGGCTATCTGAAAGGCCAGCGGCAAACCGTTCTCAAAACCGATCGGCACGGACAGCGCCGGGCTGCCGGTCAAATTATAGGGCCCGGTGTAGGAAGCCCGCTCGAAGGTCGAATAGGTCGACACCTGGTCGATCGGAGGCGCCGGACCGGTGGTGTTGGCTGATACGACGGCATCGACCTGCGCGAGAGCTTGAGCGAATTCGATCGACAGTTCGCGGCGCTGCCGCAACGCCTCGACATAATCGGCTGCGCTCAAAAAAGCCCCGAGACTGATCCGCGTGAACATGTGGTGACCGAAAAGATGCGGCCGCTCGCGAAAATCGGTTTCGTGCAACGCATAGGCCTCGGCCAACATGATCAGACGGTTCGCGTCCAGATAGTCGATCAGAGGTGACAGCCGCATGTCGACGAGGCGAGCGCCGAGTCCCTCCAATGTCCTGCAGGCAGCGTTGAACGCCTCCACATAAACGCCGGATGGCGCACTCTCGGGGCCAAATCCCGCCACCGCGTCTTCTTCGTGGAAATGCCGGATGACCCCGATCGTCAGACCGTCCAATCGCTCGGTGAGGGCCGCCCGATAATCCGGGACCGGAACGTCTGCCGAGGCCGGGTCTTGGGGGTCATACCCGGCGAGCGCCTGCATCATAATCGCGCAATCCTCGACGGTGCGCGTCAGCGGCCCGCAATGATCGAGCGAATAGGAGAGCGGGAAGACGCCGCGGCGACTGACCCGGCCATAAGTCGGCTTGAGCCCGACTATGCCGTTAAAAGCGGCTGGTCCGCGGATCGAGCCGCCGGTGTCGGAGCCCATTGCTGCGGCGCAAAGGCCGGCCGCCACGGCCACCGCGGAGCCGCTGGACGAGCCGGCCGGGTAGTGCGCCGTGTCCCACGGATTGCGGGCCGGCGGGAACGGCAGGCTGAAATCCGGGCCGCCGATCGCGAATTCATGCGTCTCATGCTTGCCTAGAAGAATCGCGCCGGCATTGCGCAGCCTCACCCAAGTCTCGGCGTCTTCCTCCGGAACATGATCGATATAGCGTCTCGATCCGGCCGTCGTGCGGATGCCCCGCGTCTTGTAGATGTCCTTGAGCCCGATCGGAATTCCATGCAGCGCGCCGCGCGAGCGGCCGGCAGCCAAATCGCGGGCGGCGGCGAGCGCCGCCTCGTGCAGAACGAGCACGTAGCTGTGCAGCTCGCCGTCGAGTGCGTCAACGCGGTCGAGATAAGCCTCGGTCAGCGTGACCGGAGAGAGCTGGCCGTCGTTTATCGCCCGGCTTGCCTCGGCGACAGTCAGAAGGGTCGGGTCCATCGGCCTCTCACCCCTTCGGATGGACGAAGATATGCGCCGGCTCGGCCTCTCGATCCCGCGGCCGGCGCACGCTGCGGGCCATTCGCTCGACAAAGCGGTAACCCTGCCGAAGCTCCTCGAACTGCTCGGAGGTCAGTTTCAAGTCGGCCTGCTCGACCAGAAAGGCGAACCGCTCGGCAGAAATCGGCTGATCGGCCATGACCCTTATTCCGCCGCTTGAGCGACTGATGGCACGTGGAAATTCTTTGGCAAACCGGCCTTGGCGATGGCCCCGTGCTGCACAACGCCGGGCAATGCGCGATGGACAAGCTCGCGCACGGCGATCAGCCCTTCGATGTCGATCCCGGTCTCGAACCCCATCGCCTCGAGCATGAAGGCGAGGTCCTCGGTCACGATGTTGCCCGTCGCCCCCGGCGCGTAGGGGCAGCCGCCGAGGCCTCCCAGTGACGCATCAAAGGCGCGCGCGCCGGCGTTGAGCGCCGCCAGCACATTGGCGAGACCGAGCCCCCGCGTGTCGTGGAAGTGCCCGGATACCGGAAGTGGCGCGACTTCGCCAATCACCTGACGGAAAACGCGCTCGACAGCGGCCGGCTGGCCGTAGCCGACCGTATCTGCGAGAATGATCGCATCCGCGCCCGCCTCGGCGACCTCCACTGCGATCCGCCGCACCCGATCCTCGTCGACAGCGCCCTCGATCGTGCAACCGAAAGCCGTGGCGAGGCCGCAGGCGACGCGCGGGCGCCGGTCGGCCGGCGCGGTATGGCAGAGCGCTACGACACGGCGAAAATCCTCAATCGAAGCCGCGGTGCTGCGCCTGACATTCGACTGGTTGTGCCCCTCACTGACCGAGAGCACGAAATTCATCTCGTGCACGCCGAGCGCCAGGCCGCGCTCCGCCCCTTTGAGGTTGGGTATCAGAGCCGAGACGGTCAGCCCTGGCAATGACAGTGCATGGCTTACGACCGCTTCGGCATCGGCGAGCTGCGGCAACAGCTTCGGCGGAACAAACGAACTGACCTCGATCTCGCGCACCCCTGCGCGATATTCGGCATCGAGCCATGCGATCTTCTGCTCGGTCGGCATGACCTCAGCAAGGCTCTGCAGGCCGTCACGAAGCCCGACCTCGCGGACATAGGCACGCTCGCGCATTTCTTCCCTCCGAGCAGGATGCTTACGCTTGATGTAAGCTAATCCCTGTGCCGCGGCGGAGCAATCCTCAGACGACGTGCTCGGGGGTCAGGACGCATGCCGCGTCGGTATCGGCCAGCTCGATCTGAATCGTTGCGTGCTGAATGCCAAAGGACTGGTGGAGCTGCTCTGCGACACCGCCCAGCACGGCATCGCCGGGATGCCCGCCGGGCATTATGAGATGGCAGGTCAGCGCCGTCTCGGTCGTGCTCATCCCCCAGATATGGAGATCATGCAGCCCCGTGACGCCGGGCAACGCCAAGAGATGCGCGCGTACCGCCGTGGCGTCGACACCCTCCGGCACCGCGTCGAGGGCGAGCCCGAGGGCGTTTTTCAGGAGGCCCCACGTGCCATAGATGATGACGGCCGATAAAACGAGGCTCACCAACGGATCGAGCCGCGTCCATCCGGTGAGCCAGATCGCGATGCCGGCGACAACGACGCCACCCGTGACAAGCGCGTCGGCCGCCAGGTGTAGAAACGCACTCTTCACATTGAGGTCGCCGCCATCCGAGGCAAAGAGAAGCGCAGTCCCGCCATTGACAAATATGCCGACAGCCGCGACGACGATTACGATCCCGCTGGCGACCGGCATTGGGTGCGTGATGCGCGAGATCGCCTCCCAGGCGATCCCGCCGGTCACCACCAGCAGAATGGTCGCATTCCCCAGCGCGGCCAGGATCGAGCTTCGCCGCAGGCCGTAGGTAAATCGGCTGCTGGGTTGACGGCGGCTGAGCACGGCGGCGCCCCAGGACAGCGAGAGGCCCAACACGTCACTGATGTTGTGTCCGGCATCGGCAAGCAGCGCAAGCGATCCCGACAGGATCCCGGCGACCGCCTCGCCGCCGAGATAAGCCAAGTTCAGGGTGATGCCGATCGCGAAGGCACGCCCGTAATTCCGCGCCCCGTGCCCGTGAGCATGATGCGCATGGGCCCGATGGTCGTGCTCCACGGGCACGGCCCCCGCCTCTCCCCGCCTACTGCACGCCAAGCAGCTCGACGTCGAATATCAGCGTTGCGTTCGGAGGAATGACGCCGCCTGCACCGCGCGCCCCATACCCTAATTCCGGCGGGATGATCAGAGTGCGCTTACCGCCGACCTTCATCCCGGAAACGCCTTCGTCCCAACCGGCGATCACTTGATGCGCGCCGAGCGTGAATTGGAATGGCTGTCCACGGTCGACCGAGCTGTCGAATTTCTTCCCCTTGGAGCCATTCTCCGAGAGCCAGCCGGTGTAATGTACGGAAACCTTGTGGCCCGCTGCCGCGGTCGCGCCGCTGCCGGTCGCGGTGTCGGAGTATTTCAATCCATTCGGCATTTCTGTCACCTGG
>JBJMQW010000462.1:0-9216 GCA_045802495.1 Allostellaceae bacterium | reverse complement strand
GCAGGCTTTCGCCTCCGCGCTCGCGGGGATGATTGCAAATCTCGGCGGTTTTGCCGACGCTGCGCTCGGGCCGGTCGGGGTCGTCAGCGCGGTCGCCTGGCTCTTCCTGTGGTTCGCTCTGTTTGCCGCGGCCGCGTTGCCAGCTTCGGTGATATCGGTTCGGCTGTCCAAGGCGGAGCCGGCCAACAGAGGTTCAGTCGATGAGGTCCGTGAGTTGTGTGGTTCGGGACACCGGCGAGGCTGATATCGGCTTTCTCCGGGTTCAGATCGTCGGAAATGCCCTGAACCACGCGGGAATTAATCAGCAGGCGATCGATCTGCGTCCCGCCGCAGTTGCGCGCTGGTCGGTGCGATGGCCATGATCGCGGCCGGTGCTTGCGGCACCGTCTGCCAGAATTCGGGATCGTGGCCAAAAAAGATGCGCGCCCCGCCCCGTTCCAGCGCCTCCAGCCGCTCGAGCGAGGCCAGCATTGCCTCGCGGTCGTACACGTAGCGCGGCAGGCGGCGCTCGTGCAGGGTTTGGCAAAAATAGCAGGCATCCGCTGCGAGCACGACCTCGCCGCTGTCGAGCCGCAGCCGCAGCGACTGGTGCCCCGGCGTGTGCCCATGTGTCGGCAGACACATGACCGAGCCGTCGCCGAACACGTCGTGCTCGCCGTCGACCAGGCGCAATTTATGCCCGAGGTCGAAATCGCGCGGGCTGAAGCCGCGCCGCGCGGCGGTGTCGGGGTCCATACCTGCATCCCACTCACGGCGCTGCACCAGCATTGTCGCGTTGGGGATCAGCGCGTTGCCGCCGACATGGTCGAAATGAAAATGCGAGTTGATGACGAGGTCGATCTTGCCGGGATCGCGGTCGATTGCTTCGAGCCGCGCGCTGACCTCCTCGCCCGGCCGGAACCCGATCCGGAACAGCCCGGCAAGCCGCGCACCGAGCCGCCCGACGGGGTCGCGCTGGCAATCGGGATGCAGGCCGGTATCGAACAGCGCCCGGCCCTTGGGATGCTCGATCAGGAAGACTGGGACCGGCACGGTGATGTCGCCCTCGGCGCCCTCCATCAGATGGGCGAACTCGCCGGTCAACCTGCCGCAAGTGAAGGCGTATAGCTTGACCGTCATCGCCGCCTCAGCTTAGCGGAAGGCGGGGATGATGTGCTCGGCGAACAGCTCGATCTGGCGCATCTCCTCATCCCACGGCATAAAGCCCTGATCGAAGAACCAGCCGAACCATTCGAGATCGCCTTCGCCGCCGAGCGTCTTTAGCTGCTCGATTTCCCGCTTCACCTGATCGACCGTGCCGGCGATCGCGTATTTGGCCCGGCGGAAGCGCTCGACCGTCCACTCGGATTGCGGCAGCATGGTCGGAGGCGGATATTTCTCGGCGTCCTCGGGCAAGCGGAACGCCTCGGCAAAGCCGAAGCCGCCGAAATAGTGATAGAAGCCGGCGTAGTTGGTGTCGCGGAACAACGCCACCGCCTCTTCCTCGGTGCGGCCGAAATGGACGGCGCGGAACCCGCCGACGCTCTCGCCAAGCCGGAGGCTGCGACCGCTCTCCGCCGCTACGTCGCGGTAAAGTCGGCACAGGCGCTGAAAATCGGGAGGATAGGAGACGAGTATCCACGGGACGATCCCCGACCGCGCGGTGTAGCGGATCGTGTTCTCGCTGACCGAGAAGGGCTGGAATAGGGGTGGATGGGGGTCCTGATATGGCTTCGGCACGACACAGATCTTGCGGACGACTCCCTCAGCGTCGACCTCGCCGGGGGCGCCGTAGGTGCGGGTCCACTCCGCGACCGGCCAGCGCCGGATCCCCTCCTCATAAGGGTACGGAACCTTGTAGTATTCGCCGTTATATTCCAACGTCTCCTCGGTCCACGCCTTCTTAATGACGTTGAGGGTCTCCTCGTAGACCCGGCGATTGTGGTTGTCGACCGCCGAGCCGTCCATCGGCGCCCCGGTTGCGTGGTATTGCTGGCCGAGCACATTGACCCAGCGATCCTGATAGCCGCGGGCAAACCCCGCATAAACCCGTCCTTTGGTCAGGTGATCGAGGACGGCGAGCTCCTCCGCAGCCCGGATCGGATCCCATGATGGCAATACCAGCCCGAGCGGGGAAAATTTGATGCGCTTGGTGCGGGCGGCGAGATCGGCATAGAGCAGCAACGGCGCCACCGAGGTCTCATAGCCCTCGGAATGGAAGTGGTGCTCGGTCGTTGCAAAGACGTCGAAACCGGCTTCGTCGGCAAAGACGGCGAGCTTTCGCAGCTCGTCGAGCATCTGCTGGTAGCGTTCGTTGTTCCGGCCGATCGGCCGCAGCCGCCGGCGGTCATCGAGAGTCGCGGGCACGGTGGGCAACACGAACAGCATGAACTTCATCGGTTGTTTCCTCCTGTTCAGGCGCCGGTTTGGTGATGTGAAAACGAGGGCGCGGCGGCGTCTTCGAGGACATCGCGGCGCAGGTCTCGCCGATCATGATTATTGCCGCCCTTTGATTGAATCCGTTGTCGAAGTTTACCCATCTGATGGTGGACGGGGCAGACCGGGCTTCACGCCATCATGGCGTCTTCGAGGACCATTGCAGCGCATTTCTCGCCGATCATGATCGAGGGCGCGTTGGTGTTGCCGCCCGGGACCTGCGGCATGATCGACGCATCGGCGACGCGCAGCCCTCCGACCCCATAGACGCGTAGCCGCGGGTCGACGACGGCGTCGACCTCACGCCCCATCCGGCAGGTGCCGACGGGGTGCAGGTTTGAGACGCCGCGCACGCGGATCTCCTCAATCATCTCGGCTTCGCTCTCACACTGCGGGCCGGGCAGCACTTCCTCGCCGACGAACGGCTTCAGCGCCGGCTGCGCGGCGATTTTGCGGCTGAGCTTCATGCCGTAAATCAGGGCCTGGAAGTCGTAATCGCTGGCCAAAAAATTGAACTGGATCGCCGGCGGCGCAAGCGGATCGGGGCTCTTGATCCGCACCCAGCCGCGGCCGTCGGGACGCAGATGCACCGGGCTGAAGGTAAAGGCCGAAAACGGATGCGGCTTGATCCCGGTGCGCAGCCTCTCGATGGCGCTCCAGCCGGACATGTTGATTTGCAGGTCCGGCTGCTCCAGCCGCGGGTCGGTGCGGACGAGGGCGCCGGCATAAATCCCCGCATTCGACAGATGACCGGAACGGCTGACCGCGTATTGCACGGCTGCTTTGAGTTTGAGCGCGGGGCTCATCGCCATATCGTTGACCGTGACTTTCTGGGGGCAGCGCCACACCAGGTAGGTATTGAAATGGTCGTGCAGATGGGCTCCGACCCCAGGCATCTCGCGCACCACCGGAATGCCGAACTCGCCCAGCAGATCGGCCGGGCCGAGCCCGGAGAGCTGCAGCAGCTGCGGCGACCCGTAGACGCCGCCGGAGACGATGATTTCACCGCGCGCCCGTGCGGTCCTGCGCCCGTTCGGCGTGTGATATTCGACGCCGACCGCGCGGCCTCCCTCGAACAGGATCCGCGTGGCGTGTGCGTTGGTGGCGACCGTCAAATTCTGGCGGCTGCGTGCCGGACCCAGATAGGCCCGCGCCGAGCTCCAGCGCCGGCGGTTGGTGGTCGTCGTCTGGTAATAGCCGACGCCTTCCTGCCGGGCGCCGTTGAAATCGTCGTTCGCCGGAACCCCGGCCTCGATCGAGGCTTTGACCATCGCATCGCCGAGCGGCGAGCGGACCGGGTTCGATACATGGAGCGGTCCGCCGACGCCGTGGAAATCATCGGCGCCGCGCTCCTGGTCCTCCGCCTTCTTGAAAAACGTCAATACCGAATCCCAGTCCCAACCTTCGCAGCCCCGCTGGCGCCAGCCGTCGTAATCGGTCGGGGTGCCGCGCATATAAACCATGCCGTTGATCGAACTCGTGCCGCCCAGCACCTTGCCGCGCGGCTGGTAGAGGGTGCGGTTGTTCAGCTGCTGCTCGGGCTCGGTCTCGAACATCCAGTTAACGCGAGGGTTGGTGAAAGTTTTTGTGTAGCCGAGCGGAATATGGATCCACGGATTGCTGTCGCGCCCGCCGGCTTCGAGGAGCAGCACGCGCCAGCGTCCGGACTCGCTCAGCCGTCCCGCCACGGCGCATCCCGCCGATCCGGCGCCGGTCACGATAAAGTCGTAAGTCTCGTCCGCACTCGTCATTCTCTGTTCCCCAAGATGCCAAGGTAACGATAACGAATGCGGTGGCCATCGTGAAGGCCGCGCCGCGCAACAATCACAGTTGCCGGAATCGACATGTCGGGTCATTTAACGGCGTATGTGTGGCCGCGCCCGTCTCTCCTCCGATGTCAGCGAGATCAATCTCGTCTTCTCGGTCCCCCCCGATCGGCCGACCCCGAACATCCCGGCCAATTGGAACGCCGCGCCAACCGAGGATCTTCCGGTGGTCCGGTACGACTCTCGGGCGGGGATGCGGAGCCTCGACGTGATGCGTTGGGGACTCGTGCCGTTTTGGGCAAAGGACATCAAGGTCGGCTTCGCCAATATCAACGCCAAGGCGGAAGGCATCGACACGAAGCCGGCATTTCGCGAGGCCTTTGCCCGCCGGCGTTGCCTGATCCCGTTCGACTGCTTCTACGAATGGAAAAAGCTGGGCAAGGAGCGGGAGCCTTTTGCGGTAGGTCTCGCCGACCGGCGGCTGATGGCGCTCGCCGGATTATGGGAGAACTGGCGCTCGCCGGCCGGCGAGAGGGTGCGCAGCTTTACGATCGTCACGACCGCCGCCAATTCGCTGCTTGCTCCGATTCACGACCGAATGCCGGTCATTCTGCCCCCGGAGAAATGGCCCGCCTGGCTCGGCGAGACCGAGACCGGCGCCGAACAACTGAAATCGCTGCTCGCGCCCTATCCGGCCGAAGACATGGTCATCTGGCCGGTCGACAAGCGCGTCGGCGACGTCAAGAACAAAGACCCTACACTGATTGAACCGTGTACCAGCGCCCTATGACGAGTTCGCGACGGAGAAGCCGGCTGCAGATCTGCTCCCTATGGAGGCTCCGCTCGTCGAGGACCTGCCGGCCGAGCCGGGGCGGCAGTTCCAACCTGAACGCGGACGATCCCGGCCCCTGTCTATCTATCCCGCGTCTTCAACAATCACGAGAAACCCGTGCCGAGCTCGGCTTACAGGCTCTTTGAGCAAGCAATGACCAGCCGGAAACAAATCCTGTGCACGTATCACGGGCTGCCGCGCGAGCTCTGCCCTATCATCCTTGGCCGTTCGAAGGGGCAAGAGAAGGCGCTGACCTATCAATTTGGCGGCCAAAGCAATAAGGGCTTGCCGCCCGGAGGACAGTGGCGTTGCCTTTGGCTCTCCGAGGTCGGCAATGTTCGCCTGCGGGATGGGCCTTGGCATGCCGGCGACCGCCACGACCAGCCGCAAGGCTGCGTCGAGATTGTCGATCTCGACGTCAACCCGGCGAGCCCCTACAACCCGAAACGCCGCCTCTAAGGGGCGTGACCGCCGGGCGGAACGCGGCGAGTCGGTTGCGCTGCTCGCAGCCGGTGATCGTGCTAACCGCCTCCTCCTCGTCGGGGAAGCGGTGGACGGCGATGAATTGCCGTGAGGTGATGACCAGTTCCCGGTCCGGCGCCGCCTCGCTTCGATGCCACGGCCATCGGCGATCACGCGCTCTGCAGCAGAACCTCTGCGAAGCCCTGCCGCCAGGACGGGCGTTTCGGCTGCCATGCGAGGTCGCGCTTCGCCCTTGCATTCGATCCCGCGCGCGCCTCGGTCATCATCGTCACGATGTGCTCGCCCGCCGCGATGCGGGCCAGCCATTTCGGGATGCGCCAAGGCGGCTTTGCGCCCAGCATGGCGGCAAGCGCCGGGAGCCACTCGCGCACGGGAGCTGGCTCGTCATCGACAATGTTGTAAATGCCGGCTGCACCACGCTCGACGGCAATCGCAGTAGCGGCGGCCGCGTCGTCGATATGCAGGAATGACCACCAGCCGTTGGCGTCGCCGATCAACGGCACGCGCCGACGCCGCAGCTGCTCGATCATCGGCCCGTCGAAGAGGCCGGTATGGGGGCCGTAGAACGCGCCATATCGGAGGACGACGCCTTCGATCCCGGACGAACTCGTCACGGCTTTCTCGAGATAGCCGATCGCCTCGAGCGTTCGCCGCAATTCCCGTGGCGGCTCGGGATCGAGCGGGTCGTCCTCCGATTTGACCGGGCCACCCTCACGTGCATAGGGCCAGCCGCAGAAGCTTTGCGCGACGATGCGCGGGGTATCGGCCTGCTTCGCGGCTGCCAGCAGGTTGTTCACACCCTCGGTCCGCAGCCGGTTGGTGTCAGCAAAGGACCGCGCCATCCTCCGCAGGTCGTTCGTATCCCTGAGCGAGGTCATTTCGTGTACGATCACATCCGGCCTCGCATTGGCCACCGCCTGCACGATGGCGGCTCGGTTGAGCGCGTCGGCGATCGCGGGCTCTCCGCCGGCTCGCCGTATCGCGTCGGTCTTGGCGGGATTGCGGGTCAGCCCGACCACGGAATGGCCGCCTGCCACCAGCAGCGGCACGAGGCGTTTCCCGACCGCGCCGGTGGCGCCTGCAACGAAGACACGCATATTACCTGCCGGATTCTCACCTATGATCGGTATGCTGGGCGAATTGCAGGGTCCCCCCATAGGCGAAAGCGGGCGGCGACTTCGAGACGGCCTCGCTGAGATATCACGGACTGTGTCTTGCCTCGTCCTCTCCAACTACCCTAATCGCTGCGCATAGCCCAGCACGGAGTTCCGCATGACGGTCAAGGTCCAGGTCGGCCCGCCGCAGATCGCAATCCACGAAGGCCAGACGGTGCTGATCAGCGAGGAGAACGGGCAGATCAACTGGCCGAGCGAAAAGGGGCTCTATTTCTTCGATACGCGGGTGGTCAGCAGCTGGGCCATTTATGCCAACGGCGAACCCTGGGAGCTGCTGAACAGCGCGGCCATCAGCTACTACGCATCCCGCACCTTTCTTACCAATCGCGTTTTGCTGACCGAGGACGGCACGATCCCACCGCGCACACTGGGCCTCACCCTCAGCCGGTCGATCAGCGGCGGCATGCACGAAGATCTCGATATCATCAACCACGGCATGAGGCCGGTGGTGTTCCAGCTCGAGATCGCGCTGCGCTGCGATTTTGCCGACGTCTTCGAAGTGAAGGCGGGCCGCATTGTACGCCGTGGCCGGATTACAACGGAATGGTCCGCACTGCGCCAACGCCTGCGCACCACCTACCGCAACGGCGATTTCAGCCGTGCAGTGACCATCACTCCCGCGCAGCCGTCAACCAAGGCCGTATACGCCAATGGACGGCTCAGCTTCGAGGTGGCCCTCAAACCGGGTGAGCCGTGGCATTGCTGTCTTCTCTATAGATTGACGGATGGTGACCGGCATTCGCCGTCGCCAACGGACTGTATCGGCCATAGCCACAAATCGCGCCACGCCGAGACGATGGCGGACTGGCTGAAAAATGTCGTCGAGATTCGGACCAGCAACGAGGAATTCTATCGCCTTTTTCGTCAGGCGCTCGAGGATATGGCTGCGCTGCGCCTGCCGATCGCCGGTCCGGATCATATGGTTTTCTTGCCGGCCGCCGGGCTCCCCTGGTTTGTGGCGCCGTTCGGACGCGACAGCCTGATCGTGTCGCTGCAGAACATCCTCGTCTATCCGGAGTTTGCACGCGGCACATTGGAGGTTCTCGGCCTATTGCAGGCCAAACAGCAGGACGACCACCGTGATGCCGAGCCCGGGAAGATACTGCACGAGATACGCTATGGCGAGCTTGCACATTTGAAGCTAATTCCCCACACGCCCTATTACGGCACGGCAGACGCCACGCCGCTTTATCTGATTGCCTTGCATGCCGCCTGGCGAGCGATCGGCGATCGGGGCCTCTTGGAGCAGCATCTCGAGACCGCAGAGGGATGCCTGTCGTGGATCGACGAATACGGCGACCGCGACGGCGACGGATTTCAGGAGTACCAGACGCGCTCTGAGGTCGGCTACGAGAATATGGGCTGGAAGGATTCAGGCGATTCCGTCGTCTATCCCGACGGCTCGTTGGTTAAAGGCCCAAAGGCGCTCTGTGAGCTTCAAGGCTATGTCTACAGTGCCTGGGTGCGCATGGCCGAGGTGTTCGATGCTCTCGGCAAGCCGGACCGCGCGCAGGCGTTGCGCGCCAAAGCGGCCGCGCTGTTCGAGCGCTTCAACGCAGCGTTCTGGGACGAGGAGCTCGGCTTCTATGCCTATGCGCTGGACGGCGACAAGAAAAAGGTCCTGTCCGTCGCGTCCAATGCGGGACATTGCCTGTGGTGCGGGATCGTGCCTCCCGAATGCGCCAAAAAGGTCGTGGGGCGGCTTATGGCGCCGGATATGTGGACCGGATGGGGCATTCGTACGCTTTCCGCCAACAATCCGGCGTTCAACCCGTACAATTATCAGACGGGTTCGGTCTGGCCGCACGACAACGCCATCATTGCATTGGGCTTCAAATACTATGGCTTTGGTCCGGAGGCGGCGCGGATCGCGCACGACATCAGTGTTGCAGCGAGCTATTTCCGGCTCAATCAGCTACCGGAGCTGTATACAGCGTTCGACCGCGAAGAGACCAACTTTCCGGTCCAGTACGTCGGCGCAAACGTGCCGCAAGCCTGGGCAGCCGGCTCGGCCTTCATGCTGACGCAGGCCCTATTGGGCTTTCTGCCGGATGCGCCTCGCAGCAAACTCTATGTCGATCCGTCGCTGCCGCCATGGCTGCCCGATCTCGCCGTTTACGACATCCGGCTCGGCAAGCACAAGCTCGACATCCGCTTCTGGCGCGAGGGCGGCTCGACCGCGTTCGAGGTCATCAAGGGTGATCCCAAGCTGGTGGAGCGTTGCGATCTGACATCCAGGGTCGCACAGCTGAGAACCGCGTCTGATCCGTTCTAGTAGTGAAAATCTGACGCTTGTAGCTGTGCCGGCGGGGGCTTCGGGTGAGGCTAGGCGGCCCCGCCAACCTCGACGGGGTGAAACAACGCGCTTACGGACTCGCCGTTATGGATGCGGCGCATAGCCTCGGCGAGTGCCGGCGCGACCGATAGTATCTTGAGCTTTGGGACGCATTTTTCGGCGGGGATCGGGACGGTGTTCGTGGAAACGATTTCGAGCACGTCGTCCCGCTGGTTGAGACGATCGAGAGCGCCGGCGGAGAACAGGCCG
>JBJMQW010000461.1:0-7021 GCA_045802495.1 Allostellaceae bacterium | reverse complement strand
TGCGTTTGATGCTGGCAAACCGGGGGTCGTGGGTGGGAGGATCGACCCCGTGCACGGGGAATCCGCGATTATAGAACTCTAACACCAACTTTTAGTCTAGCAGCTAACAATGCGAGAGGGCGGGTCACCCGCGGTCTCGCTCCTCTGTACCAATGCAAATAGGTTCCTCCCCCGCGGCGCTGCGATCACCCGAGACTAGGGATTTTCCTTAAGGAAAATCTCGCCGCTCGGAACGATTCTCCGGGGAAATCGTTAGGCCGCTATCGCGCGCCGCCCCGGGCTATTCACGCATCGGACGGCGATTACATGCCAAAAACAAACGTTGAGGCCCGGGAGAAAGTGGAGGGACAACGATGCACGCGGTCAAAGTGACGGTCGACCCGCAGGATCTTGCGAAGATGAGGGGATGGCTCGACGAAAGGCGCTTTGAACCCCTCCTCTTCTGGTACGACACGGGCGGTGAAAAGATAGTCGTCGGCATCCAATTCGAGCGGGCGAACGAGGCCGCCGTCTTCTGTTCGGCATTCGGGGGCCAAATGGTGGAGGGCGATGATGCGCCGACACCGGCACTACAGCTGGGCCGCCCGGCTGAGGCTCTCTTAACATTGCCCAGCTAATAACCAGCTAATAATAGGAAGTCTCCCTTGCGAGGCCGAACACCGGCTGAGCCGCGCTAAAGCCTCGAAGTGTAAATTGATCGACAACAGTGAACTCGTGAGGGCAGTGGACGGCAAATTCACGGGAGGCAAGGATTGTTCGCCCCAACTCACTGGTCAGCTTCTCTATGCGCGCCGCCAGATTCACCGCCGGGCCGATGCAGGTGAAGTCCAGACGGTTGCCGCCACCAATATTGCCGTACAGAACCTCACCCACATGCAGGGCCAAACCGAAGCGCAGCGGGTCGAGCCCCCCAACCTCTATCTGTTCCGATAACGCGGCGACATTGGCCCAAACCTGGCGCGCCGCAGCGAGGGTACGGGAGCAAACTGCGTCCGCGTCCGAGTCGTCGCCGGCAATCGGAAAAATCGCCAGCAATCCGTCGCCCATGAATTTGAGGACTTCCGCACGATGATCGAGGATCGCGGGAACCTGGCAGTCGAAATAGCGGTTCAGCAAATCGATCAACTGCCGAGGGGGAATCCGATCCGCCAGGGCGGTGAAGCCGCGCATGTCCGATAGCCAGATTGCGGCGTGGATTTCCTCGATATCGCCGCGCCGAATATGTCCCGCGAGGATGCGCTCGCCTGGACTGCGCCCGACATAGGTGTCGAGCAGAATGCTCGCCATCCGCCGCAACATTCGGATCTCGGCGACGCGCGTCAGGGCGGGGATTATTGCTTCGATGCCGGCGATCTGTGCATCGGTGAAACCACCGCGCTGCCGCGTCGTGCAGGTCACGACATGAATGGCGCCGTCCGTGAAAACGAGGGGCACCGCCAGATAATCGGTGATCCCCTCCGCGCGGAGCTCCGTTAGTATCGGAAAGTCGATCGGGCAGTTCGGATCCGCGAGCCTGCGCCTGATCATGGCGCTCGTCT
Organism: Allostellaceae bacterium; assembly: GCA_045802495.1. Taxonomy (GTDB): domain Bacteria; phylum Pseudomonadota; class Alphaproteobacteria; order ATCC43930; family CGMCC-115725; genus AP-15. Next base: position 5,483 of record JBJMQW010000461.1, on the reverse strand, counting down.
GGTAGACATGGGCGACCGGATTGTCGAGGAAATCCGCGCTTGCAAGAAGCTCGAACGGGGCTTCGGAAGTCTCCACCTCGGCGCCCGGCCGCCAAACGAAGCGTCGGCCCATGACATTGGGGTGCAGGGTGCGGATGAATACGGCGACCCGCCACAGGGGGATGCCGCAGGCGACGAGCCGTTCGCACAATTGGGCCAATACCTGTTCCGGCTGCGGCGCTGATCGGGCGCCATCGGCCAGCCATTCGGCCGTCGCTCTGATATCGGCGTCGTGCATCGGCATCGAATTGAACGTTGCGGCGTCGCGGAGCATACTATGCGACGTTGCGCGAGAATGGTGAGCAACATGGCGATCGAGGCCATCCCGCTTCATCCGACGCTAGGCGCCGCTGTGCGCGGCGTCGACCTAACCTGCCCGGTGCCGCCCGATATCTTCGCCGAGATCGATGCGGCCTTCAACCGCTACGGCATCCTCGTCTTTTCGGGGCAGCGGGTGACCGACCAGCAGCAGCTCGCTTTCAGCCGGCTCTTCGGGCCGCTCGAGGTCAACCCGAACTATGCCGGCGCCAAGATGCGGCTGCGCCCCGATATCGCGGACATCTCGAACCTTGACGCCGAGGGGCGGGTACTGGCCCGCGACGACCGCCGCAACCTCTTTAACCTCGGCAACCAGCTGTGGCACACCGACAGCTCGTTCAAACACGTCCCGGCGAAATGCTCTCTGCTTTCTGCCCGCGAGCTGCCTTCTTCCGGAGGCGAGACCGAGTTCGCAGATTTGCGGGCCGCCTGGGACGCGCTGCCTGAAGCAAAACAGCGAGAGCTCCGAGGGCTTGTCGTCGAGCACAGCATTTTCCGGTCGCGCAGCCAGATCGGCTTTGCCGATTTCAACGACGCGATCTTCAAGGAATTACCTCCGGTGCCGCAGGCTCTGGTGCGGCACCATCCGGCGTCCGGCCGTACCAGCCTCTATCTCGCCGCGCACGCCTCGCATGTCATCGGCTGGCCGGTCGAGACGGGGAGGGCGCTGATCGAGGAGTTGATCGCCTTTGCGACGCAGCGGCAATTCATTTACCAGCACCGCTGGACGGTCGGCGACCTCGTGATGTGGGACAACCGCTGCACAATGCATCGCGGCCGGCCCTATGACGGCGCGCAACGCCGCGTATTGCACCGCACGACTGTGTCGGATTGGGCTAATACGCTCGAGCAGGAAGGGTTGGTCGCTATCCCCGCGGCTTGAGGCCGTTCTCACCGAACGTGGCGTGGAGCGTTTTTCTCTTTGGTGATTGCTGTCGGGCCGGCTCGCGGCCTCTGTGGTCAAGACGGCGCCCCGTCTCTATCTCCCGCGACCGCTTCCCAGCGGTTATCCGATCACCGCTCGCCCCATTTTCTGTCTTCGACGGTTTCTTCCTCGATCGCGTAGAACTCGTCGAGGCCGACGAGCGTCTCAATGTCGTGCCGCGCCGTCACGCACTCCTGCGGGGTTAGGCCGGTAAAATCCCCGGTCGCCTTCAGCTCTTCGAGCGCACGCTTGTTGAAATGAAAGCTGACCAACAATGAAAGCAAGGCGTCGAGCGCCACCTTGTAGCCCATATCGGCGAGCTGGGAAGCGGTCGTAACCGGGCGGTTGTCGCGATTGCCGCGGCTGACGACGTAAACGAGCGGAATCTTTGCCAGTTTCGGCGCCTGCTGCAATTCGCCAAGATCGCGCGGGAAGATCATCCCCATATCGGCGCCCTGCTCGGCTGCGAGGTTCACCCGCCCGACCGCCTCGTCGAGCCCCTCGAAGCGGCAGGAATCGCTCCGGGCAACTATAACGAAATCCTTGTCGCTCTGATCGCGCTGGCGACAGGCGAGGCGGATCTTGTCGGCGAATTCCTCTCGCGGGATCACGTGAGCGACGTATTTGTGGTAATGCGCCCGCTTCGGGAAGAGCTGGTCCTCGATATGGACGCCGGCGATCCCTGCATGGATGAACTCGCGCACGGTGCGCATCGTGTGCAATGGCTCGCCGAAGCCGGCGCCGGCATCCGCCAGCACCGGGACGCCAACGGCCTTCGCGACGTCGCCGGCTACCCGAACCTGCTCGTCCAACGTCAGAAGCGGTTCGGAGGTGCAGCGCGAGCCGCCGGTGACAAACCCGCCGACATAGACCGCTTTGAACCCCGTTTGCTCGATCAGCCGGCCGCCGAGCGCGTCATAGGCGACGGGCATGTGAATGAACGCCTGCTCGGCGAGCAGTCTGCGCAACGCCGTGCTTCTGTCGGCCATGATCACCTCCTGAAGAAAACCGCGCTCGACCCACTCTTCTTCTTTTGCAGCTTGCGCCGACAGCGCCAGCCGATCAACCGCGCAACGAGCCATCCTCGGACACATGGGTTGCGTTAGACACTAGCATGCAGATCGGCGAGCTCGCGCTCGAGCAGCAGGTGCACGTGGCTGTTGCCGGAGATGTTGCGCGTTCCGCCGGCGCCGACTGCGCGCAGAGCCTCGTGCATAGCAGCCAGCACCGCCGGATGCTGCCCCATGCCGAGATAGTCGTTCGAGCACCAGACGGTCACCTCGGCGCCGATGCGGTGATCGAAAGCGCGCGGGAAGCGACCGCAGCGCCGTTCCAGATCGGCAAAGACGCGGTACCGCCCCTCGACCCGCAGCGCATCGAGCCGCTGTTTGAAGAACCCTTCGTAGTCCATTGTTGCCTTGCACCCTCAGGCTCTACTACGACCGCTGCGAGGTTCACAGCGCACTCAGAAACGCCACTAGATCGGCCTTCTGTTGGTCGGTGAACTGTATGCCGAAGCGCTGGTCATAAAAATTCACGACGTCGCTCAGCGTCACAGCCGAGCCATTGTGAAAATATGGTGCACGCGCCGCCAAGCCGCGCAGGATGGGACCCTTCACCTTCCCTATATCGGCGCATTTCCCGGTGATCAGCGCGCGACCCGGGTCGGTGACCTCGAATATCTTTCCGGCGAGCCGCCCCGACGTACACCAGATGGTAAAGACCGGCAATTTGCTAATGTCTAGCGCCGGAGGGCTCTTTTTGCCCGCATCTGCGACGCCGATATTCAGTGGCGCCTTGACCGAGTGGTTGCCGACGTTTGGCGTATCATGACAGGTGGTGCAGGTGCCGGAGATGCTCGATTGGTTCAGTGCGTCGTTTAGTCCGCCAACTCCAGTAATGTTGATCTTGGTGCTGTTGAACAGCTCCTCCCCGCGGGCGATCGCCTGGCGCCGATCGCCGGGCACACTGCGACTGCCCCATTTGCTGTAGAGATCGAATACTTGTGGGTCGAACGGCACTCCCGTTGGGTTCAGGCCAAGCGGATCGTTGATGCCGATAAAGAACTTGGCCAGCTCCTTGGAAAGGACCGGTCCGCCATTGCCGCCGGCGCGGGACAGATCGATCCCGGTGTCATTGGAAATCTGAGCGGTGAAGACGCCCGCCGTGGCGGGAATATTGGCGCACAGGGTCGGAGTGAGGGCATGGGTGCAGCCCTCGAAACTGACGATCTGCTGCTGCTGCGCCGCACTTGGCACCAGGGTCCCCTGCGCATGGCCGCTCGTCGCGCTGACAGCTTGGCTGAAAAGACTGGGCTCGCGCCCGTCCCACATGATCGTACTCAAGAAGCCGAGATTGGCTGACGGCAAGGGGCGACGGTAAACCGACACTGTGCCGGTGGTCGAGCCAGTCAGACCCGTGAGCGGGTTCGTGTTGCAGCCATAGGGATCACTCACACCGACAATTTGGAACTGCAGACCATCTGACGGCATCGGCAGTCCGACCCGGATCAGTCCTTTCTCCAGTAGCAGACCATAGGCCGCTCGCTTTTTCTCATAGGTCGAGACGTCGGCGGAGGGGCAGGTGGCACCATCGACTAGGCGGAACAGCGGCTCGTCCGGGTCCGCATAAAACCGCTCCAATGCGTGCTGTGCACTTAGCGACCAGCCGTCCTGCGGCTGATGACAGGTGAAGCACTTGCGTCCATTGCTTCCGAGGTCCTGGAAAAAGGCGTTGTTCGCCGTTATCGTCGGCCCGTTCGGTTGGAAGGTCGCGAGCGTTCCGCTCGGGTCGGGGTCTATCTGAAGCTGGGGGTTTACGGGCGGTGTTGCCTGGGTTTTTGGACTAATATCCGGGAAAAGCCACCGCATCTTCTGAGCGTGGGTGATTGCGCCGGCGCGCGCGGCCGCGGAGCCATCAACTGGAATGCTCTGTGCAACTGCAAGCCCAGGAGCACCGGTGAGGAAAGCCGTCAACGCCAAGCTCGTAACGGCGGAAACGCATCGTGTTGACTGCAGAGCGCTCGCTCTGTTGGCCCGATCGCCGATAATGAACTCGCCAAGCGGCGGCTTTTTTTTGCACGATGCAAAAATCTGCGATCCTGATCCAGGATCCGCATTTTGTGCGGACATCTCCACCTCCCGGCGTGTCTAACGCACGCTCGGGAGGTAATATAAGTCGACTGAAGATGGCGCTGCGTGAGTGAGGTCACACTACAAATAAAAAATCCTGACACGTCGGCCGACTGCACTCACCAACCCGCGGCTTTACAACGATCAGAAGAGGCGGGGTTTTCGTACCCAGGGGAGCTGGCCGCCGGAGTGCTGCCGGCGAAGCTTCGGACCGGTGCGGCTCGATGCGATCAGCACCTTTACCGTCGACCGCTGCAAAAAGAAGCGGCAGACCGACGGCGCCGCGGCGTCGACGATAAATCGTGAGCTCGCCTCGCTATCGCATTTCTTCTCGATGGCCACCGAGTTGAAATGGCTCGATCGGCTATACCGCCCGAGGATGCTAAAGGAGAGCCCCGGCCGGATCATCGCGCTCGGCGACAAGCAATGCGATGCCCTGATGCGCGCGTCGATAGGCAGTCCAGACCCTTATTGCTGGCTCTTCGCCGCCTTCAGCTTGAATACGGCGATGCGGCATCAGGAGATTCTGACTGAGATGCTTTTACGCGAGCGCGAGATGCGCAGCGACCGCGCGGGCTGGATCTTCCCGTCGCCGCATAAGGACAGTGGCACCGGTCACCGGGCGCGCATCGATATCGCTTTTCGCGATGTGGTGACCAGCGCCGGGCTCGATCCCAAACAGGTCACCCCACATGTCATGGGCCATACCGCCCTCAGGAAGCTTGTTCAGGCGGGGGTCGACCTGCCAACGATCCAGAAGATCCCCGGATACAAGACGGTGTGGTGCTGCGCTACGCGCACGTGCAGCATCGACCGAGCGATCCGGACGATTGGTCAGGGGCTGCCAGAACAGCAGCGACGAGATAGGTGGCACGATTACACAGGAATTACAAAGAGACCCTCGCGACAGCTTGACCGTAGACCTTATCAGAGGGCGAAAAGCATTCTGATTATGAGATACTTATCGGCTGGAGGCCGGAAGCGGAATCGAACCGCTGTACGAGGATTTGCAGTCCTCTGCATAGCCACTCTGCCATCCGGCCGCCTTGGCATGTCAGGCATATAGGCGG
>JBJMQW010000460.1:0-4484 GCA_045802495.1 Allostellaceae bacterium | reverse complement strand
TCGGAACAAGGTTCAGCATGTCTTCCGTCGTTCGCACCACTACGGGGATAACGATGATCGCGAGGGCTACGGCTCCGGCCCAAGCCGAGAAATGCCCCATCCGAACGACCATCATCTCGTAGACGAACAGTCCGACGATAATAGACGGCGCGCTTAAGAGGATATCATTGATAAAACGGACGACCTCGCCAAACCGGCTGCCTCGGCTGTATTCAGCAAGAAAGGTTCCCGCCAGAATGCCGGTGGGCGTCCCGATGAGCGTCGCAATAAAGGTCATTACTACGCTGCCGAAAATGGCGTTCAGCAAGCCCCCGGTGCTGCCGGGCGGCGGCGTCATTTCGGCGAACAATGTCGGGGAGATTGCGGTGAAGCCATTCCACAGCAGCGTCCACAGCACAAGGACCAGCCACAACAAGCCAAATCCGGTTGCCGCCACCGACAGGGCCATGATCGCCCCATTGAGAAGGCGTCGCCTCGCATAGACGCTCATGGGTCAGGCTCCTGCCCCTTTTTGCAGATGCAGCAGCATCAGTTTGGCAATGGCGAGCACTATGAAGGTAATCACAAACAGGATCAGCCCGAGCGCAATCAGGGAGGACAAATACAGGTCGCCGACAGCCTCGGTGAATTCGTTTGCCAGCGATGCGGAAATCGTCGTGCCCGGTTGCAGAATCGAGGCGGTGATCCGGTGCGCATTACCGATGACGAAGGTGACGGCCATGGTCTCGCCGAGCGCCCGGCCGAGCCCCAGCATGATGCCGCCAACGACGCCGATGCGGGTGTAGGGCAGAACCACCTGCAACACGACCTCGGTTCGTGTCGCACCGAGGCCATAGGCGCTTTCTTTCAGCATCGCAGGCACGGCTTCGAAGACATCCCGCATGATCGAGGAGATGAACGGCAATACCATGATCGCCAAGATGAAGCCGGCCGTGAGGACGCCGATGCCGAGCGGAGGCCCGGCAAAGAGCGCGCCGATTCCTGGGATTTGTCCGAGTGAATCGATGATCGCCGGCTGAATGTATTGCTGGACGAAAGGCGCGAACACGAAGAGGCCCCAAATGCCGTAGATGATGCTGGGGATCGCGGCCAGCAGCTCGATCATCGTCGCCAGCGGGCGTTTCAGCCAAATCGGGCAGATCTCGGTAATGAAGACCGCGATCCCGAACGCTACCGGGATGCCTACCAGCATGGCGATGGCTGAGGTGACGAGGGTTCCATAGATCGGAGCCAGCGCCCCGAATTTTTCGGTGACCGGGTTCCAGACTTCGGTGACGACAAAGGATAAGCCGAAAGTCCGCAAGGCTGGCAACGCTCCGTCGATCAGTGCGACGATGACCCCGCCGAGGATCAACAGAACGAGCAGAGCAAACAAAAAGGTCAGAGTGCGGAATGCCGCGTCGCCGATAGCGCCCGCGCGCCGGCCACGCTCTGCTATACGTTCAACGATCGCGATATCAGCCGCCACAATTTGACCCCGGAGCTTTCCGCAACAAGATCGAAAGGTCTCGACGCCCTACGTCCTCTGCCAACGGTGTCAGGAAGACTTCCCGTCCCATACCGGCTTGCCATCGGGGCCGACGATCTGCTTCCAGCTATCTTCAAAAATCGCGACCGCGTTTGGCGGCATCGGAATATAGTCGAGCGATTCCGCAAGCTTCCCGCCATTCTTGTAGGCCCAATCGAAGAAGGTGAGGACCTCCTTCGCCCTCTCCGGCTGACCCTGCTTCTTGTGCATCAGAATGAAGGTCGCGCCAGTAATCGGCCAGCTTTCCTTTCCCGGCTGATCCGTAAGAATCAGGTAGGAGCCCGGCGCGCTCTTCCAATCCGCATTGGCAGCAGCAGCCTGGAAGACTTTGCTGCCAGGCTCCAATGTAGCGCCGTCGCGGTTGATAAGTTTAGTATGGACCATCTTGTTCTGTAGCGCATAGGCATACTCAACATAGCCGATAGCGCCCATCGTGCGTGACGTCAGGGCCGCAACGCCCTCATTGCCCTTTCCGCCGAGCCCTACGGGCCATTCGACAGAGGTATTCTCACTGACCTTGTCCTTCCATTCCGGACTCACCTTCGAGAGATAGTTGGTAAAGATGAACGTGGTGCCGGAACCGTCGGAGCGGTGGACCACCGCGATGGCTGTGTCGGGCAGCTTAAGTCCGGGATTAAGCTTCGCGATGGCGGGATCATTCCACTTGGTAATGTTCCCCAGATAAATGTCGGCGATGGTCGGGCCGTCGAGCGTCATTTGTCCGGCCTGGATGCCAGGAAGGTTCACCACCATCACTTCGCCGCCGATGACCGGCGGGAATTGCATGAGGCCAGCCTTCTCGAGTTCCTCCGGCTTGAGCGGCATGTCCGACGCGCCGAAATCTACCGTCTTAGCCTTGATCTGGGCGATGCCCCCACCCGAACCAATCGATTGATAATTTATCTTCAATCCGGTTTTGGCGGCGTAGGCCTCCGCCCACTTCGCGTAGATCGGATAAGGAAAGGTGGCGCCGGCGCCACTGATCTCGGCCGCCCGCGCAGCAACGCATAGCATGGCGGTTGCGATTATCCCAAAGAGTGCGATTCGGTATGCGTTCAAGGTTTGCTCCATCTCAGAACGAGGGGAGGGCGACCGCGAGGGTCGCAACGCGTTAACGATTCTTTTAGTACGTCCCCTCTTTTAGTACGTCCCCGCCGCGGACGGTTCGATGACAGTTTTGTTGCGGTTTTATGACATTTCGCCGGCGCACGGTTCGGCAATCGGCAGGAACACCGTAAACACGGATCCCACCCCTAGTGTGCTCTCGACTTCGAGAAATCCGCGGTGGTGATTGAGGATATGCTTGACGATAGCCAGCCCCAGTCCGGTCCCGCCCATCTCCCGCGAACGCGCCGCATCGATGCGATAGAACCGTTCAGTCAAGCGGGGCAGATGCTCACGGGCAATACCCTCGCCATGATCTCGCACTGCCACCGAAACAAATCTGGCCGAGCTCACATTGCCGTCGAGGTGAGGGCGCCGAACCGTATCGGCGCCTATCATGATCTCGGTCCCGGGGCGGCCGTACTTGATCGCGTTGTCGACGAGGTTCTGGAACACCTGGGCGAGTTCGTCATGGGCGCCGAGCACCTCCGGAAGTTCGGGCGGTAACCCCAGCTGAATTCGGATGCGGCGTTCGCCGGCCCGCAGCTCGAGCGCCTCTACGACGTTGTGGAGAAGCGGACCGAGGTCGACCCGGTCTCTCGGCATCACATGCTCGTTGAGCTCGATCCGGGAGAGCGAGAGTAGGTCCTCTATGAGTCTGGCCATCCGCGAGGCCTGGTCCTGCATGATCGCGAGAAATCGCTCGCGCGCCTCGGCGTCGTCCCGCGCTGGTCCGCGCAACGTCTCGATGAAGCCAAGCAATGTGGCAAGAGGCGTCCGCAGCTCGTGGCTCGCATTGGCGACGAAATCGGCCCGCATTTGCTCGGCCCTTTTGAGTTCGGTGATGTCGTGCAGGGTCAAGACGGCGACCGCTCCCTCGAGCGAGCGGCGGTCTATGCGGGCGATGCGCGCGCGAAGCTGCCGCTCGACCGGAACGGTCAGGCCAAAGTCGACAACTTGCGTAGGCTGGCCGCGCAAGACGGCATCCGCGGCGGCCAGCACCGCTGGGTTGCGCAGCGCCACGGAGAGATCGCGCGGGGCTGAGACGGGGCCGACGATGGACGCCGCTTGCGCGTTGGCGCCGACGATATGCCGTCTTTCGTCGAGGAGGATCAAAGGGTCAGGAACAGCGGCGATAACGGCCTCAGCGGCCAACAGCCGCCCCTCGACGGCACCGATGCGCTCGCGCAAGAGGCGGTCGAACCCCGCAATCGCAAACCAAAGCTCGCGCGCTGGCGAAGAGAGCCTGGGAGCGAACCGCCGAGAAACCGGTTGGCCGTCATGGTCCGGGCGAAGGCTGTCGACCGCAGCGCGGATCAGACGCAAATCACCGACGGAGCGGCCGACGACGAATGCGGTTGTTGCCAGTATCAAGGCGCCCGCAATTAGTGCCGCAGGAACTCCCAGAAACCCGTACTCGGCGAGTGCCGCGACGACGATCAGGCCCGGCGCGCTCGCCGCCAACGCAGATGCGACGATACGCTGGAGGGCGGGGGCTGGGCGCCGGATCATTTACTCGGCGCCACCCCGACCCGCCGCGGCCGCCACACTTCGCGATCAGCGGATCGCGTCGTGCGCCGAGAGAGCCGCGAGGTTGACGAGATCCGACACGGTCGCCCCCATATTGACAATCTGAACAGGGTGCAAGAGGCCGAGGAGCAGCGGGCCTACGACGGTGCCGCCGCCCAGCTGCGGCAGCAGCTTTGCCGCTATGTTTGCGCTGTGCAATTCCGGCATCACCAGAATGTTGGCTGGACTGCTAAGGCGGCAAAACGGGTACTGCTGACGCATGAGGCGCTCATCGAGCGCAACATCGGCGCTCATCTCGCCGTCGTATTCGAAGCTGACATCT
>JBJMQW010000459.1:0-11792 GCA_045802495.1 Allostellaceae bacterium | reverse complement strand
AGTTTGAAAAGTCGTGTTCGAATTCAAACGATTTGCTGTACTGATGATTGACTTCGGCGCCGCCGACGCGCAGGTTGGGCGCGCTGGCGGAGTGCTCGTTCGACATGGCGATTACATCAAAGCCGAACATCACGGCGCAAGCCAAGACGATGGCGCTCAGGATGCCGGTAATCGGAACGTGCCCATTAAGCGCTCCCGCTTCGTTGAGTTTGAACAAAGCGCTGTCGAGCCGGCGATGAACTCTGATAAATGGCAGCTGCGCCGCTTTGATGCACGAAGCGATCGGCTCCGCATCCCCCAACGAGAATAAAACAAGCGGCTCGCCACTGCGCCGCAGACATTCAATGGTGACGAGTGAATCCTTGCCGCCTCCGACCGGAACACATGTTTTTCGCGGCAGGTCGAGATCGAGTGGAGGATCGCTCGGCCTCCGAGAAGACTGAAATTTGAAATGGTTATGCAGAGATATTCCGTTCCTGAACGCAAATTCGGCAAGTCCCTTTTGATAAAATTTATCGAGAAATTCCGTGACGTTACCGTCCAGAGCAAACGCCTCACAAGCCAGAATCTCGGGTATGAACGCCTTGTAATAGCTTATTCCAGACAATAAAAAGATCAGGCGAAAAAGTCGATCGAGCACTCTTTGATCAGCCAGAGAAAGAGGCCGAGGGGTAAAGTCAAAGACCAGTTTCTCTTCGAAGCAAGGACCGTCCTTGAACCGGTACTGCAGCGAAAGGGCCGACGCCGCGGGGTCGTAGCGGTAATCGTGGAATATGAATTGACTAAACTTCACACGCGGACTCAACAAGGGTCCGGATCTCACGCAATTTGCGGTGATGCACCGCCAATTCGAGATTATCTACGGTCAGCTGGCGCAGCCGAGATACCCCGTCGACTGCCGGCCCACGATCGACGGTCGCCGCCAGGATCGCCTCGTCGACTGTCTCGTCCAGACTGACGAGCAGTTTCGCGCGCCAATCCTCGCGCAAGACGGCCAGCGCGCCGAGGAGTGCGTAAGCGCCCCAATTGGAGACCCCTGCGACAATCAAATGCCGAGCCGGAGTGACGCAAGCGATGGTCTCCCCGTGGTCGACGTGCCGGGCAATGAGACCTTGGGGGATGGAGCCCATGCCGATCTCGTTTCCGCCGTCCCCAACCGCTATCGTCTCCCACGGTCCGGCCGCGAACAGGTCGTCGAGCGGCGCGGTATAGGACCCGATGTCGACACCCCTCATATTGCGGGGCGCCCCGTCGGCGCTGCGCCCGCAGCGTTCGATCGAGATCGCATGGGTGATCCCGCAGCGGCGCCATGCCTCGATAAGATCTGGAATTCCCGCGCAATCGAGCGGGATGCCGGAAACGCCTGCGCCGGCCAATGCGGCCGCGCAGGCGCTGCGGCACGGCTCGTCGGTTGCCAATCTGCACGATATGCCGATCTGTCCGAGGCCTCTGGCGAGCAGCGCCGCCCCAACCGGACCATCGGTTTCGGCGGCAGGCGGGGACCCTTGCGGCACGTAAAAGCCCGTAATCAATCCAACTCTTAAGGCTGGCGCGGCGGACAACTCGGCTGCGGCGCCGCGTAAGCCGCCCCTCGCGGCCTCAAACAACGCGGTCATGTTACGTCCAACATCGACCTGGACTAGTCGCTCTATTTGATCGACCAGCAGACGCAGGTTCGGCTGGCGCGCCATCTGTATACAGTGCGGCTAGTTTTCGTCACACCGGCCCACGGGTCCGGCCTTTGGCCGGCCCGAGGACAGGCTCCGGCCGGTGCCTATCCCAGATATCCGTCCCGGCCTTCGCCGGGACGACCAGAATTGTGCGCGCTTGATCGGGTCGCCGGTTCACAGGCTGGCCAATTGCGAGTTGACGAGATCGGTGATCAGCATCGAGCCTGGCGCGTGGGTGACGCAGAATTCCGGCCTGACTTGGGCGATGACGGCTTGCGGGGTGACGCCGCACGCCCAGAAGACCGGCAGCTCGTCACTGTTGACCGGAACCGCATCACCGTAATCGGGTTTTGCCAGATCGGCGATGCCGATCGCCGCCGGCAAGCCGATATGCACCGGCGCGCCATGCACCCGCGGAAAGCGCGACGTGATCTGGACAGCGCGAATCGCGTCGTGCGGCTTCAGCGGCCGCATGGAGACCACCAGCGGACCCGCGAAGGGTCCGGCCGGCTCGCAGCTGATATTGGTTCGGTACATCGGCACATTCGAACCGCAGGTCATGTGGCGCAGCTCGATGCCGTCCTCGGTTAGTGCCTGCTCGAACGAAAACGAGCAGCCGAGAGCGAAGCTCACCAGATCCTCGCGCCAGACATGATCGATATCGGCCGGCTCCTCGATCAGCTCGCCGCGACGCCAGACGCGGTAGCGCGGCAAATCGGTGCGGATGTCGAGATCCTCACCCAAACCCGGCAGGCGCGGATCGCCGGGCTCGGAAACCGCCAGTACAGGACAGGGCTTTGGGTTCGCCTGGGCAAACCGCAGAAAATCATGGGCCAGCGTTTTGGGCAGAATGACCAGGTTTGCCTGGACGTTGCCCGGAGCCAATCCGGCCGTCGGCCCCGAAAAATCTCCGGCGCGAATCCGCAACCGCTCGCGCGTACCGGCCGTGACGCCTCGATCTGCAAATGCGTCCATCTCGATCCTCACCCCCGCACGACACAATTCTACAGCCGGCCGGAGTCCTTCGCCAAGCCACGCCGCGGCCCCTTCCGTTCTTGGTAGCGGTCGCGGCGGCGCGGCGGATGTAAGGGTCAGCCTTGCGCGCGGCCGGCCACGATACGCCTCATTTCAGAAATCGGTGCACCGCCCGTTGTACTCCCAATCTCCATAACGGGTTGGCTCCGGCCCTTTCGGCCCGCCGATCTCGCGCGGCTGCGAATTGCCCGGCGGCGCTGGTTTGGGAGGATTGGTCGCAAGAGGCTCGGGAAGATCGCGCGGTTTTTCCTTCATCAGCCGAATATAGGCGGAAAGATCAACGCCTCAACCGGCACTCGATCTGTGTAGTCTCTGCCGTCAAACACGGAGGGAAAGATGGGCCGAGCGCTCGAAGGGATGCTGGTGGTTTCGGTCGAGCAGGCGGTTGCCGCGCCGCTTTGCTCCTGCCGCCTTGCAGAGGCGGGCGCGCGCGTAATCAAGATCGAGCGGCCGGAAGGAGATTTTGCGCGTGGCTATGATCGCGCCGCCCACGGCCAGAGCAGCTATTTCGTCTGGCTGAACCGAGGGAAGGAATCGGTCGTTCTGGACATCAAAAAGGCCGAGGATAATGCGCTTCTTGGCCGCTTGATCGCGCGCGCCGATGTGCTCATTCAGAACCTGATGCCGGGCGCTATGACCCGCGCCGGCTTCGATCTCGAAGACTTGCACAGGCGGCATCCGCGGCTCGTGATCTGCTCGATTTCCGGGTATGGCGAGAGTGGCCCCTACCGCGACATGAAATCCTACGACATGCTGATCCAGGCGGAGACCGGTCTTGCCTCCTTGACAGGACCGGCCGAGGCGCCGGGCCGGGTCGGTGCTTCGGTGACCGATATCGCGGCCGGGCTCAACGCCTACGCCGCCATTCTCGAAGCGTTGCTGACGCGCGAGCGGACCGGCTCCGGCACGCTGATCCGGGTATCCCTCTTCGATGCGACCGCCGAGTGGATGGCAGTCCCGCTGATCCATTACGAACATACCGGGCGCGCGCCGGCGCGAATGGGCCTGGCTCATCCGTCAGTGGCGCCCTACGGCCTGTTCGCTACCGCGGACGGCAAAGAGATCCTGATCGCCATCCAGAACGAGCGCGAATGGCGGCGGTTCTGCGCCGAGATTCTCGGCAACCCGGGCCTCGCTCAGGACTCGCGTTTCAGCGACAACAACAAGCGGGTCGAGCACCGCGCGGAAGTCGACGCGATGGTCACTGCGGAGTTCGCTCGACATTCACGCGCCGAACTCGCGGAACGGCTGAAGACCGCCGAAATCGCCTTCGGCAATTTCAATACGGTCGAGGATTTCTCGCATCACCCGCATTTGCGGCGGATCGTAGTCGAGACGCCGCAGGGCGGCGTGCAGCTCCCCTCGGCGCCGGCGCTGTTGGAAGAACAGCGAGATCCCGGCCGCGTCCCGGCGCTCGGGGAACATTCGGCGGCCGTGCGCGGCGAATTCGCATGACAAGCCTGTTTTACCTTGCGACGGCCATCGCCCTGGAGATCTGCGGAACGACCTCGCTGAAGCTCTCAGACGGGTTCACCCGGATCGGTCCGTCGGCCGCAGTGGTGGTCTTCTACATCGCCAGCTTTGTGTTGTTGTCTCTGGCGCTGCGCGGGATCGCGCTGTCCGTGGCCTATGCGGTGTGGTCCGGCGTCGGCACTGCCGTCGTCGCGGCGGTCGGCATCGTCTGGTTTGGCGAGGCGGCGGGGAGCTGGAAGCTTTTATCTCTAGCGCTGATTGTCTTGGGCGTCGCAGGGCTCCACCTCTCCGAGAGCGCTTCGTAATTGCTACTACGCGAGGAGGACGGCGCAGCCGAGAAACGCCGGATAGGGATGGGTCACGACGAATGTTGGTATCGCCGCGAGATAGGCGTGAAAACGGCCTTTCGCCTCGAACCGTTCGCGAAAGGGCGAAGCGGCAAAAACCTGACCGAGTCTCGGGACGATGCCGCCGCCGATATAGACACCGCCGCGGGCGCCGAGGGTCAGCGCCAGATTGCCGGCCATCGTGCCGAGCATGGCGCAGAACATGTGCGTGGTCTCGACGCAGAGCGGGTCTTCGCCGCGCATCGCCAGATCGGTAATCTGGGCCGCCGTGAAACCGCGCGCCGGGACGGCGTTAAGCTGGGCCAAGGTATTGTACAGGTTGACAAGACCGGGCCCTGACAGCGCCCGCTCGGCGGAGACGTGGTCGAAATGCATCCGCATGCGGTCGAGGACCGCACTCTCCCGATCGGTCGCCGGCGCCATCGTCGCATGTCCGCCCTCCCCGGCAAGCGGAATCCAGCCGGTGCCTGAAGGGACGAGCCCAGACACGCCAAGGCCGGATCCCGGGCCGATGACGCCGATCGGGGCGCCGGCGACCGCAACGCCGCCTCCCACTGCCAGCCGGTCGTTCGGTGTCAGTCGCGGGAGAGCCAAGGCCAGCGCGGTGAAATCGTTGATGACTTCCAGCCGCTCGAACCCAAACCGGCTCTTGAGCGCCCGAATGGAAAAGGCCCAAGGGTGATTGGTCATCGCGACGCGATCGCCGGTGATCGCCGACGCGATCGCAATGGCGCCCTGCCGGGGCATCGGCAACGGGCCGCGCTGTGCCAGAAAGGCCTCGAGCGCGCCGTCTATCGTCGGGTGGTCCTCATCGGACAGCGTACGGGAATGCAGCAGATCGCCGTTTGCGGCAACCAGGCCGAAGCGCGCATGCGTCGCGCCGATATCTCCGACCAGAGACGTCGCCGCCTCGGCGGCAACTGAGGAACTCACGGGCGTGCGGTGCTTGCCGACAGAGCGTGCACGAAGTTCTCGCGCCACGCGGTTATATCATTGCGCTCGAGGACGGACATCATCGCGTTCCACCGCTCCTTGCGTTCGCCCAACGGCATATTTAGCCCCTGAAGGATGGCCTCTGCCATCCCCTCGATGTCGAACGGGTTCACGATCACGGCCTCGC
The DNA here is from genome assembly GCA_045802495.1 of Allostellaceae bacterium. GTDB lineage: Bacteria > Pseudomonadota > Alphaproteobacteria > ATCC43930 > CGMCC-115725 > AP-15. The sequence continues at coordinate 6,147 of JBJMQW010000459.1, read as the reverse complement.
CGAGTTCTCGGGCGGCTCCCGCGAAACAGGATAGGACAAGAACCCCCGGATCGTCTGAGGGCTGAGACGCGACGTATTCCTTGGCGACCAGGTTCATCCCATCACGCAATGGCGTCACCAGCCCGATGCGGCTCGCGCGAAAGAACCCGGTCAGGATCGGGTGACGGAAGCTCTTGTTGATGTAGCGCAGCGGAGTCCAGTCGAATTCCCCGTAGCGGCTGTTGATGTGTCCAGCGGCGGCAGCGAGGTTCTCGCGGATCTCCTGGTATTCGGGAACTTCTGAGCGCGACGGCGGCGCGATTTGGATGAGCACCGTGCGGCCGCGGGTTTCGGGGTAGGTTTCGAGCAGGTGCGAATAGGCCTCGAACCGGGCTGCCAAGCCTTTCGAATAGTCGAGCCGGTCGACGCCGATCATCAATGTCCGGGTGCCGAGGCTTTGGCGTAGCCGCGGATTATGCCGAGCTCCGTCGGCCGCTCTCGCCTGTCCCGAGACCGTTGCCACATCGATCCCGATCGGGAAGACCTGCGCCCGCACGATGCGTCCAAAAGCCCGCAATACGCCGTTGCCGAGCTCATCGCCGCCGGCCCAGCGCAGCAGATAATCGCGGAAGCCGTCGAGGTCAGATTGCGTCTGAAACCCGACCAGATCGTAGGAGCACAGCCATTTGGCGATGTCGTAATGGTTGGGCAATACGCGCAGCAGCTCCGCGGCCGGGAACGGGGTGTGCAGGAAAAAGCCGATAGGCTGCGTCGCATCGAACCGGCGCAATTGCTCGCCAAGCGGGATCAAGTGGTAGTCGTGAACCCAAATGAGGTCGTCCGGCAACAACATCGGAGCCAGGGCGCGCGCAAACATTCGATTGACGCGCATATACCCCGCAAGATTGCGACGGGAGAATTGAACCAGCGAACTGCGGAAATGAAATAACGGCCAGAGTGCGCGGTTAGCAAAGCCGATGTAGTACTCGTCGAAATCCTGCTGGCTTAGGTCCAGGGTAGCGAAGGTGAGCGGGCCTTCGGTGACGATCGCGGGCTCCGTTTGTGCTTCCTGTCGGACCGCGCCGCTCCAGCCGAACCAGATCCCGCCGCTCTCTTGCAATGCGGCGCGAATTGCGACGGCTAGACCTCCCGAATCGGGCTTGCCGCCGGCGGTCAACGACACGCGATTTGATACTACGACCAGTCGCCGAGCGGAGTCGTCGTCGCGCAGATGCGGTCCAGACGTGTGCTGAGAGTCTGGAGCCGGATCGGTTCGACCGAATATTGCTACGCCTCCCTGCCTCATTTTCGCCTCGCTTCAGCTGCGTAGGTTAACACACCGACCGAAAGGAATGTTCCGACGGCGTTTGTCCGTGAGCGATATTGTTGAGCGAACTGACGCCTCAGGTTAGCCGGTTCTCGAAAGCCATGCGAGCACCGCTGCAACCGAAGGCAGGCTGTAGGTGGCGGCAGTCCGGCAAATAGCTCCGACCCGGACCGCGATACCGCCCTGCCGGCGGACTTCAGCAAAACCGTCCTCATCGGTAACGTCGTCGCCGACGAATACGGGGCAGCGTCCACGGAAGGGTGGTTCTGTCAGAAAAGCAGCAATCGCCAAGCCCTTGTGCACGGCGAGGGGCTGGAACTCGACGACCATTTTGCCGGCGATCAAGCGTAGAGCAGGGGCCTCGCGTTGCAGCGCTTCCGCATAGGCGCGGATCTCGGGCTCGCGTTCGGGAGCTGCACGATAGTGGAGGGCGAGCGTGCCTCCCTTATCCTCGTAGAGCAGCCGCCCATCGTCAGCCACGATTGCGACAAGTTCGGGCCGAATGCGATCGAGCGCCGCCGCGCCCGCGCTGTCGAGAACGGAGGCGAGGGTGCCGTCCGCGCGCCGCCGCTCGATGCCATGGGTGCCGGCCGCCGCGCCGCGCCAAGGCCGCAACAGCCGATCGATCTGTTCGAGCGGCCGCCCGCTGATCAGCGCGAGAGCGCCCTCGCGCTCCGCGGCAATTTGTGCCAGCAGGTCCGGCAAGCCGACAGGGACGCGAACGAGATCGGGACGCGGAGCGATCTCCAACACGGTGCCGTCGACGTCAAGAAAGAGAGCCGATTTGCGATCGAGCAGCGGCGGCGGTGTCGCCTGCGATTCCCCGAACGTCAGAAAACCGTCTTTGTGCATTGCACATTTCCCCGCCGGAGAGCTTTGCCTAAGGCCCTGATCTGACCGGGATTCTTCAACCTTGCCAAGGTCTTTCGAAAAAGAGTCTTGACTTCGCGGCGTGACGCATTACATTGTGCAGTGCGGTAACGATCACCGGTTGTGGTCTACCGTACGTCTTCTAGGCGTTTCCTCCCTAAACTTGGGCTGCGGTCATGCTGCGGCCCATTTTTTTCGCCGCGGGTCGGAGGAACTTCGCGATCCGCCTCGAGGAGCGCATCGGGCTCGATATCGGGTAGCGCCGCTATCTGGCGATAGATCGGTGCAAAATCAGGCCGGGTCGCCTCGAACAGCTGCTCGAAATTTTCGATGACGAAATAGGTCTGCTGGAAGGCGTCGATGCGATAGCGGGTCCGCATGACCCGCCGGAGATCAAAAAGAAGCCGCCGGGGCCGAGGGTCGTCGAGACTGTAGACCGACTCCCCGGCGGAAGAGAGGATGCCGGAGCCGTAGATCCGTAAACCACCCGGTGTGGCAATCAGCCCGAACTCGACGGTGTACCAATAAAGCCGGGCCAGACGCTGCAGGTGTCCCAGGCCCAGCGCCTTGAGCCCGCCTTCGCCGTAGGCCTGCATGTAATCGGCGAAGACCGGGTTCATCAGCAACGGCACGTGGCCGCAGACATCGTGAAAGACGTCGGGCTCCTGTAGGTAATCGAGCTGGTCGCGGCGACGGATAAAGCACGTCGACGGAAATCGGCGGCGCGCGAGATAAGCGAAAAAGACATCATCCGGCACGAGGCCGGGAACTGCCACGATGCGCCACCCGGTCGCATCCTCGAGAACATCGCTCAAATGCCGGAAGTCAGGAATTCCTTCCGCCACGACCCCGAGCCCGACGAGGCCGTCGAGATACTCGCGGCAGGCGCGCCCGGCAAGCAGCCGCTGCTGTCGCTCGAACAGCAGCCGCCATGTCGCGTGCTCATTCTCGCTGTATTCGTGCCAATTCTGCTCGATGGCAAAATCTGCGATCGGATCCCGCCGGGCCTCGATCATCCACCGCTCCTTAGCTGCGCGCCCTCCCACGCATATGTACCACTCCTCTAAGATGTGGTTGCGGGGTCAGCGGATCAATCAAGCGCCAGGGGCGGCTTCCCTCAGGCACTGCCGCGCAACGCGGCCCAATCGGTCGATGAGGTCCGTCATATCGTCTACCAAGCGGGAAAAGCAGGCCTTTCTGCGATAGTTCTGCTCGTCCATATACAGGGCGCGACTGATCTCGATCTGCAATGCATGGCGGCGCGCATCGGGACGGCCATAATGACCCGTCGTGAACCCGCCCGCATAGGGGGTGTTGATCGCGACCGCAAAGCCGCGCTTGGCAAGAAGGCTGCGGGCAGCCTCGACAATCTCGGGAGCGCAGGCTGTGCCGTGGCAGTCGCCAAGCACGATGTCGGCGCCGTTCCTGCCGCAGGAGGAATCACCCACCGACGGCATTGAATGGCAGTCGATGAGCAGACATCCCCCGAACGTGCTCTCCGTATCATCTACCAATTGGCGCAGCGCGCGGTGATACGGGTAATAGAGGCATTCGATGCGACGTTGCGCTTCGACAAAGCGCAGTTTCATCGAATAGATCTCTTCCCCGCTGGCGACAATGCGGGCAATCGTGCCGAGACCCATGCGGACCCGCGGCGAGGCGGCGTTGACGAAATCCGGCAACTTGTCGGAGAACATTGCCGGGTCGAGCTCGAAGGCCTCACGGTTGACGTCGACATAGGCGCGAGGAAACTGGGCCGAAAGCAGCGGGGCGCCGAGACACGGTGCGGCTGCAAATAGCTCGTCGACAAAGCTGTCCTCGGATCGGCGCAGCGCCAAGGGATCCAGCCGCGAGGCGGCGAGGAGGTCGGCGGGATATTCGGACCCGCTGTGCGGCGAGGCGAGAACCAGCGGCAGGCTGCGTGTCGATGGCCGCTGTATAAAGAAAGCGCCGGTTTCGGGCCACCGGGGCGGGAATTCGCCGTCCATGCTGCAAGCTTAGTGCGACACGACGATAGTGTCACCAATGCCTGGCGGCAGCTGTAGCCCGCGCGCGCCGCCTCGGCAAGTGATATGGATCCGGCCTCTGCCGGGCTGCTGCGGAGACCGCGAATGGAACGTCGCCAACTTGGTCGTTTGGAGGTGTCGGCAATCGGTTTGGGCTGCGCGACGATGACGCCGTTCTACGGCGAGCCCGATCCAGCTTCGGCAATCGAGACGATCCGCCGCGCCGCCGAGATCAGGATCGACTTTCTCGACACGTCGGACGCCTATGGCCAAGGACGCAACGAAGAGCTGATCAGCCGGGCAATCGACAGGCGCCGGCACGAATACGTCATCGCCAGCAAGTTCGGCAATTTGCGGAGATCCGACGGTACCCCGACAGCGGACGGGCGCCCCGAATACGTCAAGGCGGCTTGCGAGCGCAGCCTCGAGCGGCTGCGAACCGGCCATATCGATCTTTATTACATTCACCGTGTCGATCCGGAGGTGCCGATCGAGGATACTGTCGGCGCCATGAGCGAGCTGGTCGCAGAGGGCAAGGTGCGCTTCCTTGGCATATCGGAAGCCGGCCCGGAGACGATCCGGCGCGCCCACGCTACCCATCCGATATCGGCAGTGCAGATCGAATATTCGTTGTGGAGTCGTGAGGTCGAGGGCGAAATCCTCGGTCTCTGCCAAGGGCTGGGCATCGGCTTTGTCGCCTATAGCCCGCTCGGCCGCGGCTTTCTGACCGGGACCGTCACCGGCCGCGAAGACTTGCGAGACGGCGATGCGCGCCGGCGCATGCCGCGTTTTCAGCGAGAGAATATGAACCGCAACCTAGAGCTCGTGGCGGGACTGCGCCAGCTTGCCGAAATCGAGGGCTGCACCCCGGCGCAATTGGCCCTCGCCTGGCTGCTGTCGCGCGGTCGCTCGATCGTCCCGATTGCTGGCACCAGTCATCGTCGGTGGCTCGAAGAGAACGCCGCCGCCGCGGACCTCCGATTTTCAGCGGCCACGGCGGAGGCTCTCGAACGCATTTTCCAGCCGGGCGCCGCGGCCGGCGCTCGCTATCCCGAGATTTACAGCCGAACGCTCGGCCTTTAGGTAATTTTGCGTGCAGCGGCGCCGGTACCCGCACCGGGGATGGAGCGGGCGCTTGGCCGCCTATGGATCGGAAGAGGTTGGGTATGCGGTTTGGATTGTTCGGCGGGGCCCGGACCGAGATCGGTGAGCAGGCGAGCGACAGCCAGATCTATACCGATTACGTCGATTACATTTGCGAGGCCGAGGCTCTCGGCTTTCACAGCGTCTTTCTGGTCGAGCATCACTTCACCGGGTTCGGGCAGATCTCGGCGACATTGAGCTTTCTGACCTATCTGGCGGCCAAGACCTCGACGATGCGGCTCGGCACGGCTGTGCTGGTGTTGCCTTGGCACAACCCCGCGCTCCTCGCCGAGCAAGCGGCGACACTGGACCTCCTTTCCAATGGCCGGCTCGATCTCGGCATCGGCAGGGGCTACCGGTGGGGCGAGTTCCACGGCTTCTGCATTCCGATGGAAGAAGCCGGCGAGCGTTATGACGAAGCCGTGGCGTTCCTGCGCAAGGCGTGGACGGCGAAAGGGCGCTTCTCGCACCACGGGAAGTGATGGCGTTACGAGGACATCGTCGTCGAGCCGGCGCCGGTGCAAAAGCCGCATCCGCCATTGTGTATCGGCGCCTTCAGCCCGGATTCGATCCGCCAGGTGGCCGAGGACGGGTTCAACCTGCTGCTCGGTCAAAACGGCAGCCCTGAATTGGTCGCCGAGAGCATCGGCGTCTACCGCAAGGCGATCGAGGCTCGGGGGCGGATTTACGACCCGATGACGGTGGGGCTGACCCGTGCTCTCCATATTGCGATGAACCGCGAGGAGCGCGAGGCGGCGCACAGATTGCGGATGCAGTTCATGCGCAATGTCCAGCAATTGTCGCTGTCGCCCTCGGGGGATT
>JBJMQW010000458.1:0-5690 GCA_045802495.1 Allostellaceae bacterium | reverse complement strand
GGCGCGACCCCGTCGCCCTGATGCATCGCGGCGAAGGGCCGCTCACCACCCACCCAGCCATTCGTTGAATTTGCGATCGTCGGCAGCTCGCGACCCTGACCGGTCGTTCGTTGCGGCTAGCGACATCGGGTGGCCGCACCAAAAGCGGACCATCAGGTTCGATCTCCCCTTTCGTGAGACGCTCAGCGCTTGAAAGCTCGCGCTCCAGTCGCGCCGGTCGATATACTGCACCGAGGAGGAGCCAAGCGAGCCTGTCCATCCGGTAGAGCGCAAACTCGCCGCGATCTTCGCCGCTGACATTGCCGGCTACAGCCGGTTGATGGCGCGAGACGAGGTCGACACGCTCGCCCGGCTGAAGGCTTGCCGCGCCATCATCGATCAGTTGATCGAAGCTCACCGGGGCCGCATCTTCAATACGGCCGGCGACAGCGTCGTCGGTTAGTTGGGAGAGCCAGCAATGCGGAGCATCGCGGCACTTGTGCTCTTGTCCACGGCGCTTTTCTTGCCCGCTCCCGCCAGCGCGGAAGAAGCTGCGTGGCTTGCCGGGGACATGGTGCAGGTAGCGGCACACCGGACGGATCATCTGCCCCTTCCGAGGACGAGTAGCGAGCCGTTGATGGGCTATCTGGCACGGCCAGATGAGCCGGGGCGTCATCCGGCGGTGATCGAACTGCATGGTTGCGGCGGTTTCGGGACGACGGATGTGGTCGTAGCCGACGTGTTGAGGTCGTTCGGCTATGTAGCCCTCGCGCTCGACAGCCTCGGCGATGCCAACGTCTGCGACAAGAATCCCGGCGACGGCGAGATTGCCGAGGCGTTCGATGCCTATGCGGCGCTCGATTGGCTGGCAGAGCAGAGCTATGTCGATTCCAACCGCGTTGCGCTGCTTGGCTTCTCGATGGGCGGCGGCGCGACCCTCAACGGTGTCGAACCCGGACTTATCGAAGACAAGAAGTCACGGCACTTCCGTGCAGCGATCGCCTATTATCCCTGGTGCAAGGATAGGGCTGGCCTGACGACTGTGCCGACCCAAATCCTCGTCGGCGACCGCGATGACTGGACCCGTGCCTCTTGGTGCCAGGAAATGATGGCGCGCCGGGACGGACAAGGGTCTCCGGTAGAGTTGACCGTCTATCCGGGCGCGACGCATGGGTTCAATTTTCCGGGCGCTCCGCGCGAATACCTCGGGCACCACATCGAATACGATCCGAAGGCCACGGCGGATGCGTGGAAGCAGGTCCGCAGATTTCTACAAGAAAAGCTCGATGGGTCGGGGCCTGCCGACCACCCCGGCTCACTTCGAAAATAGAATTCTGATCGGCTCGAACTCGATCCATTCGCATCGTCGGCTTACTAGGGCGGCAGCGACAAGACACGCCGCCCGACGGGCGAATTCAAACTTAATGCGTCGGTGATCGATGTCGGCTCGTTCGTAAGCGATGAGCCGTGGCCACGATCTGAACGGCTTGACGGGCCGGTTTTGTTTTCCGCGACCGATCAGTGCGCGGCAGACCAGCGCCAAGGCGTGAGTTCGGCGAGCCGGCTATTGGACCAGTTGTTGACGAGCTCGGTGAGTACGTCGGTCAGATATGCTTCCGGATTGACGCGGTGCAGCTTGCAGGTTTCGATTAGCGAGGCCAGCATCGCCCAGTTTTCCGCGCCTTCGTCGCTGCCAGCGAACAGAGCATTCTTTCTGCTGAGAGCAATCGGACGCATTGCGCGCTCGACCGTGTTGGAGTCGATTTCAATACGGCCGTCATCGAGGAAGCGCACCAGCCCGTCCCAGCGGTTCAGCGCATACCGAATGGCCTTGGCGATCGACGAGCCGGCGGCAACCTGTGCCAGGGTCTTCTCGAGCCAGGCCCTCAGCGCTTCGACGAGCGGTTTGGTTTTCTGCTGTCGCACCGCGCAGCGCTCGTCGGCGCTGTTGCCGCGGATCTCGCCTTCGATCTGGTAGATTTCGGCGATCCGTTTCAGGGCCTCGGCGGCGGTTGGCGCCGGCGGCGATTTGGCAATGTCGAACCACTGTCTGCGCCAATGTGCCCAACAGAACGCGAGCGCAGCCGGGCCGCCGGCGCGCTTCGGATCGGCAAGGCTGCGGTAGGCGGCATAGCCATCGGTCTGCAGTACGCCAGTATAGCCCTGCAGCAGCGTTACGGCGTGTTCGCCGCTGCGTCCCGGCGCGTAGCTGTACACCACGGCGGGCGGCGCACCACCCCGCCATGGCCGGTCGTCACGGGCAAGAACCCAGAAGTAACCTTTCTTGGTGCGCCCCCGCCCGGGGTCGAGCACCGGCGCCGTGGTCTCGTCGACGAAGAGCTTGGCCGAGCTCAGCAGCTCGTCACGCAGCAGCCGCCATACGGGTTTGATCTCGGCCGCGGCATAGCCGACCCAGAAAGCCAGGGTCGCCCGATCGATCGTGATGCCCTGCCGCGCCAGGATCTGCGCCTGTCGGTAAAGCGGGCAATGATCGGCGTATTTCGCCACCACGACATGGGCGACCAGCCGCTCGGTCGGCAGGCCGCCTTCGATCAGCCGGGCCGGCGCCGGCGCCTGGACTACCGCTTCCTGGCAGGCGCGGCAGGCGTATTTCGGGCGGCGCGTGACGATCACCCGGTATTGCGCCGGAATGACGTCGAGCCGCTGCGAGCAATCCTCGCCGATCACATGCATCGCGCCGCCGCAGCACGGGCAGGCAGTGTCTTCCGGCGCGATGACGATCTCGACCCGCGGCAGGTGGTCGGGCAGGCGACTGCGGCCGGCGCGGCGCTTGTCCGAGAGGGCTTTGCGCAGCGCCGGATCGGCCTTCTCCTGTTCGGCCTCGCTCGCGGCAATTGCCTGTTCGAGATCCTCCAGCGCCAGGTTGAATTGGTCGGGATCGAGCTTTTCCGAGCGCCGGCCGAACTGCATCCGCTGCAGCTGACGAAGCAGGTGGCGTAATCGGTCGTTCTGACCGGCAAGCTGGTCGCGCTCCTCGATCAGCCGCCCATTCTTGGCCCGCTCGGCGTCGCGCTCCGCCCATGCCATCAGCACCAGCGCGCGCAGCGCAGCAACATCGTCGGGAAGGATGTCGGGCGTGGTCACGGCCGGGATTATCCCATGTCGCCGGTGCCGTGCGATCCTCAACCTCAAGGTGAGTCAACATGACGCAGGCCTCTGATCAAGCTAAAGGCGGGCGCTCAGCCGGCCACCTGCGGCCGTCTGATCCTTGGGGCGTACACCCGCCTCCAATCGAGCCCCTCGAATAACGCCGCCAATTGCGCCGCCGACAGCCGCATCACCCCGTCGCTGATCGCCGGCCATCTGAACTTGGCCCCCTCCAACCGCTTCCAGATCAGCACCAGGCCGGTCCCGTCATAGACCAGCATCTTCACCCGGTCCGCCCGCTTCGAGCGAAACACAAAGATCGTCCCGCTGAACGGGTCCTGCTGCAGCACCGATTGCACCGTCGCCGCCAGCCCGTCCGCGCCGCGGCGGAAGTCGACCGGGCGCGTCGCGATCAGCACGCGCACCCCCGCCGGCGGTGTGCCGGACAGGGCGGGGATCATTTCATCGCCTTCAAAAGGCGCAGCACCTTGCCCAGCAAAGCCGGATCGACCCCCGCCCTGACACGTACGATCGCGCTGCCGATCTCGATCTCGATCGCTGCCGCGCCAGAACCGACATCCGCCACCACCGGAATGAAGTCGGGTCCTTGCCCGCCGGCCTCGGCGAGTGCATTGCCAACCGCCGCCGTTCCGAACTCCCGCCGCCAGTCATAGAGTTGGTTGCGATGCAGCCCGTGGCGCAGCGCGATCTCGCTCGTCTGCGCACCCGGCGCCTGGCTTTCCGCGACAATCGCGGCCTTCTCCGCCGCGCTCCAACGTCGCCGTCGCGGTGTCCCAGTCAGCACTTCCACGCGACGGAAACTGTGCCCATCAATTGGCAAATTACTTGGCACACCATCCCCCTACCTCGATCAAACGAGGCAGGATCACCCCATCCCACTCACCCGGTGCAACGTGCCAATCACGCTCCGCTTATGCTATAAACCACCGAATCGTCGTAAAACGGGGCCGCTCACAACATCGGGGCATCCTAATTAATTAAATAATCCCAATGATTTAAGAAAATTCTTGACCTCGGCTGTTCGTATTTACGAGCTTGAGCGATAGCGTCACCCGTCCGCCGCCTCTTTTCGGAAATCAGCCGCAGTTTGCGAGAGCGGCCCGCAAATTGTCGCATACCCCGCCCCCTCCGAGGCGTTTCCCCGTACACTGTGGCGGCGCCCCCGCCCGGCCGGTGGGGCAAGAGCCGCGGGTGAGACGGGAGGGGAGAGCCGGCCGGACGCTACGGCGGCTCCCACGGTGCGGCTCAGTGTGCGTGCAGGCACTGCCTGACCAACTTGTTAACCAATTTATAGCTGAGGTTGTACAGGCTTCGCAGATAATCTATTATTTCAGCTATTGACCCTTAAGTTGATTTGTATACAGTGATCATCGTGCATTTCGGTGCACACGTAGTGGGACTTCTCTTAATGTACATCGAGGAGATGTCTATGATCGAGATTCGGGAACTGACGCTTGCCGAACTAGACGAAATTGCCGGCGGGTTCGGTGATTTTGATTTTGACTTCTCCGACGTCGGTATCGGTCAGATCAACTTCGGTGTGGCCTTCGATAACCTCAACATCGGTGTCGGTGAGGTCAACATCTACTGATTCCTTGCTGCGAGGGCGATGGTCTCCGTGACCATCGCCCCCTCGGCAGCGCACAACCTATAAGAGGACCTCGGTTTCTACCTCAAGATATTGTGATTTGACTGCCGCATAACCATCCGAGATTTGTCGTATACTCCTATCCGGCCGCACCAGGATACGGTAATTGCAGCCGAAAAGTGTAGCGGCGCAGCGGGAAAGGATATTCTTCAAACTCATGCGCCGGTGCCGCCAAAATCGCCAGAGAAGGACATGGTACACGGGATCCGCCCGGACGAGCTGGTGCGGCTGACACCAAAGTTCAAACCCTATCTGCAGCGCCCTAACCCGACCTGGCCGGACCTCGTCGACGCTGCGGCTGGTTGAAGAGCGACCTTGGCGTCTCACAATCTCTCTGGGGCGAGGCCTGCACTGGCGCAGCCGTGGAGTCCTCTAGCACGGCCTCCTCGACTACAACTTCCGCATCTAAAAAGGTCGCTTAGCATTGCAGACGCTTGGAGCCCGTTCGCTTCACCGATCAAGCATTCGGGCGTACGAACTCGTGACGGCTCCGCTCCACCCAAATTCCCGTCCTTTGACCCCACTTCCGCCTTCCGCTCAGAGACCGCTTCGCATTGAGCAGGTTCTATGAACCTGCGTCCCTCCGGCCCATCCAGAGCTTTATTTTAACCAGCCACTCCCACTAACGGTAACGGGGACATGTACCGGGTCGTCGGCCGCCCCAACAGCCATCGCCGTGACGGGATAGTCTTGCAGAACGCGTTGCACCCGCAGGATCGCCTGGTCGGCAAGATCGTAACCCTCCGCCGAAGGCCGTCTTGCGATCGGTGAATTGATCGATCGGCGTCGACGGATCGGGGAACCGATCCCACCCCAGATACCGGTGCTCCCAACGGCCCATCGGACACCTCCCGGGGGCACGCTACACCGGTCTAAACCGTCAACCGCGAGAAAGCTGCAAAATCAATCAGCCCAACGGCTTGCACGAAGCGAG
>JBJMQW010000023.1:0-21111 GCA_045802495.1 Allostellaceae bacterium | reverse complement strand
CGCCTTCAACGGCCGCGGCAAGATCGAGGTCAGCCGCTTCAAGGGGCTCGGCGAGATGCCGGCCCGCTATCTCAAGGCGACGACGATGGACCCGGCGCAGCGGACATTGCTGCGGGTGACGCTGCCCAAGCCCGACCCGACCGCGATCGAGTTGCCGGCCGAAGAGGCTGAGCGGACGCATAGATTGGTCGAGACGCTGATGGGCCGGCGGCCCGAGCTGCGCTTCGAGTACATCCAGAAGAATGCCCGCTTCGCCCAGGATCTCGATGTATAGAGAGACTACTTGCGCAAATTCGCCGCGCCCCTTAACTAACGTATGTCGACCCGTTTGAATTCGGCTTTCCGGCCTGCGTTCCGCTGCGATCGTTCGACCGTGTTTCCCGAGCCAATCGACGTCCGATGCGCTGAGCGTTCGCGCAGCGTCCTATTTGCTACTTGGAGTTACTGCTGATGGCGACCGGTACGGTCAAATGGTTTAATGCGCAAAAGGGTTACGGCTTCATCCAGCCCGAAACCGGCGGCGCTGACGTCTTTGTTCACATCTCTGCCGTCGAGCGCGCAGGGATGGACAATTTGCGCGAAGGTCAAAAGCTCAGCTATGAGCTTGAGCAGGGCCAGCGGGGTCGGGTCTCTGCGGTGAATTTGCGCCCGGTCTAAGATCGGGCGAATTCTTACTCGGGGGCGCCCGGACGCGGGCGCCCTTACCTCAACCGGGAGATCTGTTTGGCCAAGGAAGATCTAATCGAATTCGAAGGTACCGTACAGGAACTCTTGCCCGACGCGAGATTTCGAGTAAAGCTCGATAACGGGCACGAGACCCTCGCCTACTCCTCCGGCAGGATGAAGAAAAATCGAATACGGATACTTGCCGGTGACCGTGTTACGGTCGAAATGACGCCATACGACCTCACAAAGGGGCGGATCAACTTTCGACACAAAGACGAACGGGCGGCACCGCCAATGACGCCGCGCCCGCAATACCGCCGCCGCTGAATTCTCGAATTTCTGGCCGGACCCGCATCTTCTCTGGCGTAAACGGCGGACCGAAAAAGTTTGACATTCCTCTCGTCAAACCCAATCTTCAGAGCAGGTAAATAACGGCTAATTGTTACAAGAAGGCTACAACTTCTCAATGGGTTTTTTCGAACTCGATCTTTCGCCTGAAGTACTTCAGGCGGTTTCCGACGCTGGTTATGTAAATCCCACCCCGATCCAGGAACAAGCGATCCCACACGTCAAGCGTGGGCGAGATGTTCTCGGCTGTGCGCAAACGGGAACCGGCAAGACCGCAAGCTTTGTGCTCCCGATGATCGATATGTTGGCGGTCGGGCGCACGCGGGTGCGAATGCCGCGCTCGCTGATCCTAGAGCCGACCCGAGAGCTGGCGACCCAGGTCGCCGCCTCGTTCGAGCTCTACGGCAAGCACCATCGTCTGACGATGGCGCTGTTGATCGGCGGCGAAAGCTTTGTCGATCAGGAACGCAAGCTCGACCGTGGCGTCGATGTGCTGATCGCGACACCCGGGCGCCTTCTCGATTTGCACGGGCGCGGCAAGATCCTGCTGTCAGACGCTCGCATCTTGGTGATCGACGAGGCCGACCGGATGCTCGACATGGGATTTATCCCGGATGTCGAACGGATCGTCGGACTGTTGCCTGAAAACCGGCAGACCCTGTTCTTCTCCGCAACGATGCCGGCGGAAATCCGCAAGCTGGCCGACGCCTTTCTGCGCGACCCCGTGGAAATTTCGGTGGCGCCACCCGCGTCTCCGGCAGCTACCGTCATTCAGTCGCTCGCCGTCGTCGATCCGCAAGACAAGCGGGAAGCGTTGCGTCGCTTGATCCGCTCCGAGGACGTCAAGAACGCGCTGATCTTCTGCAACCGCAAGCGCGATGTCGACATCCTTTTCCGCTCTCTGACCCGTCACGGGTTCGACGCCGCAGCCTTGCACGGCGACATGCCGCAGCCGAAGCGCACCGAGACGCTGGATCGTTTTCGCAATGGGGAGGTTCGACTTCTCGTCGCTAGCGACGTCGCTGCTCGCGGGCTCGATATTCAGGGATTGAGTCACGTCTTCTGCTTTGATGTGCCGACCCACGCCGAGGATTATGTGCATCGCATCGGCCGCACGGGACGAGCCGGCCGCGAGGGCAGGTCCTTTATGCTGGCGGCTCCGGAAGACGGCGATGCCGTTGCCGCCATCGCCAAGTTGATCGGCCGGGACGTTCCGACGATTGCCGTCGAAGGAATAGAAGTGGTCGAACTCGAATATGGAGAGCGCAAGAGACGTCGCAAACGCCGGCCCGCTCAACCGCCCGGAAGAGATGCCGACCGCCGCCGCGTTGCTCATGCGGAACCCGCCGCGGCTGGGTCGAAACCGGATAACTCCCGCGCGCCGCGCCGCAAGCGCCGGTCAGTATCGGCTGATGCACCGCGACAGGACGGCGCCGGCTCGAATGTAACCCTTTTTCCGCGCGCGGCGGCGGCCCGCGACCGGCGGCACCCGGAGCGCAAGCCAGACCCCGATCGTCCGGTTGTCGGGTTTGGCGATCACCTCCCGGCGTTTCTCGCCCGGCCACCCCGCGCCGTCGCCCGTCCTTGAACGATCCGGCCCGATGAAAACGATTTTCGTCATGGTCAAATGCGACCTGGGAAAGGCCTACGCCGTTGCCGACGAAGCGGTTTTGAACCTCGAGCAGGTGTCCGAAGTTTATTCGACCTCCGGTCAATACGATCTCTTGATGAAATGTTACCTGCCGGAGGCCACGGATATCGGCCGGTTCGTCACCGAGCGGCTGCAAACCCTTGCCGGCGTAAAGGACACTTTTACAATCATCGCCTTCAAGGCATTTTCGGAAGACACATCCGTTTAGCCTTGGGGGATGAGATGAGCGCGGACGAGATGGGTTGGGTGCGGGCCGCAAGCCGCGCCGATCTGCGGGAAGGCGAAGTGCTCGGGGTCGATATCGGCGGCCGCTCGGTCGCCCTTTACGATGTCGACGGCGAGATCTTTGCCACTGACAACATCTGCACCCATGCCTACGCCCGATTGTCCGATGGCTGGCTCGACGGCGATCTGATCGAATGTCCGCTGCACGCCGCGCGCTTTGAGATACGCACCGGAAAGGTGCTCGATCCGCCGGCGACCGAAGATCTGAAGACCTACCCCGTCCGCCTCATCGACGACGAGATCCAGGTCAAGCTCGAGTAAACTCTTACCAAGCATTTCTGACTGGCGGTCGTCCCGGCGAAGGCCGGGGACTTATTCTCGATCGTGAGGCCGCACGCCATGGGCACCGGCCTTCGCCGGCGCGACAAGTTGCTTGCTCACAGGATCTACCCATAGTCATAGGGCGGAAAAGCGTCAGCGCATTCCGCTTTTCCACCGCTGGCCCGATGGCGGAAGGCGCTCGCGCTTTTCCGCTCTACCCGTAAACGCGGCGGTAGAGATCAATGATCTCGCCGCCCGACGGGATGCGCGGGTTGTTGCCCGGGGAGCCCGAAGCCAGCGCCTGGCTCGCCATGACCGGCAGCAGCTCTTCGTAGCGCGCCGCATCGATCCCCCAGGCGCGCGGCGTCGGCACGCTCAGCTCCGCGTTCAGCCGGCGCAATTCGTCGAGGAGCCGTGCGACCGCGGCCTGGCTCCCCTCGCCTTCCTCGGCCACCCCCATCGCCCGCGCGCAATCGGCATAGCGATCGAGTGCCGCCGGCGCCGAGAAGGCGGTGATCTCCGGCAACAGCATCGCATTCGACAGACCGTGCGGCACATGAAAAAAGGCGCCGATCGGCCGGCTCATGCCGTGCACGAGACACACGCTCGCATTCGAGAACGCCATCCCGGCGGTCGTGGCGCCGAGCATCATCGCTTCGCGCGCCGCCCGATTGCCGGGCTCGGCGCAGGCGGTGCGGATGTGGCGCGCAATGAGCCCCATCGCATTCTTCGCCAGCCCATCGGTGAAGGGGCTGGCGCGCCGGCTGACATAGGCCTCGATCGCATGTGTCAGGCTGTCGAGCCCGGTATCCGCGGTGAGCCGCAGCGGCATTGTCAAGGTCAGCTCGTAATCGACAATCGCCGCGACCGGGCAGCAGGCGAGCCCGGCGATCAGCATCTTCTCGTCGGTCGCGGTATCGGTGATGACGGTAAACCGCGTGACCTCCGAGCCGGTGCCGGCGGTGGTCGGAATCGCGACGAGGGGCGGGCCGGCTTTCGGGATCTCGGCGGGCACCTTGTAGTCGCGCATCTTCCCGCCATTGGCGGCGAGCACCGAGATCGCCTTTGCCGTGTCGATCGAGCTGCCGCCGCCAATCGCGACGAGGCTGTCGAAATCACCTTGCGTGAAGCGCAACACGCCGGTCTCGACGACGGCGGTGGTCGGGTCCGCGACCGTGTCGGAAAACACCTGCCACGGCACACCGGCCCGGTCGAGCTCCCGGGTCGCCCGCTCAAGGTGCCCCGAGCTCATGAGAAACGGGTCGGTGACGATCAGCGGCTTTGCTAGCCCGAGCCGGCCGAGCATGCCCGGCAGCTCGGCGAGCGCGCCGCCGCCAACCGCCATCAGCCGCGGTGTCGTGATCATCGCTGCCATGACGACACCTCCTCAGAGCTTGTGCAGGAATTAGACATTAGTGGATCCAGTGCGGGTAATACTCCCTCGCCCCGCTTGCGGGGAGAGGGCCGGGGTGAGGGGTAAGCGGGGCGAGGTGATTGACCACGCTTCACAAAGACTCACTGTAGACCGCCGGGTCGAACCGCTCCATATAGGAGAAATCCTCGCACAATTCGGCAAAACCGCAGCGCAAATAAAGGTTCTTGGCGTTCTTTGTCACGAGCAGCCAGCGGCGCAGCCCCTGCAGCAGCGGGTGGGTGAGGATCGTCTCGATCAGCCACTGCCCGAGCCCGGCATTGCGCTCCTCAGCGACGACAAAGACGTCGGCCAAATAGGCGAAGGTCGCCTGATCGGTGACGACGCGCGCAAAGCCGATCTGCGCGCCGTCGCGATAGAGCCCGAACGCTAGCGAATGAGTGATCGCCCGATGCAATGTGTCGAGCGGGATATCGCGCGCCCAATGCGAGCATTTGGCGAGAAAGTGATGGATCAGCGCAACATCGAGGCGGCTGGGGTCGGTGTCGATCTGGTAATGCCTGCCGCCGATCATGCGGCTGGCTGCGAGGCTCTCGGTCATCGGGCTCAACCCTGCGGCTTGGGTTTGACGCGATGCCGGCGCCGCGGAAATACGGCGCCGGACGCAGCCGCGGCAGCGCGCTGGGCTGCTAGCGCATTCGTCGTCGCAGGGTGGGAGCCGATTCAAACATGGTGTGGGTAAGTACGATCGCGCCGCTGTTTTTCAACCCGGTTTTTTCAGCCGAAAATGCAATACTCCCCCCGGCTCTTCGCTGGCTTCGAGCAATTCGCACCCGGTCGTTTGGCAGAAATGCTCGAAATCCTTGATAGCACCCGGGTCGGTTGCGAGGATTTCGAGGATCGCGCCAGCGGCAAGCGGCTTCAGCGCCCGCCGTGCCTTCAATACCGGCAGCGGACAAAGCAAGCCGGTGGCGTCGAGGGTGGCATCAACAGTGACGTTACGCGCTTGCGTCATATTTGCACCCGACCCGACAGGACCATACGCACCGAATCTTATCAGGATCGGCAGCTTCACCCAACCTCGGCGGATCCAGCCGGGTGGCGTGAAGAACGCGGCCTGCGTCCAGTACGTCATTACTTAATTAATGATAAAAATGACTCGAAGTGGTTTTGACATGCCAAATGTGATCACAATCAACCGACCCGATGTCATTGCGCTGATCGAGCAGGCTGCCAGGAAGCTGACCGGCGGCAACAAGACCGAAGCGGTTGCATTGGCCTTGCGGCGCTCTTGGACCAAGACGCCCGGGCGGGATCTCTGTTCGGGCGCATCCGGGATCCGTCCAACTCCGCGAGGATGTCGATCTGACAGCGCCCGCTCTCGATACAGCGCCGGATGCCGAGACCGGCCGAGAGATCGACCGGTGACGGACGCGTTGCTGCTCGACACCCATATCGCGCGCTGGCTTGCGCTTCGAAAAGCTATCAGCTTTATCGTCTCGGAACTCGCGATCCCGCGGATCGGCTGCTGATCGCGACCGCGATCGAGCTCGGCTGTCCGCTCGTGACCTATGACGAATGCATCCTGCGCTTTCAGCAAAAGCATGGGCGGCAGCACGGGTTTTCCGCCAGCGCATAAGTCGCCTACAGCTTACCCGAAGCGGTTGGAGCGCGGGAAGCCGCCGGGGACGAGGCGGCCGGCGCCGCCGCGGGCGCCAAGCCAAGGGCCGAGGTTGGTCTCGGTGCGGGTGCGGTTTTCGCCCTGCCGCCAGGGGAGGCCGTCGGCGAGGCGGAACATCTTGGCGTCCGCGAGGCCGCCGGATTTATAGCGCTGCAGGATAACGCCGCGGCCGCGCGTCATCAGCGGAATATCGTCGAGCTTGACGATCAGCATCTTCCGGTTATCGCCGACAAAGGCGACGGCGTCGCCGAGCTCGGCCTGGAGGCAGACCCGGGCGACGGCGCCCTCGGCCGGGGTCAGCACCTGCTTGCCGGCTCGCGTCTGCGCGACCGCCTCCTCGCCGTCGACGACAAACCCGCGCCCGTCGCTCGCCGCGACGAGGAGCTCCATGCCAGATCGATAGGGGAACATCGTGACGATGTCGTCCTCGTTCGGCAGGTCGATCATCAGCCGCAATGGTTCCCCCTGTCCTCGCCCGCCCGGCAGCCGGTCGACTCCGATCGTGTAGAACCGGCCATTGGTACCGAAGACGATAAGGCGGTCGGTGGTCTCGGCAGCGACCGCAAAGCGCGGACCGTCGCCCTCCTTGTATTTCTGCTCCGCGGCCGAGCCGTTGTGCCCCTTGACCGCGCGGATCCAGCCCTTGGCCGAGCACAGCACCGTCACCGCCTCGCGCTCGACCAGCGCCTCGGCGGGAAGCTCGATCGGCGCAGGGGCTGTGGCCATCTCGGTCCGTCGCCTGCCGAGCGCCGTCTCGCCGGCAAACTCCGCGGCGGTCTCCCGAACCTCCTTGGAGATTGCGCGCCATTGTCTCTTCTCGCTCGCCAGCAACGCGGCGAGCCGCGTCTCCTCCGCCGAGAGCGCGTCGAGCTCCTTGCGGATCTCGATCTCCTCAAGTCGGCGCAAGGCGCGCAGGCGCATGTTCAGGATCGCCTCGGCCTGGACCTCGGTCAGCTCCCAGCGCGCCATGATGTCGGCTTTCGGATCGTCGCCCTCGCGGATGATGCGGATCACCTCGTCGAGATTTATGTAGACGATGATCTGGCCGCGCAGGATCTCCATGCGGCGGGCGACCGCAGCAAGACGGTGGCGGCTCCTGCGTTGCAAGACTCCCCGGCGATGATCGAGGAAGGCCTGCAACGCCTCCTTCAGGTTCATGACCCGCGGGACGCCGAACGGGTCGAGCACATTGAGATTGAGCGGCACTCGGGTTTCGAGCTCGGTCAGCCGAAACAGCTGCTCCATCAGCATCTCGGCATCGACATTGCGGCTCTTCGGTTCGAGGATGAGCCGAACGTCTTCGGTAGATTCGTCCCGGATGTCGGCGAGCAGCGGCAGTTTTCTTTCCTCGAGCAATGCCGCGACCTTCTCGATCAGCCGCCCCTTCTGCACCTGAAACGGCATCTCGGTGACGACAATCTGGTAGAGGCCGTGGCCGAGAGCCTCCGTCGTCCAGCGGGCCCGCAGGCGGAAGCTGCCGCGGCCCGTCGCGTAGGCAAGGCGGATGCTCTCCGTCGGCTCGACGAGCACGCCGCCGGTCGGGAAGTCGGGACCGGGAAGGTGAGCATGAAGCTCATCGACCGCGCAGGCCGGATGCTCGACCAAAAGGAGCAGCGCCGCGCACAACTCGCCGATGTTGTGGGGGGGAATGCTGGTCGCCATGCCGACGGCGATGCCAGAGGCGCCATTGGCAAGCAGGTTCGGGAAACGCGCCGGGAGGACGACCGGCTCGTGGTCTTCGCCGTCATAGGTCGTCCGGAAATCAACGGCGTCCTCGTCGATCCCATCGAGCATGGCCTGTGCGACCGCCGATAGCCGGCTTTCGGTGTAGCGCATCGCCGCAGCGTTATCGCCGTCGATGTTTCCGAAATTGCCCTGGCCGTCGACCAGCGGATAACGCTGCGAGAAATCCTGTGCCAAGCGCACCAGTGCGTCATAGACCGCCAATTCGCCGTGCGGATGGAATTTGCCGATCACATCGCCGACGACCCGGGCGCATTTCTTGTATCCGGATGCCGGGTCGAGGCGCAGCTGCTGCATCGCGTGCAGGATGCGGCGATGTACCGGCTTCAGCCCATCGCGCACATCCGGCAAGGAGCGCGACATGATCGTGGAGAGCGCGTAGGACAGATAGCGCTCGCCGAGCGCGTCCGCGAAGTCGACATTGCGGATCTCGCCGGACAGGGCTGTCACAGCCATCGTCGATTACCTCATTGCGTCAGCAGCACCCCGCCGCGCCGCGGCGGGGAAGCGAGCGCCGCAAGGCGAAGGGAGCCTCTTCAACCCGGCCAGCGTTGTCCAGAACCCCCCTCGCGCGCCAACCGCTCGACAAGCCGCGCGCGCGCCGCCGGAAGAGCACGGCCCTGCGGTAGGAAGACATGATGAGCGAGGAAATGTCCCGTCAAGGCCATCCCGAGCGCGATCTGTTGCCCGTCGGCGGCGCTGCCGCGCCATAAAAATTCGGGCAAAGGCAATAGCTTATCATGATAGGGCAACCCCGCCATGCGCGAAACGGCGCGCCCGGTGCGGGGCGACACATAGCCGAGGTCCGTCGTCTCGCCGGTGACCGCGCAACGGGTGAGATTGAGCCCAAAGCCCAGCACGGCGAGCAGATCGCGCTCCCAACAGACATAGCGTTCCGGCCAGTCGGCCGCCGAATCGAGGGCCGCGACGAGGCCGCCGAACGATGCGAAGATTTCCGGATACGGCTCGCGCTCGGGCAACGCCGCAGCAAGCAAGGCCGCTGCGGCCGCCAATCCCGCCAGCCGGTCGGGATCGTCGAGCATCCGCGCGGCATGAGCGCCGGTCGGCTCGCAGGCGAAGGTGCCGAGGTGCTCGGCCAAGCGGCCGCGCCACTGTGCGGCGACTTCATTGCCTGGCTGGAGCATCGCGCGCGTCTTTGGCGATTGGCCGCCGCGAACCAAACCGGCATGACGCCCGTGTTCGCGGGTCAACAGCTCAAGGATGACGCCGCTTTCCCCGTGGCGGCGCGCTGCCAGGACAAACCCCGCATCACGCCATTCCATCAGATGTCATATTCGAGCCCGAGCGCCTTGAACCGCTCGCGGTCGTCGACCCAGCCCTGCCGTACCTTGACGAACAAGAACAGGTGAACGCGACGATCGAGCATGTGCTCGAGCTTGGCACGGGCGCGGGCGCCGATGGCCTTGATCCGCTGTCCGCCCTCACCGAGCACGATCGCCCGTTGGCCCGACCGCTGGACATAGATCACCTGCTCGATCCGCACGCTGCCGTCGGGCCTCTCCTCCCATCGTTCGGTCTCGACTGTCGAGGCGTAGGGGAGCTCCTCGTGCAGTTGAAGAAAGACCTGCTCGCGCGTGACCTCTGCCGCAATCGTCCGTTGCGGCGCATCCGACAGCTGATCCTCGGGAAAAAGCCACGGTCGTACCGGCAGCACACCGGCAAGGTGCCGCTTCACATCCTCGACGCCATCGCCCTTGAGACCCGAGATCATAAAGATCGGGTCGAACCTGCCTTCACGAGAAAACGCGTCGGCGAAGCCGAGCAGGCTGGCGCGCGAGACGAGGTCGATCTTGTTGAGCGCGAGTATGGAATTGTACTCACGCTTGGAGAGGCGGTCGAGAATCTGGCGGGTATCGTGGTCCATTCCGCGGGACGAATCGACCAACAATATTACTTCGTCGGCGTCTTCGGCCCCCGACCACGCCGCGGCGACCATCGCCCGGTCGAGGCGTCGCCGGGGCGCAAAGATACCCGGTGTATCGACAAAGACGATCTGCGTCGGCCCTTCTATTGCAATGCCGAGAAGCCGATTGCGCGTCGTCTGCGCCTTGGGAGTGACAATCGCCAGCTGGTGTCCGACGAGCCGATTCAGCAGGGTCGACTTGCCGGCATTGGGCGCGCCGATCAGGGCAACGTAGCCGCACCGGGTCGGCGCAGCCGCCGCCTCCTCCGGTGACCTCAAATTGCGTGCTGTTTCGTCCACTCGACGATGGCGGCATGCGTCCCGAACCACACGCCGCCGCGTGACTTGGCGTGCCGAATGATCTCGTCGAGGATCCAAATTCGCGAGCGATAGCCGATAATGTGCGGGTGCATCGTCAGCTGGAAGACACCGCCTTCATCGTAAGCTGCGTCGAACTCGCGCCGGAAGATATCGAAGACATCGTTCGGCGGCGTGTAAGGACGCAGCGACTGAAATCGATTCATCATGAAATAGACAGCGTCGTCGCGAACCCATTCGACCGGAAACTCGACGACCCCGGTAGGCTCGCCGTCCAGCAGCAGCTCGTAGCAATCTTCGTCGCTCATCAGCGAAGAATCGTAGAGCAGGCCCATTTCCTTTTCGATTTCCAGCGTATGCCGGCTGAAATCCCAGGAGGGGGTTCGGAGACCGACCGGGCGAACACCCGAAATCCGCTCAAGGGTATCGGCCGACCGCATCATCAGGTCGCGTTCGGCCTCCCGCGGCAAGATCGAGTTCAATTCGTGAATCCAGCCATGGATCCCGATCTCATGGCCTTCGGCGACGACCCGGCGCTGCTCGTCGGGGTGAAGGAGCGCGGTTACAGCCGGCACGTAAAAGCTGGCTTTGACGGCGTGCTCTTCCAAAAGCTTCAGAATGCGCGGAACGCCGACACGATTGCCGTACTGCCCCCAAGCCAGGCGGCCGATCGACTTGCCGCCATCGCGCAGATCGCTGGTCTCGTGGTCGGAGTCAAAAGACAGAGCGACCGCGCACCGAGCACCGCCCGGCCATTCCGCCGGCCGCAATGTCCGGCCGGCGCGAACTCGGTTGACGAGCTTCCGCCAATGCTCTTCGGGCCATTGCCAGGGCTCGAGAGTTGGGTCGGCGGTAGTCATCTCATCTCCTCCTGATCCGTTGGTCTTTTGGCGGAGAGGGGAAGTTGGTCGGAGCGGTGAGATTCGAACTCACGACCCTCAGCACCCCATGCTGATGCGCTACCAGGCTGCGCTACGCTCCGACTGAGGGGTCGCTTTACCGAGCAAAGGGATCATAGTCGTCTGCGGAAGGGCGCGCAACCGGACCGGCCATCATTCGCTGCTTCGTACCGGACCCGCTCGGGCCGGTCATGCCTTGACCGGCGCCCGGCTCATGGACCTGATTTTGCGCTCACTTGGGCCAGCCAAGCCATGATTTATCTGGTCCTTCAGGCTATGCGAGGCCCGAAAGACTAGGACGCGGCGCGGATTGATCGGGACTTCCTGACCGGTCTTGGGATTGCGGCCGATACGCTTGCCTTTCTGCCGGACCGCAAAGCTGCCGAATGATGAAATCTTGACCATATCGCCGCGTTCAAGGGCACCGGAAATTTCCGCAATAACCGATTCGACAAGTTCGGCAGACTCGTTGCGGGATAAGCCCACTACTTGGTAAACCGCTTCGCTCAATCTGGCACGAGTGATGGTTTCTCCGGTCATGAACTCCTCCCCTATTTCTGAGAAGGTTAGACCGACAGGAGAATCGCGTCAAATTCCAAAGAATTGATCGATCGAGAACATCCCTTACCAGCGCACCAGGCTCGCACCCCAGCTGAGCCCGCCGCCAAGCGCCTCCATCAGGACCAGGTCCCCCGGCCTTATCCGTCCATCATCGACCGCAACCGCGAGGGCGAGCGGGATCGAAGCGGCGGAGGTATTGGCGTGGCGCTCGATCGTCATGACGATCTTTTCCGCGGATAAGCCGAGCTTTCGTCCCATCCCGTCGATAATGCGGCTATTCGCCTGATGCGGGACCAGCCAGTCAATGTCGGTCGCGGCGAGATTGTTCGCGCGCAACGCCTCGTCGACCACCTCGCTTAGACGCTGGACTGCCTGCCGAAAGACCTCTCGCCCTTCCATCCGCAGATAGCCGGAGCTGCCGGTCGAAGAGGGTCCGCCATCGACATAGAGGATATCGTATTGCCGGCCGTCGGAATGCAGGTGGTTCGACAGCACGAAGCGGCTGCCGGGAGACGAAGCCGGCACTGCCTTGAGCACCAGGGCGCCCGCGCCATCGCCAAACAGAACGCAGGTTCCGCGATCCTCCCAATCGAGAATGCGGGAAAACGTCTCGGCACCGATGACAAGGGCGGTTCGCGCCTGGCCGAGGCGCAGCGCGTTGTCCGCAACCGCCAGGGCAAAGATGAAGCCTGCGCAAACCGCCTGGACATCAAAGGCGGCGCCTCGCGTCATTCCCAGTCGGGCTTGCACCTTCGCGGCAGTCGCCGGGAAAGTGTTGTCGGGTGTCGCCGTTGCGACGACGAGAAGGTCGAGATCGCTGCCTTTCATACCGGCGCTGTCCAGCGCTCGGCTTGCCGCGCGATAGGCAAGATCCGAAGTGAGCTCCCCGGGAGCCGCCACGCGACGCTCGCCAATTCCGGTGCGCTGCCGGATCCATTCGTCGGAGGTGTCCAGACGGCTCGCCAGCTCGCTATTGGTGACGATCCGCTCCGGCAGATAGCCGCCGCACCCGGCGACCTGAGATCGCAGGTTCATCGCAACCCGCTTACAGCGCCGGCTCCGGAGCGGACGGCGCAGCGCTTACGCGCGCCAACTCGGTGCGGATCGCGTCGAGAGCACCATTAACTTTCATGTCGACGGCCACCCCGATCGCATTAGCAAAGCCGAACGCGTCGGTCGAGCCGTGGCTCTTGACTGCAATCCCGCCCAAGCCCAGGAAAATCGCACCATTGTAGCGGCGCGGGTCGCTGCGCATCCTGAGCTTTCTCAGCGCGTTGCGAGCGAACAAGTAGCCGATACGGGCCGATAGCGAATGGCGAAAGGCCGCCTCGAGAAACTCGCTGAAGAGCTTGCCCATTCCCTCCGCCGTCTTGACCGCGACATTGCCCGTAAAGCCGTCGGTCACGACCACATCGACAGTCCCTGCGGCAATATCGTCACCTTCGATGAACCCGTGAAAATGGATCGGGGTCAAGGCATCGCGCAGACGGGCGCTCGCCTTGCGGACGGAATCGTTTCCCTTCAGATCCTCGGAGCCCACATTGAGCAGACCGACCGACGGCTCGACGAGTCCGAGGACCGCTCGAGCGAAGACGTGGCCCATCAGCGCGAACTGGACAAGATTTTCAGCGTCGCATTCGACATTGGCTCCCAGATCCAGCATCACGCTTTCGCCGCGGCGCGTCGGAAAAAAAGAGGCAATCGCCGGCCGGTCGATCCCCGGCAGCGTCTTGAGCACAAATTTGGCGATCGCCATCAGCGCGCCGGTGTTACCGGCGGAAACCACGCCATCGGCACGTCCTTCGGCGACGGCCTCAATCGCCAGCCACATGCTCGATTGCCTCGCGGTACGGAGCGCCAGCGATGGTTTCGTATCGTCGGCCACGATTTCGCTCGTATGGTGCAGCGCTACCGACTTGCCGAGATGCGGGAGTTTCGCCAGCAACGGGCGAACCGCGTTTTCCGCGCCGAACAGCAGAAAACGCACGTCGGGATGCCTTTGCAAGGCGATCTCGGCACCCCTAACGACCATTCCCGGAGCATGATCGCCGCCCATTGCGTCGAGGGCGATCGTAATGTTTCCGTTCACCGTGCCAACCACCAGCCTAAGGCTTGTGGCCTCAGGTTGCTTCCGACCGGGTGGGGACTACCTCGCGTCCATCGCAATAGCCGCAGGATTCGCACAGGTGATGCGGACGCTTGAGCTCGCCGCAATTGGGGCACTCCGCAAAAGCGGCCGCCTTTAGCGAGTGATGTGAGCGACGCATATTGCGGCGTGACGGTGAGGTCTTCTTTTTTGGTACGGCCATCGGGATCTCGATGTTGTAAGCAACGGCGGTGCGGGGAAGGTGGGTAATTAGCCAAAAACAGGAGCGGCGGCAACAACCGTACAGCCGCCCGGCGAGGCGCGCGGAGCAGCCTGTCACCCGTGCGGTGTGAGCCACTCAACATTCGTCGCGCTTGCCAAGGCTGGCGAGTGCGGCAAAGGGCCCTTCGATCGCCTCGGCGGGAGCAGTATCCTCTATCGCAGCGTCGGGCTGCCGGGGAAATTCCGGCAGCGCTAGCGAAAGCTCCTGCGCGATCGCTTCGCCGATATCGATCGCGTCGCCGGTCAGCGGTTCTAAAGCCGGCTCGTCTTCACTGAGCACCATTTCCCCCTCCTCAGCGCCGGCGGGGCCGTAGACCAGCGAGAACCGCCGAGAGAGAGTTCCGCGGACAGGGTCGAGGGTAACCACGCAGCATTGTTCAAATTCCGCCTCGAAGGCAGCCTCGAGGAGTACGGTGCCACAGCTTTGTCGCCGCAGCTCGACGTCAGCGACAAACCGGTCGAGCGACATCAGGTCAAAGCGATGCGCAAGCTTTTCACGCTCTTGTCTGTTCGCCTCGATCTGCTGCCGAAATGGCGCCGAACCCAGCCGCGCCAACGGAACAAGGCGGGAAAACTCCGGCACCGTATCAGAGGTCACGGTTCCGCAGCCGGGGATATGTTTGAGGGGAGATGAACATCTGCGGGAGTTCCGAAAATTATGCTGCCCGCCAGGAGTTCCGCCACGGGCTGCCTCTGCAATTCTCGCACAGCACTGCGGACATATGGGGTGATCAGCGCGGCAAACGATGCCGGTTCGGAGATCGTACCATAAAGATTACGCACCAACACCGCGCCGAGCTGCGCATCGTCACCGGAGAGACCGCTCTCGTAAGCGCAGATTCGGCCAAAAAAGGCGCGGGCCATGCGTTTGACCTGTTTGCCGACGCTCAAATCCCCGGTGCCCATCTCGCGCAGCGCCCGGTCGAAATCGGCGAACATCCTGTCAAAAAAGGCTTGGCAAAGCCGATTCGCCAGCGGGCGCTCCGCTTTGAGCCGATGAAGATACAGAAAGGCGTGCAGGCAGATGAGTTCGAAGCGTCCGTCGAGTGTGTCGGGCACGCCGTAATCGGTGAAGAACACCGGTCGACGGGCCTGTTCGACCACACGCCCATAAGCAAGCTCTGCAGCATCGCGAGCCAAACTGCGCCCCAAGAAAGAAATCAACACCTCCTGATGCCGACAACGGCGCCGTTGACTCCGCACGGCGCACGGCTAAACCTATTCACGTCGGAACTGGCGGGGCTCCGTTTGACTTCAACAGACGGGAGATTTCGAAATCCCATGGCTGAATATCAAGCTGTCTCCTCGCGGCGTATGGTGGCGTTATTGGGCCTTGTCTTCGGGGGGGCAGCGGTGGCGAGTTGCTCTCCCTCCATCGAGCAGCGCGGTCATCTGCCCACCGCCGAAAAGATCGCTGAAATCCGCGCCGGCAGCACGACCAAAGACGAGGTCACCAAGATTTTGGGAACGCCCTCGAGCGTCAGCGTCTTCAACAACGACAAGTCCTGGTACTACATAAGCCGTCGAACCGCGCAAACCGCCTTTTTTCAGCCCGACGTCCTCGATCAGCAAGTCTATATCGTCAGCTTTGACGACCAAGACGTCGTCAAAACGGTCGATCATAAGG
Organism: Allostellaceae bacterium; assembly: GCA_045802495.1. GTDB lineage: Bacteria > Pseudomonadota > Alphaproteobacteria > ATCC43930 > CGMCC-115725 > AP-15. The sequence continues at coordinate 5,407 of JBJMQW010000023.1, read as the reverse complement.
TGTTGGAAGACGGAAAGGAGATCACGCCCGTAGCCCGGGCCACACCGGCGCCCGGCCGAGAGCTATCCTTTCTAGAGCAGGTGATCGGCAATCTCGGGAAGTTCAACAGTGCTGGCGGAGCGAGCAGCAGCGGCGGCGGTGGCGGTCGAGGCCCTGGTCCGAACCCACAAGATAATCGCTGATCGCGAGCCGGCTCAGCCCGCCCACTTCGCTAGGATCGCGAGCAGCAGCAGCGCGACGATATTGGTAATCTTGATCATCGGGTTGATCGCGGGTCCGGCGGTATCCTTATAGGGATCGCCGACGGTATCCCCGGTCACCGCGGCCTTGTGCGGCTCGGATCCCTTGCCTCCGTGGTGGCCTTCCTCGATGTATTTCTTGGCATTGTCCCACGCGCCACCCCCCGAAGTCATCGAAATCGCAACAAAGATCCCGGTCACGATCGTGCCCAGCAGCATCGCTCCGAGGGCGCCGAAGGCGGCCGCGCGGCCGGCAATCAAGGAGATGATGATATAGAGCGCGATCGGCGCCAAGACCGGGAGCAAGGACGGCACGATCATTTCGCGGATCGCCGCGCGGGTCAGCATGTCGACAGCCAAGCCGTAGTCAGGCTTGGCATTGCCTTGCATGATACCCGGAATTTCACGGAACTGCCGACGCACCTCGACGACGACCGAACTGGCCGCTCTGCCGACCGCGGTCATGCCGAGCGAAGCGAACAAATAGGGCAGCAGACCGCCGATGAAGAGGCCGATCACAACGTAGGGGTCCTGCAGGCCGAAATAGACATCGAGGTTGGGAAAATAGTGCTTGAGATCCTCGGTGTAAGCGGCAAACAGGACGAGCGAGGCAAGTCCGGCCGAGCCGATCGCATATCCTTTGGTCACCGCCTTTGTCGTGTTCCCTACCGCGTCTAGAGCGTCGGTCGTCCGTCGCACCTCGCTCGGCAGATCGGCCATCTCGGCGATACCGCCGGCATTATCGGTAACCGGCCCATAGGCATCGAGAGCGACGATCATTCCCGCAAGGGCAAGCATTGTGGTTGCCGCGATGGCGATCCCGAACAAGCCGGCGATCAGGTAGGAGATGATGATGCCAAAACAGATCACGACGACCGGAAGCGCCGTCGCCTCCATCGACACCGCCAGACCTTGGATCACATTGGTGCCATGTCCGGTAACCGAGCTTCGCGCGATGCTGCGCACCGGCCGATAATTTGTCGCCGTGTAGTATTCCGTGATCCAAACGATAAAGCCGGTGACAGCGAGCCCAACGATTGCGCACAGCCACAAGCCGAAACCAGTGACTGAGGCGCCTGTCGTCATCGGCAACGGTGCAGACAGGCCGAAGAGCCAGTAGACCACCAGCGCGATCGCGATGACGGACAAAATTCCGGTGGCGACGAGCCCCTTGTAGAGCGCTTTCATGATGCCGTTATCGCGGCCGAGCCGGACAAAAAAAGTGCCGACCACGGAAGTCAGAATGCAGACCGCGCCAATCGCCAGCGGCAGCATCAGCATCTGGTCGCGCCATGGTGGTGTGAAGAAAATGGCGGCGAGCAACATCGTCGCAACGATCGTCACCGCATAGGTTTCGAACAGGTCAGCGGCCATGCCGGCGCAATCGCCGACATTGTCGCCAACATTATCGGCGATCACCGCCGGGTTGCGGGGATCGTCTTCGGGTATCCCCGCCTCGACTTTGCCGACGAGATCAGCGCCGACATCGGCGCCCTTTGTGAAGATGCCGCCGCCGAGGCGGGCAAAAATAGATATCAGCGACGCGCCGAAGCTCAGCGCAATCATCGCTTCCAACACCGGACGAAGATCGTCGCCCGGGAGAGTCCCGCGCAAGATGAAATAATAGCCCCCGACCCCCAAAAGGCCGAGCCCGACAACCAGCAGCCCGGTAACGGCCCCGGCCTTGAACGCAATTGCCAACCCGGCTTCGAGGCCGCTGCGCGCCGCCTGGGCGGTCCTCACATTGGCGCGCACTGAAACATTCATTCCAACATAGCCGGCTGCCCCCGACAGAACCGCCCCGATCACATACCCGATCGCGACGCGCCACCCGAGCGTCACACCGAGCACAATGAGAACAACCACTCCGACGATTGCGATAGTGCGGTATTGGCGATTGAGATAGGCACGTGCACCAACCTGAACGGCGCCGGAGATCTCTTGCATCCGCGCCGTTCCGGCATTGGCGGTCAAGACTTGGCGACTGGTGAACCAGCCGTAGACCAGCGCCAGCACGCCGCAGGCAATTACCAGGAAATATCCCGAAGACATCCAAGCAGTCCCCAAAATAAAACGCCTGTCCGCCGTTCTCGGCGCAGCGGATACAGGCCGGGCGGCGCGGAACATGCCAGAAGGGTGGCGGGCAAGCAACCGTACTGTGTCATCGCTACAACTGGTTTTGACGATCAGAAATGGCGGTATCCGGTGGTGTTCAGCGGCAGCGACGCACCAGTGCCGTCGACGAGATGGATGCCCGTGCCAGGTCGGATCTCGCCGATCATCGTGATCGGAACGCCGAGGCCGGAGGAGAGCGCGGCAACTTTGCCGGCATCCTCGGCGGAGGCCGCAAAGACGAGCTCGTAATCGTCCCCACCGGTTGCGAGCAACGGGCGAATTCCGCGATCCAGATCGACGATCGCGCGAGCGGCGAGAGACAGCGGCAGCAGATCGAGTTCGATACGCGCGGCGACGTCCGAGCTCTCGCAGATATGGCCAAGATCCGCGACGAGACCGTCCGAGACATCGATCATCGCATGCGCGATGCCGCGTAGACGAGGCCCGAGCTCGGTACGCGGCTCCGGAACGCGGAAGCGGCGGACGAGGTAATCGCGGTGATCAGCCGCGAGATCTGCGAAATCGCCGCGCAACAACCGCAGGCCGAGAAACGGATCTCCGATCGTTCCGGAGACCCAGACGTGATCGCCGGGCTTGGCGCCGCTGCGCCGGACCTCGGTTCCCGCCGGGACGACGCCGATTGCTGTCAGGGAGAGAACGGCGGGTCCTTTCGTGCTCACCGAGTCGCCGCCCAGAAGCCCGATCCCAAAGCGTTTCTGGTCTTCGCCCAGGCCCCGAGCGAATTCCCCAAGCCATCCTGCGCCGAGTTCCGGCGGCAGCGCCGTCGTCAGCAGATAATGCAGAGGCCGCGCGCCCATCGCCGCAAGGTCCGACAAATTCACCCGCAGCAGTTTGCGCGCAACCATCTCCGGGGGGTCTTCAGGCAGGTAGTGGACACCGGCAACGATCGCATCCGCCGTCACGACGAGGGACTGGCCCGCCTCGCAATTTACGAGCGCGGCATCATCTCGAAGGCCGAGGCCTCCGGGCCCCGCAAGGGGTGCGAAAAATCGTCGGATCCGCTCAAATTCGCCGGGCTCATCGGCAGCCATGGCGCTACATTTCCGAGGCTCGCAGGCTGCGTCCGAGCCGATCGAGGACGCCGTTTGCCAACCCCGGCTCCTTGCCGGTGAAGAATGCGTACGCGACGGCTGTGTATTCACTGATCGAGACCCGCGGCGGAACGTCGGGCCGATGCATGAGTTCGTAGGCTCCGGCACGCAGAATCGCGCGAAGGACTGCGTCAAGCCTCATCAGCGGCCACTCCTCGGTGAGCACCGAAGAAATAGTCGTGTCAAGGGTCCCCCGGTCCGCCGTCACGCCCCGAACCAGATCGGAGAACAGCGCGGGGTCGGCCTCTCCATACCGATCGCCGTCGATCTCATGGCCAAAGCGGTGCCGGACAAACTCGCGCACGACCGATTCCGCATCGGCCTCCGGGTTAAGCTCTAACTGGTACAACGCCTGTACGGCGGTGAGCCGCGCGACGCTGCGTCGGCGGCTGCCGCCTCGCAAGCCGCCCGCTTGAGCTTCGCGCGTATCCGCTTGCTCATCGGGTGGCTGCGGCCCGGTTTTTATGATCATCCTCCTCCCCGGCGAGGCGGCGCTTCAGATCGACCAAGGCCAGGCAGGCGCGCACCGCTTCGCCGCCTTTGTCTCTGCGCTCGGCCGGGGCGCGGGCAAGCGCCTGCGCCTCGTTCTCCACGGTCAGGATCCCGTAGCCTATCGCAAGGCCGTCACGTATCGCCAGATCCTGCAAGCCGCGCGCACTCTCTGCACAGATGTGATCGTAGTGGCTCGTCTCCCCTCTTATCACGCAGCCGAGCGCGACAAAGCCCTCATATCGCTTGGTCGCTCTGGCGACCAAGCCGATCGCAGCCGGGATCTCGAAAGCGCCCGGCACCGAGATGACCTCATGTGTGGCTCCCGCCGCCGCAAGCGCGCGTTCCGCGCCGTCGCGCAGCTGGCCGGCGATATGTGCGTAATAGGGCGCCTCCACGATGAGGATATGGGGTGGTCGGTTCATGGCACTCCAACTCCGCGCGAGCCGAGCAGCCTCGCGACATAACGAGCGATCAGGTCGATTTCGAGATTTATGCGCTGCCCGGGAACGGCCGCTCCAAAACTGGTGCAAGCCAGGGTGTGAGGGATGATGTTTACCCCGAAGCCGGCCGGCGACACCTCATTTACCGTGAGGCTCACGCCGTCGACTGCAACCGAGCCCTTCGAGGCGATGAAAGGGGCCAGTTCCTTTGGAATTTCGAACACAAATCGGACGGATTCGGCGTCTGGACGCCGCTCGACGATGCGTCCGACGGCATCGACATGCCCGGCAACGAGGTGGCCTCCCAGCTCGTCGCCAGCTCGCAGCGATCTTTCGAGATTGACCGGTGTTCCTTCTACCCATTCACCGATTGTCGTGCACGCCACGGTCTCGGCCGATGCCTGGACCACAAATTCGCCCGGCGCGATCCTGATCACAGTAAGGCACACCCCAGAACAGGCGATCGAGGCTCCAATCGGTATCGACGCAGTATCGAATGCCGTTGCGACTGTCAGCTCGACGAGCTCGCCGCGATGCAGTCGCCGCACCCGACCGAGATCCGTGACGATGCCGGTAAACATGCGGGTAAGCTACGGTGCCGTCATCCGATTTGCTAGGCCTTCTGGACGCCGGGCGTGAATGACGTCGCGCGGGCAGCTGTTCGCCCAGGGAGGAAATAACCTCTCTGGTGGGTGGTAACCGCGGGCCGCGAACGGGAGGCGTCAGCGGGCGATTAACGAGATCGCCGAAGTCCACGCCTCGCGGGTGTGCCGGACATCGTCCGAGGTGTGGGCAAGCGATACATAATACTTTGATTCGCCTTTCAGCTCGCCGCGTTCGCGCAACAAGGAGTTGAACCGCCGCAACATGTCGACGTCGCCCCGCAAGGTGCCGCGATAGTCGCGCACCGGTTCGGCGCTGAACACGACGTCGAATAACGGAGGCTCGCCGGTTACCTGCCCAGCCAGACCGTTGCCTTTGAGCAGCTCGGCAAGTGTGCCCATCAGCT
>JBJMQW010000457.1:0-6872 GCA_045802495.1 Allostellaceae bacterium | reverse complement strand
TCCGCCATCATTCCGCACAGCGGAGGGCTTGGTCCCGGTCTATTTCGAGGCGGCGGCGGTCATCACGACGCTGGTGCTGCTCGGCCAGGTGCTCGAATTGCGGGCCCGGTCGCAGACCAGCAGCGCGATCCGCGCGCTTTTGGATCTGGCGCCCAAGCGTGCCCGCCTAGTGCGCGATGACGGTTCCGAGGCCGATGTCGCGCTCGAAGAAGTGGTTCCGGGCAATCGCCTGCGTGTCCGCCCGGGCGAAAAGGTGCCGGTTGACGGCGTCGTGCTCGAAGGGAGGAGCGCCGTCAACGAATCGATGATCACCGGCGAGCCGCTACCGGTCGAGAAATCACCGCACGACAAAGTCACCGGCGCGACCGTCAGTACCACGGGCAGCTTCGTGATGCGCGCCGAGCGGGTCGGCAGCGACACGTTGCTGGCGCAGATCGTCCAGATGGTCGCCGAGGCGCAGCGGTCACGCGCCCCGATCCAGGCCCTCGCCGACACGGTATCCGGATGGTTCGTGCCGGCGGTTGTCGGGGTCGCCGTGTTGACCTTTATCGTGTGGTCGATCGTCGGCCCGCCGCCGGCGATGGGCTTTGCGCTGGTCAACGCGGTCGCTGTGCTGATCATCGCTTGCCCATGCGCGCTCGGGCTGGCGACGCCGATGTCGATCATGGTCGGCACCGGGCGGGGCGCGCGCGCCGGCGTTCTCCTCAAGAACGCCGAGGCTCTCGAATTGATGGAGAAGGTCGATACCCTCGTCGTCGACAAGACCGGAACCTTGACCGAGGGCAAGCCGCGGCTGGTCGGAGTTGCGAAGATCGGTTCGCTCGACGAGAACGAGTTGCTGCGCCTTGCCGCCAGCCTCGAACGAGCCAGCGAGCATCCATTGGCGACTGCCATTGCGCGCGGCGCCGAGGAACGCGGTCTTGGCTTGAGTGCGGTGGAGAATTTCAGCTCGGAAACCGGGAAAGGCGTTGTCGGTGTCGTCGACAACAAACGAGTCGCGGTCGGCAACCTGGCGCTTTTTGCGTCCCTCGGCATTGCGTCCGGGGAGTTGGCCGCGCGTGCCGAGGAACTGCGCAAAAACGGTCAGGGCGTCATGCTGATAGCCATCGACGGGGTAGCCTCAGGGCTCCTCGCAGTCGCCGATCCGATAAAGGATAGTGCGGCCGGCGCCCTCATGGCGCTGCACGGCGACGGGATCCGCACGGTGATGCTGACCGGCGACAGCCGGACCACCGCGCAGGCGGTAGGGCGCGCGCTCAACTTCGATGACATCGCCGCCGAGGTGCTGCCCGATCAAAAGGCCAATGTGGTCAAGGACCTTCAGCAGAAGGGCTGGGTCGTCGCAATGGCAGGCGACGGGATCAACGATGCACCCGCCCTGGCGCAGGCGCAAATCGGCATTGCCATGGGCACCGGCACCGACGTCGCGATGCAGAGCGCCGCGGTGACGCTCGTCAAGGGGGATTTGCAGGGTATCGTGCGGGCGAGGCGGCTCTCCCGCGCGGTCATGCGGAACATCCGTCAGAACCTGTTCTTTGCCTTTGTCTTTAACGGCTTGGCGATCCCGATCGCCGCCGGCGCGCTTTACCCTGCTCTTGGTCTTTTGCTCAACCCGATGATCGCGAGCGCCGCCATGAGCATGAGCTCGGTGCTGGTCATCAGCAACGCGCTGCGCTTGCGCAATGTGAAGTTGTGATCAGCTGGCGGCATTGTCATAGCGAGCGCAGCGAAGCCATCTCGAACAGGGTGCGCAACTAGCCCGAGATTGCTTCGTCGCTTCCGCTCCTCGCAATGACGTGGTCTACCGCATATTTCCGGTGTGACCGAGCGAGTACCGGCCGGGCTGCGGCCAGACCGTAAGCCCATGCGGCTCCTCGCCGACATGGACGGTTTTGACCGAACCGGTTTTGGTGTCGATGTCGTACACCACATTGTCGAACCGGCCGGATAGCCAGAGCTGCTTTCCGTCCGCGCTGACATTCCCCATGTCGGGGCTGCCGCCGCCCGGGATCGGCCAAGTCCGCTCCACCTTGCCGGTGGCAAAGTCGATGACTGCAATGCTGCCAGCGCCACGCGGCACCCCACGCGTCGAATGGGAGCCGCGATTGGCGACGTAGAGCTCCTTTCCATCGCGGCTCGGATAAAGTCCGTGGGTACCGACCCCGGTTGGAATGAAGTCGGTCTGTGTAAAACTGGCGCCGTCAACGACATAGACGCCGTCGGCATGCATGTCGGCGACAAAGAAATTCGCGCCATCGGGAGAGATCCGGATGTCCTGCGGCATACCCCTCTTCGGGAACCTCAAATAGCCGAGGACCTGCCGGTTGACGAGGTCGATCTTGACCAGTCCGCCGCCGCGAAATTCGCAGGTGAAGATCGCGTAGCGCCCGTCAATTGAGAAATCCGCATGATTGACCCCCGAGCAGTTTGGGGTCGAGACGGATTGCTGCAGCGCCATCGTCACCGGGTCGCGAAAGTCGAGACGCTTGTGGCGCTCGGCAACCACGATCGCCGAGCGCCCGTCGGGCGTGAAGTAGAGGTTGTACGGATCGTCAACGGGGATCGTATTGCCGGGCCTGCCAGTCTTGGGGTCGATCGGCGTCAGGCTGCCGCTGTTGCGCCGGCTGCCATTATTCGCGACCCACAAAGTCTTCAAATCCCAGGAAGGGACGACGTGTTGCGGGCTCACCCCGGCCGAGAAGCGGTCCACGACTTCAAGCGTCGCCGGGTCAATCGCGTAAATATTATTGGAGCGGCGGTTCGGCACATAAATTCGCGATAAAGCGCCGGCTACCGCCGGGCTCATTCGGTCGGCGCCGGTCCCGCTATAGAGATTGCTCGAATCGAGGACGGGAGGCATCCCCGGCGTAGTCTCGACTGGCGCTCCGGGATTGGTCGCAACTTTCCGGAAAAAGGTACTGGCCGGCTGCGCCGCGCGTGCAGCCCCGGCACCCGCCGAGCAAAGCAAATTGCCCCGTTCCTCGGCTGGGGGCGACGGCAATGCGGAAGCGCCGACCCAACCGCATAGCGCGACGACTGGGCCGAACCAAAGGGCCACACGGAACCAACCGGAAAGATGCTGAAGCACTACAATCTCCAAGACGAATGTCAGCGGTGGCCTATTGCCTTCTTAATAGCGTCCACCGTCCGCGTCACGATCAGATCGACGCCGAGTTGCCCAAGTTCGACGCTTGATCCGCGGGGGTCTCCATTCACGCCATCACCGCTCGCGCGATTGGCGCTGGGCTGCAGGTGATCGGACCTCACCAGATGAGGATCGACGGCGAGCGTCAGCGAAGTGTCCGAAAGGCCGGCATGAGTGCCGATTTCTTCTTCGCGGTACCCCTTGCCCTTTAGGAGGGCGCCGAACTCTCTCTCGCTGGCGCGGTAGTATTCGCCGATGACGTGAACACGAACCGGCTGTGCGAGCCACTCGTTATTGAGCCGATCCGCGACTGCTTTCTCGTCCTTTTGGTAGGAACCGTGATCGCCGAGGAAGACGACGTCGCGGAATCCGGCCTGCCTGAGGCTCCGCGCGGCAAATTCGAGCGTCTTGTCGAAAGCTTCCTCGGGTATGGTGATCGTGCCGGGGAAGCGCATATGGGCGGTCGGCGGTGAAACCGCACCCTCCGGGACATACGCGATCACCGGCGCAACGAGCGCATCCCCAAGCGCTCGAGCGATCTTTTCGGACAAATAACGGACCCGCGAATTGTGCTTGCCGAGCGCCATATGCGGGCCGTTCTGCTCGGTGCCGCCGATCGGGATGATGATTGTCGCCTTGCCGGAGCGCACCAGATCGCGCAACTCGGTCCACGTCAGCTCTTCGAGAAACACCGTCTCCGCTGCCTGCGCTGCCGGCATTCCCAGCAACAGAAAACACAAGCAAAGAATCTGCTTAGACATTCAACATCGGAAAGCCGGAGACGATGGTGGCGGCAACCGCTCCGAAGATCACGACCAGCCACGGCGGCACTGCCCAGAACGCCAGCAGCAGGAAGGCAAAGAGGCCGATCGCGAAGTCGGCCGGTTCGAATATCGCGCTTACCCACACCGGCTTATAGAGGGCGGCCAGTAATAGGCCCACCACGGCCGCATTGACGCCGCGCAGTGCAGCTTGCACCCCAGGCCGGCGGCGCACAGTCTCCCAGTACGGTAATGCTCCGATCAGCAGCAGAAACGAGGGCAGGAATATCGCGACGACACAAATCAGGCCGCCGAGCCAGCCATTGGGCGCGGGATCCATGACGGTGCCAAGATAGGCGGCGAAAGTGAACAATGGCCCCGGCACGGCTTGCGCAGCGCCATAGCCGGCCAAAAAGGCGTCGTTTGTGACCCATCCCGGCGGGACCACTGCCGCCTGCAGCAGCGGCAAGACCACATGTCCGCCGCCAAACACCAGCGCGCCGGATCGGTAGAATGAAGCGATGAGCGCAAGGGTATGCGACGGCAACACGGCGGCGATAATCGGAAGGCCGATCAGCAGCGCGAAGAAGCTGACGAGTGCGATCACCGACCAAGTGCGCGACAACCGCACAGACAGCGTGTGCTGGCCGTGGGGTTGCGGCCCGCCGCGCAACAATCCCCAGCCGATCAGGCCGCCAGCGACGATCGCTCCGATTTGGCCGGGAGCGGACGGAATCGCGAGGGTCACCATTGCTGCACCAACGGCAATCGTGGCGCGATCGCGGTCGGGACACAAATTCTTCGTCATTCCCCACACGGCCTGCGCAACAACCGCCACGGCGACGATTTTGAGGCCGTGCAGCCAAGCCGAATCGGCCAGATCTCCGAATGCACTCACACCATAGCCGAAAAGAATCATCGCGGCGGCCGATGGCGCGGTAAAGCCCATCCAGGCGAAAAGACCCCCGAGCAATCCGGCGCGCAAAATCCCGATGCTGATCCCGGTCTGGCTGCTCGCCGGTCCCGGCAGGAATTGGCAGAGCGCGACGATGTCGGCGTAGGCCGCCTCGTCGAGCCAGCGACGCCGTTCGACGAACTCGGCCCGAAAGTAGCCGAGATGAGCTACCGGACCGCCGAACGATGTTAAACCAAGCCGCAGAAATGCTCGCAGCACCTCGAAAGGCGAACCGCGCTGCCGTACGGGATTCACCGCAAATCCCGTCTCCATTGGCTGCTCCGTATCACGCCTTCGGCGGCGGAGGTGCGGTGAACTGGGCGAGATCGGCGAAGCCGAGGGTTTGCTCGATTTGTGCGATCTGCTTCACGGCGTCCTCAAAGCCGTCCTTGCCAAAGGTTCGGCGCTCGATATCTTCGAACTTGTCGCCCATCTCATGAAGCTGTCGCTCCGAGAGGGCCTCCTTCCAAGCTGGGAATAGGACTGTATCCTCGCGCGCCGCGTGGTTCTGATACATCAACACGAACGTTTCCAACACGCGGGCAAGGGGCTCGGCATCGCCGGTCCCAATCACGCCTTTGCCGGCGACACCAAGGATGTAGTCAGTGATCTCGCGGCCGCGATTGTGTTGCGCGATCAACACGTCGACGTAAGCGGCGGCAGGACCGTCCGCCTTGCGGACGGAGGGGAAGATATGAGCCTCTTCGAGCTTTCGCTCGTGATAGTCCTCGCCAAAGCTGCGGAACAATTTCGCCGTCCGGGCAACCGCGTCGGCATCGAGGCTGCCGGGGCTGACGCGAAGCTTCGGGACCGTTTCGATATAAACGAGCAGCGCGCGGCGCAGCACGCCATGCTCGCGCATCAGGTCCTCCACTGCCCCGACTTCCCTCTCCTCGCCCCGCTTCTTTCCCCTTTCTGCCGCACCGGCAGGCTTGAAACTTTGACACGACAGAACGAGACTGGCGCCGGCGATCCCGGCGGTAAGCATTCGCCGCCTTTGCAAGTCACCCACGTCGGCCATCGTTTTCCTCCTCGTGTCTATCATCCTCGAAGAGCTCGCCGAACAACTCACGAACCTTGAGCTTGGCGACGGCTAACGCCTCCTTGCGTGCTCGATCGTGCGCGGCGGCCTGATCTCCTCGCCCGGGGTCATGTCTGGGTTGACCCGGTACACCCGGATTGCGCTCGGATTACTGAACGCTACGAGCAGGTGCCGGGAAGGAATATCGGTCGTCATGTGGGTCGGCCGGGTCGGCAACCGGATCGGGTCGTCATGCGGGGTCAACGCGCCCGAGGCGGGATCGATGCGGAACGCCGTCACGTGATGCCGGTCGCCGGTGGCACACATGCCGGGTGAGCTGTCGCTCGACGCAACATAGAGGTAGCGACCGGAGGCATGCGACCACGAATAGTGCACATTGGCGGGCAAGGTTACCGAGCCCCGCCGGTGAAGCTCGGCTCGCTCGACATCGATATCGTATTGGGTCAATTCGGGCCCGGCGCCGGCATAGAGCGCTACACTCCTGCGTACGGTTTGAGCGGATGTGGATTGCGGCATAAAGGCCATCCCGAAGGAATTTGCGTTTGGACACAATCAGCCATGCGGGCCGACACGTCCAGACGGAGCAGAATGCGGTCTTGGGCGTGCGGCCATGAGCCCCCTCTCCCCCGCATGGGAGAAGAGGGAGAGGTACATCAGGCCGTGGTCTTGACCAGCTTGTGGATGACGCGCAGGCGCTTCGGCACCGGATCCTTCGAGAAGCGCGGCCACGTACGAGCCGACAGCTCCCCGACATAGATATTGCCGTGCCCGTCGACGGCCATGCCATGGGGCGAGGTAAACTGCCCGGGGTTGAGCCCCGCGTGCATTTTGCCAAGCCGCGCCAGCACCCGGCCCTTTGACGAATGGATGCTGACGCGCGGGCCGATATTGGGCCAATCCTTGTTTATCTCGCCGGAAGGGCCGCCTTCGCCGATGTAGATCAGAGGATCGCGTCCCGCCGCCATGCAC
>JBJMQW010000456.1:0-3370 GCA_045802495.1 Allostellaceae bacterium | reverse complement strand
GCTGACCCGCTGGTCCAACGTCAGCACGGTCAACACGCGCGCCGGGACCGAGATCGATTCGGAGGAAAAGCGCGACGCCGTGCTGCAGGAGATGCTCGCTTATTTCGCCGAGGTCTGGAAGATCCGCCAGAAGCAGCCACCGAAATTCGATCTCATTTCAATGCTGGCGCATGGCGAGGCGACGCGCGACCTGCCGTCGCGGCCCCAGGAGTTCATGGGCAACCTGCTGCTGTTGATCGTCGGCGGCAACGACACGACGCGCAACTCGATCAGCGGTGGGCTGTGGTTCCTGAACCAGTTCCCCGAGGAGTACGCGAAATTGCGCGCCGATCCCGGCCTGATCCCGAAGATGGTGCCGGAGATCATCCGCTACCAATCGCCGGTCGTGCATATGCGCCGCACCGCGCTGTGCGACGCCGAGTTGAACGGGAAGCGCATCCGCAAGGGCGACAAGGTCGCGATGTGGTACATCTCGGGCAATCGCGACCCCGAAGATATCGAGGACCCGGACCGTTTCATCATCGACCGCGCGCGGCCGCGTCAGCATTTGTCGTTCGGGTTCGGCATTCACCGCTGCGTCGGCAACCGGCTGGCAGAGATGCAGCTGACGATCCTGTGGGAGGAAATCCTCAAGCGCTTCCCGCCGATCGAGGTCGTAGAGAAGCCGAAGCGAGCCTACTCAAACCTGATCCACGGCATCACCGAGATGAGGGTGCGCATCCCGGCATAAACCCGCGCGCACCCGATAGACCTGTCGGGCATCAAGGCGCCCGTCCCCTTGATCAGCGGGAGCTACGACTAAATCGATCGCGATCCTCAACCACATCGCCCGATTGGCGCCTCATGTTGCTCAACAATTGAGGCCACTGGCCACCTTCGAGAAGCCCGCCGAGTGGACCACCCAAGTCCCCGCCTTCCTGCGGGAGTATTGATGCCCGAGGCGTCACGTCGAAACACTATCGGTGGCGCATCCCGATCAGAGAGGGGGTCCGCAAGCCAAGCTTCTCTGAGCGCCTCCGACGCCTCCTTGCGCCGAAAGCGGCCATTTCGCGGATCAGCTGGCGAGCTTGTACGCGATAATCCAGTTTACCGCGTAGAGCGGTGGCAAAGGGTCTCGAAGTGACCGTTATTGCCGCCGAAGCTAGCTAACGGCGACTCTGACAAGGGGGTATTCCCTTGCTCTCCGCTTCAACCGTTCCCGACCGCCCCGTAATCACCCCTGGACCCGATCAGATCAAAGGCCTGAAGACGAAATCATCGACTCCAATCGCTGACGAGGCACTCGTGGCGAATCTCATTCCCCGTGCGCACCTGTTTGGAAACCCCGCCAGGTTCAACGGGCAAATTAGCCCGGACGGCGCTCGCTTTGCCTGGATCGCGCCTCTCCGTGGGGTGAAGAATCTTTGGGTCGCGCCGATCGGCAAGCTCGATGCGGCTACACCGGTAACCCAAGACGCGGGCCGAGGCGTTCCGCAGTTCAACTGGGCCTACGATGGAGAGCATCTTCTCTACCACCAAGATAAGGCCGGAGAAGAGAACTGGCACGTTCACGCCGTCAACATCCATACGCGTGTCGCTAGGGACCTGACACCCTTCGAGGGTGCTCGCGCGCTGCTCCACGGCCTGAGCCGCAAGGTCCGCCGTGAAGTTCTGGTCTCCATGAATCGTCGAGACCCAAAGTATTTCGACCTGTTCCGGATCGATCTTCGGACCGGCGCAATCAGCCTCGTCGCCGAGAATCCGGGCTTCGCCGTGATCGTTGCTGACGAGTCATTCAGACCGCGCCTGGCTCTGAGGATAAAGGCCGATGGCGGCGAGGGCTGGATGCGGATCGGGAAGGACGGCTCGTGGGAGGAGTGGCTGCGGTTCTCGCCCGAGGACGCGCCGACCTCGGGCTTTCCCCATCTCGATGCCTGCGGAGAGATTGTCTTCCTCAGGGATAGCCGCGACCGAGACACGGCCGCACTGGTGCGGATGCACATTTCAACGAGTGACACGCGCGTGTTAGCGCACGATCCGCGGGTTGACATTGGCGGCGCCCTCCCGGATCCCGAGACTTATGAGCCGCGCGCTTATCATGCCTACCTTGAGCACCTTGAAGTCGTCGCCCTCGACCCAGCGATCCAGCCCGATCTCGACTTCCTGAAGAACCATGATTTAGGCGATTGGGAATTCGCCAATTGTTCGGAGGATGATCGCCTCTGGGTCGTCCAAACCACCTCGGACGTGTATCCCGGAGGTCGTATTCTCTACGACAGACCAAAGCGAACGCTGACCAAGCTCTACGATGTGCGCCCCGAACTCATGAATACTCCCCTCGCGCGGACGTACCCCGCTTCCATAACAGCACGTGACAGCTTACGTCTGGTCTCCTACCTGACGCTGCCGGTGGGTAGCGACACGAGCGAAACAGGGGTGCCGGATAAGCCCCTACCAATGGTGTTGATGGTTCATGGCGGTCCGTGGAGTCGCGATGTTTCCGGCTTCGTATCGAACCGGGCGTGGTTGGCGAACCGTGGTTACGCGGTGCTCAACGTCAACTTCCGTGGCTCCACCGGCTTCGGCAAGAATTTCCTTAATGCGGCCGATGGCGAATGGGGTCGCAAGATGGACGACGACCTGCTCGACGCCGTCGCATGGGCGATCGCGGCGAAGGTTGCCGATCCGGCGAAGATCGCGATTGCCGGCGGGAGTTACGGCGGCTACGCGACCCTGGTCGGGCTGACGCGCAATCCCGACATCTATGCCTGTGGAATCGACCTCGTCGGACCGTCGAACCTGGAGACGATGGTGCGGTCCTTCCCGCCCTATTGGGAGTCGATAAGAGCCAAGTTCCATAAAGCCGTTGGCAACCCCGAGACCGAAAAGGGGAGAGCCCTCATGCGGGAACGGTCTCCCCTATTCAAGGCGGAGCACATCAAGAAGCCGCTCTTGATCGTGCATGGGGCGAACGATGTGCGGGTCAAGAGGGCTGAGGCCGATCAGATGGTCGCCGCGCTCAAGGCTAATAACATACCGGTAATCTATGCGCTGTTTCCGGATGAAGGGCACACCATAGCACGGCCGGAGAATTCGATTGCGTATCGCGGGATATTAGAGGCGTTTCTCGCCAACCACCTTGGAGGCCACATGGAGGCAATCGCCCGCAGCGAGATCGAGCGCTCATCGCTCAGAGTTCTGGAGGGAGCCGGGTTAATCGAGGGGCTTCCACAGATTATGGAAGGCTTGGGCAGGACCGAAAGTTCAGCGCAGCATGAGCCTGCTTAGACCAGTCGACGACCTCGCATAGTTTTGATGGAGGCCACCACGGGTGTTCTCTTACGACGGGTGTGCCTGCGATGCGGTGCGCTTCGAGTTATGCCTAGGCCCT
>JBJMQW010000455.1:0-1620 GCA_045802495.1 Allostellaceae bacterium | reverse complement strand
ATATTTGAGTAAATAAGAAAATTAGGGGGCCCGGTCGAGCGCCTTGTTGCGGCCCCGCGGCATCGAAGTGCCAAAGCCCCCTCCCCTTGTTGGAGGGGGTTGGGGGAGGGGTCAACCGAAGAACGTTCGGGCTTGGAGCGCTTCCAGTAAGAATCTGTACGCGAAATAAGCGGGTAGATTAGCTCGGAGCCGACACATTGGGCCATGCGTCGGCCGATCCCCCCATATTGGGCTGATGTCTCGCACCGGCATTCGAAGCTGCGTTGATCTGCCGCCGCCGTCGGCCCGTCGCGTTGCCGCCCCCAGCCGCGGTGACGGCTGGAACATACTGGCCGATGTGGAGGTGTTCGTGTTCGCCGTCGAGGCGGAGTTGGAGGCCATGGACCGCGAGCGGGTCGGCGTGCACCGCCGTGGACGCAAGCCGGACCTCACCTTGCGGCGGCGTCTGATCGGGCTGATCTGGAGGCTGACCTTCGGCGGCATGCAGTGGCGGATCGCCGGGTTGCTTTCGGGGATTCCTTTCACCACGCTACACAGCAGCTTTGCCCGCTGGTCACGGCTCGGGCTGTGGCGCCGACTGGGGCAGCGCCTTGCGCTGGACTGGCGCCTGGCCTGCGGCGATGAGGCTCTGCCTTCGGCGGTGGTGGTCGACAGCCGCTCGCTCCGCTCCGCCCCGAGCGCCTGGGGGCGGGGCATCGATGGCGGCAAGCTGGTCAAAGGCATCAAGATCTTCGCCGTCTGCGACAAGCACGGCTCGCTACTCGAGTTGGAACTGCATCTGGCCAACACAGATGACCGCGCGGGCAGCCTGCCGATGCTGCCGCGGCTGGCCGCGCTCGGCTTCCAAGGCGATCTGCTCGGCGACAGCGGCTTCAAGGGTGAGCCGTTCGCCGCGGCGGCGCTCGAGCACGACATCCACGTCGCGGTCTCGCCTGGCGGCACGCGGGATGGGCGCTTCCTGCCGAGCGGGATCAGATGGGTGGTGGAGCGGCTGTTCGCCTGGATGAGCCGCTATCGACGGCTCAACATCGTGTATGACCGCGCTCCCGACCTCTTTGCCGCGCACATCTGGATCGCAATGATCTCCATCATCTCACGCCGGCTCGTCGCCCAAACCCAGGCGCAGTAAGAGATTTATTCGCGTACAGCTTCTAAAGCACATCGGCGTCGAGCGCCATTGAACGGCACAGGATTCCGGAACACCGGTCGACTGTCAGGCCATCTTGCTTCCACCACCCGCAGACATCGTTGGCCGGTCAGCGCATCGTCAGACGCCGTCGGCCGATCGGATTACGCCGCCACTGAGGTCGCTGCGTTGAATGCTGTCCTGTGGCGCAGGACCGCCCAGACGATCCGTGCCAGTTTGTTGGCTAGTGCCACCACAGCAACGTTCCCGTGGCAGCGTTGCATCAGGGCGCGCAGCCAGCCGCCGAGCGGTGTGGCACTGCTGGCCAGGGACGGCAGGGCTGACCGCGCCCCGTGGACCACCAGCTTGCGCAGGTAGCTGTTCCCGCGCTTGCTGATGCCGAGCAGCCGGGGCTTGCCGCCAGTCGTCATCTGCCGTGGCACCAAGCCAAGCCAGGCGGCGAGATCACGTCCTCGGGCGAACGCAGCTCCGTT
>JBJMQW010000454.1:0-3457 GCA_045802495.1 Allostellaceae bacterium | reverse complement strand
GCGCGCACCACCCCTTACAGTCGACTCCTGATGGCTCGCCGCGTTGGTGCCGGTGAGAGGGTGGTCAAAGTGGCGGCCGATTTCTGCGTCAGCGCGCAAACCGTGCTCAAATGGCCGCGACGCTGGCAGGTTGGCGGCGAGGTGCACCGGGAATCTGCCTGCAGGCAACTATGCGGCCGTGGATGTGCCTGTGGCGAGACATGCACCATAAGCTGATCGATGCGTCACCTTACCATAGGCCAGCTAGACGAGACCCTTTCGCCCTCCAACGTTGTTAAGCGGGACTGGAACAGCATGAGTAATTATCTCCGGCAGCCCGCCCCATTCGGCCTTGACTGCTTATGCTACAAAAAATGCGCCATTCGTTAGTTCCGGCCAATATAACACCGCTGGCGCATCCCTGTAATCGCGTAAACCGATCTTCGCTCGCCGAACAAATTCTTCACTCGCCCAACAAATAATCGAGATCCTCAGCGGCAAGGTTCCCGACGGTAGCGCGCGGATCGAGGGTCGCGGTGGCAAGCTGGCCCTTTTTATCCTGCAATTCGATTATCCGCTCTTCGATCGTCCCGGCGGCGATCAGTTTATAGACAAAGACGGGCTTTGTCTGGCCGATGCGGTGGGCGCGGTCAGTCGCCTGGTTTTCGACCGCAGGGTTCCACCAGGGGTCGTAATGGATCACCGTATCCGCCGCGGTGAGGTTCAAGCCGCGGCCCCCCGCCTTCAGGCTGATCAGGAAAACCGGGACCGCCCCCGACTGAAAGCGGCTAATCGGGTCGGCACGATCTCGGGTGGCGCCGGTCAACTCGACATAGCCGATATCGGCCGCAGCAAGTTCGGGCTTGATCAAATCGAGCATCGAGGTGAATTGCGAAAACACCAGCACTCGCCGGCCTTCGCTCGCTAGTTCGCGCAGCATCTGCATCAGGGCCGCGAGCTTGCTGCTCGTCACCGCCGGCACTTCCGCCCCTGCCCGCGATCCCGAAAGCGCCTTTCGCATTGCCGCGAGTTTGACGAGGCGCGGGTCGCAGCACACCTGCCGGAGCTTCAACAGCGCATCGAGCACGATGATCTGGCTGCGTTCGAGCGAGTGGACAGCGATCTCGCGCCGCACCTTTTCGTGCATCGTCAGACGTATCGTCTCGTAAAGATCGCGCTGATCGCCTTCGAGCAGAACCCGTTGCACGATCTCGGTCTTCGCCGGCAGATCAGCCTCGACTTCGCTTTTTGTCCGCCGCAGCAGGAAGGGCTTCAAGCGCCGTGCCAGCAGCAATCGGCGGGCATCGTCGCCGTTCTTCTCGATTGGCGTGCGAAAGCGCCGAACAAAGTCGCGACGGTCGCCCAGCAGCCCGGGCATCAGAAATGCAAATTGCGACCAGATCTCGCCCAGGTTGTTCTCAACCGGGGTTCCCGACAGGCAGAGCTGGTGACGGGCATTTAGCTGACGCACAGCGCGCGACCATTTCGCCTCGGGGTTCTTGATCGCCTGCGACTCGTCAAGGACCACGAGATGCCATTCGAGCTCGCGCATGATCTCGATGTCTCTCGTCAGCACCGTATAGGTCGATACAACAAGATCGGCGCCGCCGATGTCCTCGCGCCGCTCGTGGCGGTCGAGCCCATGCCATAGGACGAGCCGTAAATTCGGGGTGAATTTTGCCGCCTCCGCCATCCAATTGGCGACAAGGCTTGTTGGTACGACGACGAGCGCCGGGCGGTTGAGCCTCCCCGTGGCGCGCTCGACTTCTATATGGGCAAGGGTCTGCGCGGTTTTCCCCAATCCCATATCGTCCGCGAGGATGCCGGCCATGCCATTTGCGCGCAAATCCTGCAGCCAATCGAGACCCTGTTGCTGATAAGGCCGCAGCGCCGCGGTAAAAGCGGGTGGCGGCGGCACTCGCGGCGGCGTCCTCCCGCCCTGGAGCTTGTGCGCATAGTCGCGGATCGCCGAGGCGTTTTTCCAGCGCGTCGTCGCCAGGGGTTCGAGATCGATGACGCTTGCCGCTTCGGCCGCCGGCAGGATCATTGCGCCCGCAGCAGTAAGCCTTCCGGCATCGGCCATCTCGGCGATGATCGCGAGGAGCTTTGCGACCCGCTCCGCCGGCAATGCCACGAGTCGGCCGTTGTCGAGCGGCGCGTGGACCCGGCCGTCGGTGACGGTCATCCCCTCGATGCCACCTCTTTCGAGCAAGCGGACGAGGATCGGCAATAGCGGCACGCGCTCGCCTTCGACATCGATACCCATGTCGAGCGAAAACCACCCATCCTCGGTATCGGCGATGTCGGCTTGCCATTCGCTCCCGGCTTCGACAGACCGTGTCCCGAACTCGGCGGCGATTTCGATCTGCCAGCCCGCGGTTTCGAGCGCCGGCAGAGCGGTCGCAATAAACTCCTGCCAGCGCGCAGCCCAGTCGCGGCCGTGGAACAAAAAGATGCGCGCGCCGCGCGCGCCGCTTTCGGCGGCAAGCCGCATCATCGAGAGACCGCATTGGCGCAACCGCTCGAGTGCGGCCGCCTCGCCGGCACGGTCGCGACGGTAAAAGAAGACGCCGTCAGGATTACGGGCGAATTGCCGCTCGTCCTCCAGGTCGACGCTCGCCTTGCCATCGATCTCGCCATAGAGAAAGCGAAGCTGGGCGACATCGATCGCCGCACCGGTCCCCGCGCCGGCGGGCGGGGTGGCCTTGAACAAGGTCAAATGGGGAACTGGCTTGCCCTCGACGATAACCGCGGGGGCCGCGGATAGATCACGTTTGGCGGGCGGCTGGTTTGGGCGGCTGCGCACCTCTCCAGCCCGCGTGGGGGTGCCCGGATGGCGCGGTTCGCAGACAATGAGCCTCGCGCGACCGACCGCACCGGTTCTAGCATCGACATACCACGCGACCGACCCCTCGATGATCGCACTCCCTTTTGAAAGGCCGATGGCGATCGGCCGGCCGGTGCCCGGGCTACGCAGGGCTCGGAACTCGCGCGGAAAGTTCCTGACAAGAGGTGCTCCAGAGGGCGCCCAGCGGGCGTGCCCGGTCGCCAGCGTCTGCTCGACGACGCGATCGACGAGGGCGCGCTGAGAGGCTGCGACTCCGATCCGGTGCTGGTCCGCACCGTCGAGGAGGCGACAGAGCGCCCGGCCAGCGGCGTCGGTTTCGCCCGCGGCAGCAGCTGGGCTGCATTCGGCAACGGTTCGCACGCCGCGCTCGACGGTCTCGGCAAAAACGCTAACAAAAACCGCCCGATCTTCGCTTCCGGGTTCGAGCGCGAAGACGATGCGGCGCTTGGGGGCGGTGGTGAGGGTCGCCGCACTTCCGGCAAGATCGAACAGCGAGTGCTGCACCGGACGCCGCCAGGTTGGATCGCGCTCTAGAGCGGCCAAGGCCGCCGCCGCGCGATGGACGCAGGCGGCCTCCCCGAGGGCAGGCTTCTGAGAGAGATGTGATTTGGTTGGTGTAGTGTTATAGTT
>JBJMQW010000453.1:0-6059 GCA_045802495.1 Allostellaceae bacterium | reverse complement strand
TCGAAGAGGCTGCGGATAGACACCTCGACCTGAAACGCCCTGCGGACCCGCGCGAGGACCCGCATAGCAAGGAGCGAGTTGCCCCCCAGATCAAAGAAATTGTCGGTGACACCAAATTGCTTGATGTCCAATAGCTCGCGCCAGATGGACGCGAGCTGCCGTTCGACATGGTTGCGCGGCTCGGTATGCGCATGTTGGGCCGTTGCATTGCCGACCACCCGTTCAGGCAGGGCTCGCTGGTCGACCTTGCCGCTCGGGAGCAGCGGCATTTCGTCCAGCTGTACAAAAAAGGCTGGAATCATATACAGCGGCAGCCGCGCGCGCAGGAAGTCCCGCAACTCCTCCGGCGAAAGAGCCGTTCCATGCTGGCAGACGACGTAGGCGGTCAGCTGCGCCGCCTCGGGCGAGCGACCGGCGAGCGTGACCACGGCCTGCCGAACAAGCGGATGGGCGAGCAGATTGGCCTCAATCTCGCCGATCTCGATGCGGAATCCCCGGATCTTGATCTGGGTATCGAGCCGTCCGAGATACTCGATATTGCCGTCGGCCAGCCACCTTGCGCGGTCCCCGGTTGCGAAGACCGCGCCGAGCCTGTCGTCCAGCGGATTGGAGATGAAGCGCTCGCGAGATAGTTCCGGCTGACGCCAATAACCTCGCGCGACGCAGTCCCCGCCAACATAGAGCGTACCGGGCACACCAACCGGCAGAGGCTCCAGAAATTCGTCGAGAATGTAGATCTCGATATTGGAGATCGGCTTGCCGATCGGGATCGTGCTCAGGCGGGCGAGTTCCCCGACTTCATAGCAGGTGGCGTCCCCCGCGACTTCCGACGAGCCGTAAAGGTTGAGCAACCGGGCCTCGGGGAATGCCGCGCGAAACCTCTCGGCGAGATCGATCGGGAAATATTCCCCGCTCACGGTCCAGAGCTTCAACTCGGGGACACAGGCTCCAAGCTCCGGCATGTGGTCGAGCAGCATGCGCAGCAACGTCGGAACCAATACGATCCGGGTCACCCTGTGTCGCGCCAGCTGCTCCAGTAGCAGTTCCGGATCGACCACCACCTCCTCGGAGAGGATGATGTTCGGGATCCCGCGGAGTAGCGGGCCGAAGATCTCCCAGATAGAATCGACAAAGCTCAATGCAGTCTTCTGACAGCACACCTCCTGAGGTGAAAACGGATAGGCACGGTACATCCACTCGAGACGGTTCATCGTGGCCCGCTGGGTTCCGGCGACGCCCTTGGGCAGGCCGGTCGAACCCGAAGTGAAAATGATGTAGGCAGGTTGTCCGGTAGGTCGGGACGGAGGCGGAGGTTGGGATTGGTCCGACCACAGGGCTGAGTCGGAATCGAGCACAATGACGTCCGTCTCGGGCAGGTCGTGTCTGAGCGCTCGGTGCGTCAGGACGATCCGGCAGTCGCAGGAAGTAATCAGCAAATGCAGCCGATGCTTGGGTTGTGAGGTCTCCAGCGGGACGTAGGGACATCCGATTTTGAGCACTCCGAGAAGCGCGACAATCGCGTCTATCGAGCGCTTGATGTAGATGCCGACCGGCATCTCTGGACGGACGCCTTTTCCAATCAATGCGGCCGCCACCTGGTTGGCGCGGCGGTCGAGATCACGATAACTGAGAGTCCGGGCGCCTTCGCAGAGTGCAATGGAATCGGGTGATCGCCGCACCTGGTCTTCAAAGGCCTGGGCGATCGTCAACTCTTTTGCGTACTCGACGGCTGCCGGGTTCCAGTCGAAGATTATCTGCTGCCGTTCCGTCGCCGAAAGCATGTTCAGCTTCGATATCGGCGAGGCACGGTTCTCCACGGCGCTCAAGAGCAAATTTTGAAAGTGGCCCGCCATACGCTCGATGGTCGATTGTTCGAAGAGGTCGGAGCTGTATTCGAGCTGACAATACAGACTGCCGTCTTGTTCAACGATCTCAAGGGTGAGGTCGAATTTGGCGAGGCCGCTATCGAGCTCAACCTCCTCCATCCGCAGTCCAGGCAGATGCACGACCTGCTTTGGCGCGTTCTGAAGAATGAACAATATTTGAAAGAGCGGGGTGTAGCTGCGGCTCCTTTCGCATTTTAACTCCGCTAGCAGGCGCTCGAACGGCAATTCTTGGTGGGTAAAGGCGTCGAGCGCGCCGTCACGCGTCCGCAGCAACAACTCTCGAAAGCTCGGATTGCCCGAAAGGTCGCCGCGCATGACCAGCGTATTGACAAAGCAACCGATCAAGTCGGCCAGATCCGCATCGTTTCGTCCGGCGACAGGGGTGCCGACGGGTATGTCGTCCACCCCAGTGTATCGCCATAGTAATGCGTGAAACGTCGCAAGCAGCCCCATGTATAACGTGACCCCCTCGGCCACGCACATTGTTTTAATACGGCGTGTCAGCGCTTCGTCGATGGTAAAGCTTTCGATCGAACCGTGATGGCTTTGAACAGCTGGGCGCGGGCGATCGCTCGGTAATTGCAACAAGTTCGGGCATCCGCGAAGACGCTCCCGCCAATACTCGATATCCTTGCGCAGCACCTCGTCTGTGAAATGCTCATTCTGCCAGCGGGCAAAATCGCCATATTGGAGAGGCAATGGCGCCATTTTTGCCCGCCGACCGCCCGCAAGCTGGCCATAGGACTGAGCGATCTCCTTGAATAAGTTGCTCATCGACCAACCGTCGGTGATGATGTGGTGCATCACCAAAACAAGAATGTGCTCCTCTGGATCGTGTCGGACCAAGCTGAGACGAAGGAGAGGAGGCTGCTCTAAATCAAAGGGCCTGGACGCCTCCTCAGCGGCGATGCGCGATGTTTCAATCTTGCGCTCGGCGACGAGCAGGCCCGACAGATCGCGCAAAATGAAGTCGATGTCGATGTCCTCGACAACCTCTTGAAACAGTTCGCCTTCCAAGTCGACGAAGCGCGTACGCAGAACATCATGGCGGTGCAGCAGGGCCCTGAAAGCCTCGCGAAGCGCACTGATGTTGAGCTCCCCCTCGATTTTGAGTGCTCGGGGCACGTTATAGGCGGGTGAAGCCGGCTCGAACCGATCCAGAAACCAGAACATTCGCTGCGCGGAGGAGAGCGGGGACAGGCCTTCCTTCATTTCCGCCAGTCCTCACAAGCCGCAGCCATCAATGCACGAGATACAATTAACCATAATTTTCAATAGATATTATGACTGTATTCTGTGCCAACTTGCTCATAGTTGCAAGGTCGAGGGGCCTTCGCACGAACTCGTGCGCTGCCCTGTCGCAGGTGCCGAGTCGTCAATTCTGCTCGGTGAAGCCCTTAAACATATTCGGGACGCGCCTGATGTCTTGGATTAGATCGCGCGGCAGGCGCCCCGGCTGCGCCGCATTCGCCCGGGCGTTCAACGCGTCGGTGAGCCCGCCAAAGCGTTCCTCGATGGCCTTGACGATCTCATCGTAGCGGCCGACCGCGGCGAACAGGTGCACGACGTCGTCGGTAACCTCTTTGGCCATCTCGCCCCACTTCCCCTGCCGCGTCATCGCATTGAGCTTGTGGCCGAGATCCTCGAGCCTGTGCAGCGCCAGGACCGGCCAATAGGCCTGGGTCGAGCCGTAGAAGGCGACGCGCTCGCGCACCCATTCGAACATGCGGGCGACAGTCGCGTCGTCGGGGCCGGTGGCGAGAAAGCCGCCGCCCGCGATCTCGTAGTTCTCGCGCTTGCGGCCGGTCTTGGCGAGGCCTTCAGTCAGGCGGGGCATCACCGCCGCCTCGGTGTATTTGCGGGTGCAGAAGCCGTGCAGTTTCACGCCGTCGCATTCTTCGGCCGCGACTTTGAGCATCGCCGGACCGACCGCTGCGATCGTCACGGCCGGAGGCGCGCCGTCGATCGGTTCGGGAGCAAAGTTCGGGGTCATCAGCGTAAAACGGTAGTGCTGGCCTTCGTAATTAGGGCGTTCACCGGTTTTCCAGCAGCGCCAGATCGCGCGCAACACCTGGACATATTCGCGCATCCGTGGCGCCGGCGGCGTCCACGGCACCGAGAAGCGCCGCTCGTTGTGCGCTCTGACTTGTGAGCCAAGCCCGACGACAAACCGCCCGCCGGTGGCCCCGGCAAGGTCCCACCCTACACTGGCGACCGCCATCGGCGTGCGGGCGAAAGCGATCGCGACGCTGGTGTGCAATTCGATGCGTTCCGTCGCCGCTCCGGCCACCGCCAGCGCCAGGAAAGGGTCGTGCTTGTTCTCCATCGAGGCGACGCCGTCATATCCCTCGGCCTCGATCGCCTGTGCAGCCGGCCCGACCTTACGCAGATCCTCTTGCGGCAGCGTCGTGAATACGCGCATCGCAGCGCCCCTCTCGGTTCACAGCCGGAGAGGATCGGGCCACAAATCCGATGCCGAGCGCAAGGCTTAGCCCGAATTGGCGAGCCGGATTGCGGATCAGGGCGGCGACTTCGGCCAAGGATGGTTGTATTGCTCTCGCTCCGCGACGAGATCGTGCGACGCTACGGTATGGACCGTAACGATGGGACGAGACGGACCGGGAGCCAAATCTTGCATCGCCCAGCCCGGGAAGTTCATCCTGCTTACGGCATGGCGTGATATCGCTGCCGCGGGAGGCTCCCGACCGGACGGCGCGGATGTCCGTCGCCGCCTCGTTCGGGTGATCCGCGACTATGGAGTGTTTGGCCGCGCGGAAGCGCCACAATACTACCCGCCGGTGCCGCGATAGAGGCTCATCAAAATCAGGAGGCTAGAATGCCAAGAAATGTCGCGATCGGGCTCGGCTTGATGGAGTTTCCGTTCTCCGGAAGCGGCGGTTTCTGGCGTTGGGTCGACATGTGCGAGGCCGGTGGCGTGGATTCGCTGTGGCAGACTGACCGGCTTGTCAGCCGCGAGCCGATCCTCGAATGCATGTCGGTCATGGCGGCGCTCGCCGGGCGAACCCGACGCCTCAAATTCGGCGTCAATGTGCTCTCGCTGGCGATGCGCGACCCGGTGCTGGTCGCTAAGCAATGCGCGACGATCGATTTCCTGTCCGAAGGTCGCTTGCTACCGGCCTTCGGTATCGGCAGTCCGCTCGGGCCGGAGTGGCGGACATTGAACCTCGACACCAAGACGCGGGGTCGCAAGACCGATGAGGGGCTCGAGATCATCAGCCGGTTGTGGCGCGAGGAAACGGTCGATTTCGAAGGCGTACACTACAAATTGTCGGGCGCCTCGATCTCGCCAAAGCCGGTGCAGTCTGATCTGCCGATGTGGATCGGCGGGTCGTCCGAGGCGGCGGTTCGCCGAACCGCGCGGTTCGGCACGGGTTGGCAGGCGGGAGCGGAGACCCCGGCCCAGGCGGGGCCGGTCATCGCTGCCATTCGCGCCGCCGCCGCCGTCGAGGGCCGCCCGATCGACGACGACCATTACGGCGCCGGCATCCCGTTCCGCTTCGGCGGGGCGGACGATCCCGGGCTCGATCGGTTGTTCGACGCCTACCGCAAGCGCACGGGGCGCGATCCGCTGCAATATTTCGCGATCGGCGAGGCTGGGGCGATCGTCGAACGCATCGCCGCCTATGTTGCGGCCGGGGTCTCGAAATTCATCCTCCGCCCGGCGGCGCGCGGCGATGAAGACATGTTGGCGCAGACCCGCCGGCTGATCGAGGAGGTGCTGCCGATCGCGGCCGCTCGCTGGCCCAGGCCGGCAAAGCCTGCCGTTTCTCTGCTGCGTGCCGGTTGATTTCTTCGAACCGAGGCTCTAGATGCCTGCAGCCGCAAGCCGTTCGCGTCCCCATCGTCTAGAGGCCTAGGACATCGCCCTTTCACGGCGGTAACAGGGGTTCGAATCCCCTTGGGGACGCCAATAATATCAAGTGTATAGCTGGACGAGACGACAGACTTCTCACAAATTTCTCACAAAGACGGGGTTGGACGGGACTGGAAAATGCGCGGTTCGGCGCCCTGCTCCCGCGCCCAACAGGCTAGCTCGGTGACGCGCGGAATGCCGCGCGTTCCTACCTCATAGTGCTGAATCGCCCGGAGCGTCAGCCTAAGGGCGGCCATTGAGGTGATCTCCCCGATACTCGACCGGCCCACCGGTTCCTC
>JBJMQW010000452.1:0-4874 GCA_045802495.1 Allostellaceae bacterium | reverse complement strand
GCGCGTCCAGCCGGGCATCGCGTTGTAGCTGATATAGACGAGGCCGCCCGGCTTGAGGCGTCCATCGATGAACGCTCGCAGGGCGCACTGGGTCTCGCGATCGACCCAGCTATAGACCCCGTGGGCGACGATGTAATCGAATTGCGGCAGGTCGAGACCTGCGGCCGCGGCAAAATCGAGGCAGTGAAAGCGCGCGTTCGGGATTGCTGCCTCCGCCCCGAGCCGACGGGCATGGTCGATATGCGCCGGCAATGCGTCAATGCCGTGGAAGATGCCGGCCGGATGGGTCGCGGCGAGGATGACCGCGGTCACGCCGTGGCCACAGCCGAGATCGCACCAGGCAAACCCTTTCTGCCTTGCCGGGGGCGCCACCCCGGCCACCAGCGCTACATGGTCGAGCCATGCCGGCGCCAGCATCGGCTTGAAGTCGCGCAAATACGGAATATCGGTGGCATAGCCGCGCAGATTGTGAGTCATCGCCGCTGTCATGGAACAAAAATGGAATAAATGCTATACTGGGTGGCGGGAGGCGTAGATTGCGGCACGGTGGCCTAGAGGGAGGATCGGTGGTAGAAGGCCAGGTGGTCGAACGAAAGCTCGCCGCGATTTTTGCGGCCGATGTTGCCGACTACAGCCGGCTGATGGGGCGGGATGATGTCGGCACCTGGCGGACGCTGCAGGCCTACCGATCGATCCTGGATCGACTGATCACGGCGCATCGGGGCCGGATCTTCAATACTGCTGGGGACAGCGTGGTCGCGGATTTCGCCAGCGCGGTCGACGCCGTCGAATGCGCTGTCGCCGTCCAGAAAGCGATCGCCGTCGAAAACGAGCATCGTCCCGGCGCGGAGCAGATGCGGCTGCGGATCGGGGTTCACCTCGGTGACGTCATTGTCGAAGGGGCGAACCTGTTTGGCGACGGCGTCAACATCGCCGCGCGATTGCAGGCGCTGGCCGACCCCGGAGGCATCTGCATTTCGGGCGCAGTGCGCGATCAGATCGGTCAGAGGCTGAACATTCCGGTGACCACCCTCGGCGAGCAACGGGTCAAGAATATCGCCGACCCGGTGCGAGCCTTCAGGGTGGGCGGGACATCCGACCAGGGGATGACCCGCGGAGCTCTTGGCGTCGCGCGTGCCCTCTTGCACTTCCGCGGCCGTATTCCCGCCGCCATCCTCCTGATGTTGGTCGCGCTGGGTGGGGCCGCCTGGTGGTTTTGGCCCGGCCCTGATACCGAACTGCATTCCCCGCGGTCCGAACCGGCTACTGCACCAGCGGTTCCGGCACCGCGATTATCGATCGTCGTGATGCCTTTCGCCAATCTCAGCAACGACCCGCAGCAAGAGTATTTCGCGGACGGCATCACCGAAGATCTGACGACGGACGTCGCGCGCATCCAGGGAAGCTTGGTGATCGCCCGAAACACCGCCTTTACCTATAAGGGCAAGCCGATCGATGTGAAGCAGATCGGTCGCGAATTGGGTGTCCGCTATGTGCTCGAGGGCAGCGTTCAGCGCTCATCGAGCCAAGTCCGAATCAACACGCAGCTGGTCGATGCCGAAACCGGTGCGCACCTCTGGGCCGAGCGCTTCGATCGCGACATCGGCGATCTGTTCGCCCTGCAAAACGAGATCACGGCGAGGATCGCCCGCGAGCTGCAGTCGCAACTCGCGATCGCGGAAGCCCGGCGACCGACCAACAATCCCGATGCGCTGGACTACATGCTGCGCGGACGGGCCGTGCTGACGAGGCCGGTTTCAAAGGAAAACAGCGCCGAGGCAGTAGCGCTCTTCGAGACGGCATTGGCGCTCGACCCGCAAGCGGTCGACGCGGCTGCCTGGTTGGCAGTCGCGCTCACCGTCCGGGTGCTCGATGAACTGAGCGATCTGCCGAATGACGATTTGCACCGCGCGGAGCGGTTGGTCGCACAGGCCTTGGCAATGTCACCTAACAGCGCGCTGGCGCATTACGCCAAGGGGCAAGTGCTGCGCGCCCAATCCCGCTGCAGGGACGCCATACCCGAATACGAGAGGGCAATCGCGTTGGATCGCAGCCGGGTCCCCGCTTATGCGCATGTCGGGTGGTGCAAGTTCTTGACTGGCTCGGTAGACGACGCACTCCCGTACTTCGAGCAAGCGATCCGCTTAAGCCCCCACGGGCCCGGCGTCGCCCTTTGGTACGGTCGAGTGGGTGTCATCCAACTGCTCCTGTCGCATACCGATAACGCGATCGCCTGGCTGGAAAAGGCGAACAGCGAGAATGCTCGGCTGGCCTTCGTCCATGCCTTTCTCGCAGCTGGCTATGCACTCAAAGGGGAGATCAATCGGTCCCGAGCCGAACTCGCCGAAGCGCAGCGGTTGAGCAACGCGTATGCGAGTCTGGTCGGCGTTCAGAAGTCAATCTGGTACGACGATCCCAAGATACGCGCGCTGGCCGAGAAGACATATTTCGTGGGGCTGCGCCGAGCCGGGATGCCGGACGAGTGACTGACGGCCCCCGGCCGTTGCCGTGGCGCAGGGAGCACTTTTACTGAAATCGCGAACATTGCCCGCCCCGGCTCGTTGCAAGCGGTATTGACCGGGTGCTAGGTCAAGCGCGAAGGAGGCTGCCATGCGATTTCGCGCCAGGCACCGCACCCCGTTGCTCCTGCTGCTCCTTTTGGCGATGCTCGTGACGGGCGATCGTGGCATCGCCGCGAGCATGGGCTCTCAGCGGGGCACGCTGACCCCGGGAGGAGCCGTCATGCTCGACCACGTGGCTTACGCGGTGGATGGGGCAGAGTCGAGCCATGGGACCGACCCGCGAATGTGGCGCGCCGAGCCAAATGGGCCGCAGGGACGAATGCAGGTCACGGCCGCGGCTGCCATCGATGCCGGAGGCGGCGACCGTTTTGACGAGCAGCAGAACCGTGCCCTCGGCCGCTCCTATCTCGCCCGCATGTATCGGCGGTACGGCAGCTGGGCCGATGCTATCGCGGCATATAATTGGGGACCGGGCCGCATGGACGAATGGATCGGCGGCGGCCGCTCGATCGAGAAATTTCCGGCGAGCGTCGCGTATTACCGAAGCCGCGTTCTGGCGAGCTTGGGAGGCGTCGCCGCCGCCAGCGGGGCCGCCAACATACCGGTCGGGTTCGCTGTAATCCGGCGCGGCGTCGTCCATATGCAGCCGCGGCGCCCGTTGGCCGACCAGCGTCGTCGGAGCGGCGGCCCGGACGAGGTCGAACTGCTTTATATAAAGATCATGCGGGCGACCGATCCGAATGCCCGCTGAATCGCCGCTGCGCTTTCCGGAGGCGAACATGACCCTGCGCTCGTCGGACCGGTTTCACCTTGCCGCCGACCTCGATACGCGCCGCATTCTGAACGGGATGTGGCAGGTTTCCGGCGCCCACGGTCCGATCGATCGCGAGCGCGCGATAGAAGAGATGTTCGCCTATCACGAGGCTGGACTCACGACGTGGGACCTTGCCGACCATTACGGTCCAGCCGAGGACCTGATCGGCGATTTCCGCCGCCGCTTCACCGCTCGTCTCGGGGACGAACGGCTTTCGGAAATCCGGGCCTTCACGAAGTGGGTTCCCCATCCGGGGCCGATGACCCGGCGCGTCGTCGAAGACGCTGTCGGTGTATCGCTGTCTCGGATGGGCGTCGGATGCCTCGATCTGCTACAATTTCATTGGTGGGATTACGGAGATCCCCGCTATCTCGATGCCCTGAAGCATCTCGCGGATCTGCAGAGCGAGGGGAAAATTCGCCACCTCGGGCTCACCAATTTCGATACCGAACGTCTGGGCATTATTGTCGACCAAGGCGTCCGCATCGTCTCGAACCAGGTCCAGCACTCCCTGATCGACCGCCGCCCCGAGGTTTTGATGGCCCCCTACGGCCGCGATCACGGTGTGGCTCTGCTCGCCTACGGCACTCTGCTCGGCGGTCTGCTTTCGGAGAGGTATCTGGGGCGTCCGGAACCGCGGCCGTCGGAGCTCAATACCGCCTCGCTCCGGAAATACAAGCACATGATCGACGCCTGGGGCGGATGGGTTCTGTTCCAGGAATTGTTGGCGGCGCTAAAGCGCGTCGCCGATCGGCGCCAAGCGAGCATCGCCAATGTCGGTATCCGCTATGTATTGGATCGCCCGGCGGTCGCCGGGGCCATCCTCGGCGCGCGGCTCGGTGTGGCGCAGCATATCGCCGACAATGTTCGTGTGTTCGGCGTAGCGCTCGATGCCGACGATCTGGCGGTGATCGAGCCGGTTCTCGCGAAATCGCGCGACCTGATGAAGCTGATCGGCGATTGCGGCGCCGAATACCGCTAGTACTCAGACCACACCCTTGGGACCCTCTGGGCGCGACACCTGTCGCGGTCGAGCCTCGTCCCTCGCGCCGGCTGCGATCGCCGTTGGGGTTAGTTCAATATCCCCTTTGCCAATCAATGACGTTGCGCAGCGGTTTGCCGTCGAGATAGGCGCGCAGATTGTCGCAAAAGAGATCGATGGCGCCGTGCCGGTCCTGGTCACTGGCGCCCGAAACATGCGGTGTGATCAGCACCCTCGGATCCGACCACAGCTCGGCCATCGGCAAATGCTCGAACTCGCCGTCATAGACATCGAGCACGACGCCGCGCAGATGATTGCGCCGCAACGCAGCGACGAGCGCTACCTCGTCGACGATCTCGCCGCGCGCGACATTGACCAGCACGCTACTGGACTTCATCGCGGCGAAGCGGCTGTCGCTGAACAGGTGGGTTGTCTCTGGCGTCCATTGGCAGCAGATCACGACGAAGTCGCTATCGGGAAGATACCGATCGAGTTCCCCGGCGCCGCCGAGTGCGCTGAAGCCCGGCGGCAATGGATCATCGGGATTTGGCGCTCG
>JBJMQW010000451.1:0-5521 GCA_045802495.1 Allostellaceae bacterium | reverse complement strand
GGACAGCGTACCGCTCTTCAACTTTAGAGAGAAACCCGCTGCAGACTCGCTGCAGATGCAGCGGGAGCCAAGAATCAGCTCAATTCCAGGTTGTCGCGGGACGCGTGACGGGCATTCCCTTCGTCGAGGCGCAGGATTAGTGTGGTGCAACGCTGCAGGAGGCCTATGACATCGCTCATGCTCGACATTTCGCCTGATGTTCCCCCGCCCGCGGTGCGGCTCTCCGATTACCAGCCCCCGGCCTTTCTGATCGACACGGTGGACCTTGTCTTCGAGCTCGAAGACAGCGCGACGCGCGTCAAATCCCGTCTCGACATCCGACGTAACCCGGCAGCTTCCGAACCCGCTGCACCACTGCGTCTGGATGGCGAAGAACTCGAGCTCGTTTCGCTCGCGCTCGACGGCGAAGTGCTCGGCGCCAATCGTTACCAGCAGACGACCGAAGGCGGACTGATCCTGACTGATGTGCCGAACGTCTTCACCATCGACGTCGAGACCCGCATTTCACCCGAAAACAATACCGTGCTCTCCGGCCTCTACATGTCGGGCGGCAATTTCTGCACCCAGTGCGAGCCGGAAGGTTTCCGCCGCATCACCTATTTTATCGACCGTCCGGACGTAATGGCCCGCTATACGACAACGATTGTCGCCGATGCGGCGCGTTTCCCGGTGCTGCTGTCAAACGGCAACCCGGTCGAGAGCGGCGAAACCGGGAGTGGCCGGCATTGGGCCAAGTGGGTCGATCCCCACCCCAAGCCCTCCTACCTGTTCGCGCTGGTCGCCGGCGACCTGATCGCCGTTCGGGACCGCTTTACGACATGCTCGGGCAAGGAGGTTGCGCTCGCCATCTGGGTGCGCCGCGGCGACGAGGACAAATGCGGGCATGCGATAGCCTCGCTCAAAAAGGCGATGCGCTGGGACGAGGAGGTGTTTGGTCTCGAATATGACCTCGACGTCTTCAACATCGTCGCGGTCAGCGACTTCAACATGGGGGCGATGGAGAACAAGGGTCTCAACATATTCAACACGAGATATGTGCTGGCGAAGCCGGAGACGGCGACGGATACCGATTACCAGAACATCGAGGCGGTGATCGCGCACGAGTATTTCCATAACTGGACCGGCAACCGGGTGACCTGCCGCGACTGGTTCCAGCTGTCACTGAAGGAAGGTCTGACGGTGTTCCGCGACCAGGAATTCTCGGCCGACCAGGGCAGCCGAGCCGTCCGGCGCATCGCCGAGGTGCGCACCTTGCGCGCGATCCAGTTTCCGGAGGATGACGGCCCGCTCGCCCATCCGGTGCGGCCCGCCAGCTATATCAGGATCGACAATTTCTACACGCCGACCGTCTACAACAAGGGCGCCGAACTGGTGCGGATGATCCACACCCTCGTCGGCAAGGCGGGGTTCCGCCGCGGCATGGACCTGTATATTCGGCGGCACGACAACCACGCTGCAACGATCGAAGATTTCGTCGCCGCCATGCAGGAGGCGAGCGGCGTCGACCTCGGCCAATTCAAGCTCTGGTACGAGCAGGCGGGAACCCCCGAGATCACCATCGAGGATCGTTGGGATCCCGCCGCCGACAGCTACGAGCTGACCGCCGAGCAGAGGATACCGCCGACGCCGGGCCAGCCGGAAAAGTCGCCGATGCTGATCCCGCTCGCGATGGGGCTTCTCGCCTCGGACGGCGCGGAATTGCCGACCCGGCTTGATGGCGAGACGGCGCATCGGGAAGGAACCCGGGTGATCTCGCTCGGCAAGGCTCGGCAGAGTTATCGGTTTGTCGATTTGCCGGCAGCTCCCGTTCCCTCGCTGCTGCGCAGCTTCTCGGCCCCGGTCAAACTTAGGGGCATGTCGCTGGATCGGCTCAAATTTCTCGCCGTCCACGACCGCGAACCCTTTGCCCGCTGGGAAGCCGGCCAGCAGGTCGCAACCAGATTGCTGCTCGACCGGATCGCCGCCCATCAGCGCGGCGAAGCCCCGACGCCGCTCGACCCCGACCTCGCCGCGGCGATGCGGCGCTCGCTCGCCGACGCCGATCGGGACCCGGCATTTGCCGCCGAAGCGTTGACCTTGCCGAGCGAGGCGTTCCTCGCCGACCAGCTCGCCGTCGTCGATGTCGACGCCATTCACACCGCTCGCGAAGGGGTCCGGATCGCGCTCGGCAACGCGCTGGCGGCGGAGTTGGAGACCGCGTACCGCCAATACGAAGATGCTGGCTCCTACCAGATCGACGGGATTTCGATCGGCCGGAGGGCGTTGCGGAATGCCTGCCTCGCCTATCTCGCGGCCGCCGACCCCAATCGAGGCGCGGCTCTTGCGATGGCGCAGTTCGATGCCGGGCGCAACATGACGGATGTGCAGGCGGCGCTGACGGTGCTCGCCGATCTCGATTGCCCGGAGCGGGCCGCGGCGCTTGCCCGCTTCTATGACACGTGGTCGCAGGACGATCTGGTCACGGACAAATGGTTCGCGCTGCAAGCGCGCTCGTCATTGCCGCAGACGCCGGCTCGTGTCCGCGAATTGACCGGACACCCGGCCTATGCGCGCAAGAACCCCAACCGGGTGCGTGCGCTGGTCGGCACGTTCACGCAGGCGAACCAGCTGCGTTTTCACGATGTGAGCGGGGCCGGGTATGTTCTGCTCGCCGATGAGGTGATCGCCCTCGATCCAATAAACCCGACGACAGCCGCCCGCCTTGTCCAGCCGCTCGCTTCATGGCGCCGGCACGATCCCGCACACCAAGCCCTGATGCGGCGCGAGCTGGAACGCGTTCTCGCGGTTCCCGATCTCAGCAGGAACACATACGAGATGGCGGCCAAGGGCCTTGGGGACGTTACCGGAACTGCTCAAGGATAATGAGGACGCGATGCAGCAGGGCCGTGGAGGGATGGGGAGCCGCAAGCACGGAATTTCGGGCCACGCGTCACAAAGCCCCCGGTTGCGGCTCACCAAGCGGCTCAGCGCTGAACGCGGTGAGTACGACGTCAACCCGCGCCGGCGCTCAAAGGCCCTTCAGTTCGCAACCGTGCAGGAAGCGCTGAATAGAAGCCGAAACCCCGGATCGGGATGACTGGTAGAGAGCAGGAGGAACTCGCTGGTGCGATCGTGCGCGATGCCGCACGCTGTTACATCGCAACCCGGCGCGCGCGCATCGATGCATTCGTAGACCGGAATTTCGCCTTTGCAGGCAGCCTCGCGCTGCACCGGTACGCGGTCGGCTGGGATCTGCTGCGCGCCCCCGCCAATCTGTTTCTGGCCGGGCCCGCACTCGCGGTCAAGCTCGCCGGGCTGGGAGCGCGCCGCCTCGGCTTCCCGGAATTGGCGGATTGGCTGGCACGTCGCCGGATATTGCTGCAAACCGAGGTGGCGCGCGAGATCGAATGGCGCGTGGCCTCGGAGTTGCTGGAGATTCCTTGCAGGCGACACGACCGGGTTTTCGAACACGACGCGATCGCAGAGACAATCCTCGCCGATGCCCGCACCGCCGAGCGCGTCGAAGCATTGTCGCGGCAGCACCCCGATAGATCCGCCCGTCTCTCGGCCGCAGTAGCGAATTATGTCGGCTCGCGCGGCGCAATGGCCGAAATTGCGACGGGGCTGACGGCAACTGGCATCGGTGCGTTGGCCGTCAAACAGGCGACCCCCGGCCTGGTGACGTTGAGTTCGGCTCTCGCCGGCATGATTGCGCACCAGGCGGCAATTGCAGCGTTTCCGCTCGGAGCTGGGCTCGGCGCAGTGTGGTACGGCATGTTTCCGGTCGATGCCGGGCCAGGTCTTCTCGCGATAACGATGGGCGCCGTGTTTCTGAGCGGCACCATATTGGCCGCATTTTCCGGGATCCTGACAGATCCGTTGCAGCGCCGTCTCGGGCTGCACCGCCGGCGACTCATACGGCTCCTTCGGGAGATCGAGGATGTTCTCTGCGCCGAGCCGGAACGCAATTCGATAATGCGTGACCATTACGTGGCGAGACTGGTGGACCTTTTCGATCTGGTCGCCCTCGCAATGCGGATGTCGCATGTCTAAATCGTGGCGTCGCGAGAGGTTCGCTGCCCCGCACGTTGCATTGCACCCGGCGCCTCGCTATAAGACGGCG
This sequence comes from Allostellaceae bacterium, assembly GCA_045802495.1. Taxonomy (GTDB): domain Bacteria; phylum Pseudomonadota; class Alphaproteobacteria; order ATCC43930; family CGMCC-115725; genus AP-15. The sequence goes on along the minus strand of JBJMQW010000451.1, from coordinate 1,419 downwards.
CTTTTTGAGGATTGGTTAGATGAAAGACGGCATTCACCCCGACTATCATGAGATTACGGTCGTCATGACCGACGGGACCTCGTATCAGACGCGATCGACCTATGGAAAACCGGGTGACTCGCTGCGCCTCGACATCGATCCGAAATCGCATCCGGCATGGACCGGCGGTCAGCAGCGCCTGATCGATACGGGTGGTCAGCTTGCGCGCTTCAACAAGCGGTTCCACGGTTTCGGCATCAAACGCTGACGGTGAAGGGGCGGGCGCGCCCCCCTTGATCGCTGCGCGCCAATTACTATCTGATCGTTGTGCGGTTGCCATTGTGGGGCTGCACAGACAGTAACTGGCGCCCAGCCAAAAAAGGTGGGTGCCGCAACCCATGTTGCTCAAAGGAGAATGTGGTTATGGACCGTTTTGATTTCTCTCCCCTATTTCGTTCTACGATCGGCTTCGATCGGTTGACCCGCTTGGTTGACGCGGCGACCCGTGTCGACAACACCGCGCTCGCCTATCCCCCATACAATATCGAAAAGACTGGTGAGGACGCTTATCGTCTGACGATGGCAGTCGCCGGCTTTTCAGGTGACGAGTTGGATGTGACGGTGCAGGAGAATACTCTTCTGGTGACCGGCAAGGCGAAGAAGGAGGCGGAGCATAACAATTACCTGCATCGCGGCATCGCGCGGCGGGCGTTCGAGCGTCGTTTCAGCCTCGCCGACCACATCAAGGTCGTCGGCGCGAGCCTCTCGAACGGCATGCTGCATGTCGATCTGACCCGCGAGGTCCCCGAGGCCTCTAAGCCGCGTAAGATCCAGATCGGCATTGGACAGCCGGAGCAGGTCACCGTTGCCGAGCAGCCCGAGGTTACCAAGCAAGCCGCCTAATCGGCTGTCGTCCACAATTCCACAATCTGGAGCGCCCCCGAGTTTCGGGGGCGTTTCTTTTTTGCGGACTGCGGATCAGGCAGGCGGGAACCGCCAACCTATCCATCGTGTTTTTACTGCGACTAACGAAACAGAGGAATTAGCCATGGACAAAGATCGTGCCGCAGGAAGCGTCAAGAAGGTAACCGGCAAAATCAAAGAACAGGCCGGTAAAGCTCTGGGCGACCAGCAGACCGAAGCAGAAGGCAGGGTCGATCAGGCCGAAGGCCGAGTTCAAAGCGCAGTGGGCCATGCGAAGGATGCGGCGCGCGAAATCGCCGGCAAAAAATAGGCTCTTTTCAGTTGTAGGAGGCTATTATGGGGAAGGGCATTTTGCTCTGGTTTCTCGGGATCCCAATCCCGATCATTATCCTTCTTTACCTTTTTCACGTCGTCTGAACAGGGTTGTCAGTTGCGACGCCCTCGGACTCCGGGGGCGTTTTTTTGTGGGCTGCGCCCCTCGTTCAAAACCAGCCGCGCCACTTGAACCACAGTAGC
>JBJMQW010000450.1:0-3214 GCA_045802495.1 Allostellaceae bacterium | reverse complement strand
TGCTCTGCTGCTGAACCGTTTCTCGCGAAGCAATCCCGCGGGTTTCCGGCAGCTGAGTCAGCGCGCCGCCTACCATGACAATTCGTATCGGGCGGTCTCGCGGGGGTAGTGCCCGGTAGTTCCGGGGCTACGAACCGTAAACGAGTGCAGAGCGGGACGCATCTATCCCGCATTACAACACCCATCTGTCTATGCCATTGAAGTAAATAGATCGTGTTGACTTTCAGAGGGTCCTGCGGGGGGTTTGGCCACGCGCTGGGCGCGTTTGACAAGGGTTTGGGCGGCGGGTTCGTCAAGCCAACACGGCTGAAGATCCAGGGGCCCTCGGGAAGCGGGTGCAGGGCTTCGATCCGGCGCTTTCACCGGCGATGCGGAGGGTCTTGGCGCTGATACCCAGATGAGCGGCGGCTTTGGTCAGATTGAGCCAGGGCTCGATCCTGTTTTCCACAGGACGGTGCACCGGGATCTTGTGATGCGAACGCAGTGACGTCACGCGCTCGCGCGTCCAGCGGTTGCCGTGGCCCGTCGTCAGCTTATTCCGGTTCAACAGGCCGGCGATCAGATCATCATTCGCAATGAGCACCAGCTGGCGGACGGCGTCAATGATGTCGGGCGCGGTACTGTTGCGCTGGCCACGGCGCCGGCGGGGCAAACGCAGTTCCGTATGGGTGCCGCCCATCCAGTGTAGCAGGAGCACAATCTCCCCGGCGTCGGCATCGATATCTGCGATCACCTCCTGGATTACGGTGCGGACGATGCGCTTTTTTAGCCGGGCGTCAGTGGTCGGAGCCGACCAGACCGCGCTTAGATCGTCGGCCAGGGTCGCGAGCGACGGCGACGATATCTCGAAGCGAGGCATTGAAGCGGCGTCGTGTTTGGCAATCTTCACCTCGACCTCGGCGACACCCAGGAGTGCCCGGTTCCAGCGCGTCTCCAGCTCTGCAGCCACCAGACGGTCGCAGGATCGGCCGCATCGTATTGGCGGAAGGCTCGATCAGCGGCATAGCGAGCCGCTTCGAGGTCACGCAGCAAGGCTTCCCGCACCTCATCGCGTCGCGCGGTAGCCTCTGCCTCGGCGGCGATTGCCGCCGCAATCGCACCCGGGCCGACGACCTGGAGCAGCGCGGCTTCGATCGCGTCATCAACCCGCAATCCGCCAAAAGCGATGCAGCGAGGCTCGCCGTTGTCAAGCAGACCCCGATGACAGGAATAGCGCGGGATATTGTGCTTCGTGCCGGTGTAGCGGACCGTCAGCTTGCGCCCGCAGCGGCGACACCGGACAAGACCGGCGAGCAGGGCATCGCCATGCTTCGGTGCACCATGATGCCGGCTTGTCGGAATGTTCTCGCTCACCATCCGGCGGATCGCCTCCGCGCGCTCCCAATCGAGATATCCTTCGTGCGCGCCAGGCTTCAGCGCCAGCCATTCCCCACGCGGCTTACGGCGGCTCTTGGTCCCGGCGGCCGAGCCGCTGTATTGCGTCACGGCGCCAGTTTTACCATAGGCATAGGCACCTCCGTAGATCGGGTTGGTCACCATCCGGTGGATGGTGGCGTAGCACGACCTGCGCCAAGTGACCTCGCCGTTGGCGCGCCGGGCGGGCAGGTCGAGCCCGTGCTCGTGGAACCACAGGAGCGCCTGACGTGCGCTGCCGAGTTCGGCCACCTTGTCAAAGACCAGGCGGATTGCCTCCTGGGTCCGCCGATCCGGATCCTTTTCCAGCCGGTCGCCAGCTTTGACGAAGCCCACCGGCGCGGCGACGACCAACTCGCCGCGCCGGGCCTTCTCGTAGCGCGCGGCCAACGAACGCTGCCTCAGGAGATCGAGTTCGTACTCGTTGAGGGTGCCCTTGAGGCCCAAAAGGAGCCGATCATCGCCGTGGCGCGGCAGATAAACCGTCTCCTGGTCGACCAGTACCGTGTCGACGACGCGACACATCTCGATCAATTGCTGCCAATCGCGGCTGTTGCGAGCGAATCGAGAGACCTCCCGAGCGGCAACCGCGCCCACCTTTCCGAGGCAGACTTCCGCCACCATCCGTTCGAAGCCGGCGCGCATGACGCCGCCGGCAGCCGAGCGGCCCAGATCATCATCGATAATCTCGATCTCCGACCAGCCGAGAGCAACGAGACGATCACGCATCGCGTATTGCAGCGCTCGGCTCTCGCGATTGTGCAGGACTTGATAGCTCGAGGATTGACGCACATAGAGGATCGCCCGACGATCCAGATGATGCGGCCGAATTTTGTCAGACATCATCGGCTGCCTCCGTCCGAACCGGACGGTGATCGACACGGCCGTGATCGAGCAGGAGCCGTACCATCAGCTCTGTCACCAACTGGCGTGTCTCTTCCGGCAGCACTCCCCACAGCGGACCCGGCTGATCGAAGCCTGCGGGATCCGGCAAACCGAATAGGTCGAGCTGATGGACTGGCCGGTGATTGGTCGCCGGACGTTGACTTTGGCGTCGCATGAGTATTCCCCCGGTTCTTGTCGCGAGCCTCACTTGCTGTGCTCGAAACCGGAGTATTCGATGACGAGGACTGGTCGTGCCGGCTTGCTACGCCGGTGAGCAACTCCCGCAATGCCGCTAGCGCCGCAAACTCAATCCGCGGATCGCGTGTGATCCGCATCGGAAGGCACATGGCACGATCGAACATCCAGGCCGGCAACTCCAGCCAGCGCTTTGTCGCTCCATCCCGGGAGCAGCGCAGAACGATGCCGTCTGCCTTCTCGATCGCTTCATGGACACGCACAAGGCATCCACCCCAAGGGTGCCAGTGTTTTTGACCCTACACTTCAAGAGCGAAATCACCCCAGCATTTCTGCCATTCCGAGCGGCGATTTTCGAGAGGGTTTTTGACCCCACCCCGGAATTCGACGATAGTTGGGGGATGAGGGACGAGCGCGCCGATCTGATCCTCGCCCTGTTGGGGTCAATCCGCCGCACGCTCGATGAGCACGGCTGCAAGCTTGATGAGTTGATCACCCGCCTCGGCGCGCTCGAGCGCGACCAGCGCAGCCTCAGGGTGGAATTGTACGCTCAGCGCTGCAGCTGGCACTGAATTCGTGGTTCCTGTTTCGGACAGGAACCACGAGGGACGATCGGGCGTCGAGACCACGCGGCATGGCTCGACCTCGCAAAAGGGATCACCGTTACGGTGATACCTTTGTCAGATTACATTGTTCGTAATAGTTATTGTAGTGATATTGT
>JBJMQW010000449.1:0-12701 GCA_045802495.1 Allostellaceae bacterium | reverse complement strand
GCGGCGCGGATCAGGCACCATCGCCGCTGGAAGCAAGCACGGAGCGCCCCATGCCGCGGCGGAACGACCTGAGCAGGTCCGACACCCCCCTGGAGCAGCAGAGCACGCTCATCGCCGTCATCGAGATGAGCCAGTCGAGCTGGCTCGTGGCCGGGATGGTGCCGGGCCTCGAGCGTCACCCGCTGAAGAAGCTTGCGCCGGAGGCGGAAGAGCTGTTGCGGCTGCTGCGGCGCTGGCGCGACGAGGCGATCAAGGCGGGCCGCACGGTAACGCGCATCGCGGTCGCCTTCGAGGCCGGTCGGGACGGCTTCTGGCTGGCCCGCTGGCTGCGGGCGCGCGGCATCGAAGCCCATGTCATCCATGCCTCCAGCGTCGCGGTCTCGCGCGAGCATCGGCGCGCCAAGACCGATCGCCTGGATGTCGAGCTGTTGAAGCGCGCCTTTCTCGGCTGGCTGCGAGGTGAGCGTGATCATTGCAAGATGGCCGCGATCCCGACGCTCGAGCTGGAGGATGCGCGGCGGCCGAGCCGCGAGCGGGAGACGTTGGTGGGCGAACGCACCCGTATCATCAACCGCATGAAGAGCACTTTGGCGCGCCTCGGCATCCGCAATTTCAGACCGAATTTGCGCAGGGCGGCAGAACGGTTGGCGGCGCTGCGCACGCCAGAGGGAGTGGCTGTCCCGGCCAATACCATGGCCGAGCTACAGCGCGACATGACGCGTCTGCAACTGGTGAAAGAACAGATCGCAGAGATCGGACGGATGCGGCTGGGGCGCCTTGCCCAGCCGCCGGCGGAGGCACCCTATGCGATGCTCGTCCTGCTGGCGCGCGTCATCGGCGTCGGCATCGAGACCGCCGACATGCTGGTCAACGAGGTGTTCGTCCGTAATCTGCGCGACCGCCGGGCGGTGGCCCGATATGCCGGCTTGACCGGCGCTCCGGACGAGAGCGGCGCCCGAAGGCGCGAAAAAGGGCTCGCCCGGGCCGGCAATGCGCGGGTGCGCCGCAGCATGCTGCAACTGGCGTGGCGCTTTCTGATGTTCCAGAAAGACAGTGCGCTGGCGCAGTGGTTCCAGCGGCGGGCGGCTGATAGACGGCCCGGTACCCGTAAGACCATGATCGTCGCCTTGGCGCGCAAGCTGCTTATCGCCCTGTGGCGCCTGGCGACCATCGGCGAGGTTCCGCAGGGCGTTGTGCTGCGGGCTGCGGTGTAATGGCCGGCCTGCCGACAAGCACGAAACCGGGTTTCGGCGCTCCGTCATCGATGACGGGCCGCCGTTGACGAGCCGAGGTGGCGGTGCGCCGACTCCGGACATGGCCCTTGTGCCGCGATCAAGAATGGACCCGCCGCCCCGGAGCTTCGCCGCCGATGCGCATGACTGCATCATGGTCCCGATCCCCTCGGATCGACCGAATACAAGTTTGTGGCGCGACCGACCGTGCCAATGGCGAGCTCCCCTCGGATCAGCATGCAGACGCTGACAAATCCCGCTCACTGCAAGGCCTGTGGGTATGTGGACGATCGGCTTCGCCGACCGGTTCCGCTTCCCCGCTTCCCGAGCAGGCTCGAAAAGCGGGGAAATGCTCGCCTTCGCCCACATACCCACAGGCCCCACGGCCGCAACGGAAATTGATATCAATGGGAACATTTGCCCGGGGCTTCGCCTGTGCCCCAAAGAGCGTCTTTCACTTGACATCAAACGCCCCATACAAGTCCGTGGGCTGAAGGCCCACGGGACAGCGAGAAGGGGGCATCTGCTGAATCGTCTGAATGGTTCTGCGCACTAGCCTGTCCAAACGGCGCTCGGGCAGCGCGGGCGGAGCACGTGCAGCGGGCCTATCTGCGCCTTAAGCCGCGCGGCGCGCGTTCCTTTGCGCGCCTCGCATGGGCTGGCCGCGGGACGGTGCCGGGCTAGTTCTGCCAACCCAGCGCCGGTCGCCAGATTTCGATTGCGTTACAGAGGCCGGCCGCGCCAGATTGGGCCAGATACCGGCGCCGTCGCGGCATTGCTTGACCGCGCTCGCGCCTGACAAACTGGCTGGAGGCGCCCATGGCGAATGCGACCGCGGCCCCACGTTGTGCTGCACTGATCGGCCCCTACCTCTCGGGCAAGACGAGCCTCTTGGAAGCGCTGCTGTTCGCGGCCGGGACGACGACCCGCCGCGGCAGCGTGCGCGACGGCAATTCGGTCGGCGATCACTCGGCCGAGGCGCGCGCCCGTCAGATGTCGACCGAGCTCAATATCGCGGCGACTTCGTTTCTCGGCGACTCGTGGACAATGCTCGACTGCCCCGGCTCGGTCGAGCTGCTCTATGAGGCGCAGGGCGCCGTGCTGGCAAGCGATGTGGCTGTCGTCGTCGTCGAGCCCGAGGTCGAGCGCGCGCTGACGATCAGTTCGCTGCTGCGCTTCCTCGACCAGCACCAGATCCCGCATATGATCTTCATCAACAAGATGGATACGGCGAGTGCGCGAGTGCGCGACGTGCTGGCGGCGTTGCAGTCGGTGTCCTCGCGTCCGTTGGTCCTCCGCCAAGTTCCGCTGCGCGGGTCGGATGGCGAGATCACCGGCTATGTCGATCTGGTCAGCGAGCGCGCCTATCGCTATCGGCCGGGCCAGGCCTCGGACCTGATCTCGCTGCCCGCCGGGTTTTGGGATCAGGAACGCCCGACGCGCACCAGCCTGATCGAGAAGCTCGCCGATTTCGACGACGAATTGCTCGAGAAGCTGCTCGAAGAAGTCGAGCCGTCGAAGGACGAAATCTACGAGCACCTGACGCGTACCCTCAAAGGCGCTCAGGTCGTTCCTGTCTTCCTCGGCTCGGCGCTGGCGGATTGGGGCGTTCGCCGGCTGTGGAAGGCGCTGCGCCACGAGACGCCGAGCCCTCAGGAGACAGCGACCCGGCTCGGGATCGCCGCCGAAGGCGAGCCCTTGGCCCAGGTGATCAAGACCTACCACCTGCCGCATACCGGAAAATTGTCGCTGGCCCGCGTCTGGCGCGGGACGATCGCCGAAGGCAATGTGCTCAACGGCTCGCGAGTCGCCGGCCTATTGCGCCTGACGGGCGCACAACAGGAAAAGATCCCCGCCGCCCAGGCCGGCGAGGTGGTGGGGCTGACCCGTATGGAGGAGGTCGCCACGGGCGAGGTGCTGACCCCGTCCGGCAAGGCCGAGCCGCTGGCGCGGCCGGAGCGCCCGCAGCCGGTCTTCGGTCTCGCCATCGCCGCCGAAAAGCGGACGGACGACGTCAAACTCACCGGCGCCATCGGCAAATTGGTCGAAGAAGACCCGACCTTCGAGCTGGAGCAAAACGCCGATACCCAAGAAATGGTACTGTGGGGGCAAGGCGACATCCATCTGCAGATCGCGATGGATCGGCTGCGCAACCGCCACAACCTCGCCGTCACCAGCCGCCCCGCCTCGGTCCCCTACAAGGAGACGATCCGCCGCGGTATGCAGCAGCACTCGCGGTTCAAGCGGCAGAGCGGCGGGCACGGGCAATTCGCCGACGTGACGATCGAGGTGAAGGCTCTGCCGCGTGGGTCCGGCTTTACATTTACCGACAACGTCGTCGGCGGGGCGATCCCGCGCAACTACATCCCGGCGGTCGAGGAAGGGGTCATCGAGGCATTGACGCGCGGTCCGATCGGGTTTCCGGTCATCGATGTGGCCGTCAATCTGATCACCGGCCAGTTCCACTCGGTCGACAGCTCGGACCAGGCGTTCAAGACGGCGGGCCGGCAGGCGATCCAGGAAGCGCTGCCGAAATGCGAGCCCATTCTGCTCGAGCCGATCGACCTGGTCGAAATTTCGGTTCCGAACGCCTTTACCGCGCGGGTGCAGCGGTTGGTTTCCGGCCGCCGCGGCCAGATCCTGGGCTATGACGCAAAGGCCGGCTGGTCGGGCTGGGACGTCGTCAATGCGCATATGCCGCAAAGCGAATTACATGATCTGATCGTCGAGCTGCGCTCCTTGACGATGGGAGTGGGCAGCTTTGCTCATCGTTTCGACCACATGCAGGAGCTGACCGGCCGGCCGGCGGAGAAGGTGCTCGCCTCCCGCACTGCCGATGCGGCGCAGTAGGGCCGATCGCGAAACCGTGACTTGGTGCGGCGCATTGCCGATCCACATTCCGGATCGCAATCGTGTCGAGGTGCGGTGATGTTGATCAAACGGAAGCGAGGATGGGAGCTTCGCGGGAGCAAAGCGACATCCGAGGCGGTGTTTGTCGAGCGAAGAGCCTTGATCAAAGCCATTGCGGCAGGCCCGATCATCGCTCCGGCGGTAAGCTCGGCGATTGCCGCTGCGGCCGAGGAAGATCCATCGGCCAGCCTCTATCCGGCCGAGCGCAATCCGCGCTACACCCTCGATCGGCCGATCACGGAAGAGAAGCTGGCGACCACTTACAACAATTTTTACGAATTCGGGTCGCAGAAGACGATCGCCGCCGGAGCCCAGGCGCTAAAGATCCGGCCGTGGACAATCAAGATCGACGGGCTCGTCGAGGAGCCGATTACGCTCGATATCGACGATTTGCTGAAAAAGATGCCTCTGGAGGAACGGCTCTACCGTCATCGCTGCGTCGAGGCTTGGTCGATGGCCGTGCCGTGGAGCGGCTTCCCGATGGCCGCATTGCTGGATTTGGCCAAACCGCTGGGCTCGGCAAAATACGTCCGGATGGAAACCTTTCTCGACGCCAAGACAGCGCCCGGTCAGAAGGAGTTCTGGTATCCGTGGCCCTATGTCGAGGGGGTGACAGTCGCCGAGGCCGGCAACGAGCTCGCGTTCCTGGTGACCGGTATGTACGGCAAGCCGGTTCCCAAGCAGGACGGAGCGCCGCTGCGCTTGGCGTTGCCGTGGAAATACGGATTTAAATCGATCAAGTCGATCGTCCACTTCTCATTTACCGAGAAACGGCCGGTATCGTTCTGGGAGACGGTGCAGGGGAGCGAATACGGCTTCTGGGCCAACGTCAACCCGGAGGTGCCGCATCCGCGCTGGAGCCAGGCTACCGAACGGGTTCTTGGCACGAATGAGCGCATTCCGACGCTGAAATGGAACGGCTACGGCGAATTCGTCGCCCATCTCTATGACGGGCTCGAAAAGGAGCGGCTATACGCGTGATGCGCGCCGGGGCGCCGCGCCCTGGAGGCTCGGCTAGAAATCCGGCTTTGGCAGCGGCCGGGCGGAGGCGCGAATCGGCACGGCTACGGGCGCCTGATCATCGATTACATCCCAACCCCATTGGAGCAGCGGCAGGACCGCTCGCGCAAAATTGACGATACGGTCGACCAAGATCGGCGACTGCATCTCGTCATTGCTCAGTGCCGTGTGGGCGGTAAACGATTTCCAGCCGAGATACTCGGCGGCGGGTGATCCCTTTGCCGTTTCAAAGCCGCGCGGCAAACGGCTGAGCCGCTCGTCGCTAGTCACCGGGTGACCGGCTGCTGCAAGTCGGTTGGCTATTTCGAGAAAGCCATCCGGGTCGGCAAATATCGCTCGGCGCAACCGCGCAAGGATATCGGGGCCGGGATGCCAAAACCCGGCCGCCACCATCGACTCGCCGGGCGCTACATGGAGATAGAGCAGGCCCGGGTCGTGCTTGTTGCCGGACCGCGTGAGTACCGCGCCGGCATGGGTCTTGTAGAGACGCTTGTCGGGCGAGAAGCGGACATCGCGGTAAATCCGGAAAATACTGTGCCGGGGATCGCCGACCAGCGGCAGCCCGGCATCTTGCAATGCCGCTCCGACCGCCACGATGAGCTCGCGAAACGGGACCAGGATCTCGGCTTCGTAGATTGCCTTGCGCGGCCTGAACCAAGCCGGGTCGTTGTTATCGCGCAGCTCGTCGAAAAACGCGAACGCGGCCGGCCGGAACCCGGCAAACCCGCTGGTTGTCGCCATCGCCTTCCCTCGATCATCGGGAACGAGGCGATCAGCATATCGCGCGGCCGAAAGCGGCACAGTAGGGCCGAGAGGCGGCCGCGCGGTTACGCCGGCTCGACGATCACATGACCCAGACCGGCCGCACTTCCACCGTGCCGTATTGCGCGGCGGGACAGCGTGCCGCCCAGGAAACAGCAGCATCCTCGTCGGGGACGTCGATCAAATAATAACCGCCGAGCTGTTCCTTGGTCTCGGCGAACGGCCCGTCGAGCACCTTCGTCTGCCCCTCGACGATGCGCACGTTCTTGGCCGCCGCAATTGGCCGCAGCCGATTTGACCCGACGAACACCCTGGCGTCGCGAAGAGCTTGGCCATAGGCCATATGCGCACCGACAATCTCGGTCATCTGCTCGCGGGTGAAGGCCGCAGTCGCCCGCTCGTCGCCATAGATCAACAGGATATATTGCATTTGCATCGCTCCCTTCTTGTGAGAAGCGCTGGCTGCCCAGCGCCGTCACGACGACGGTCGAGGCAGGTCATTTTCGACAATGCCGCGTTCGCGCAACGGTGCGGGTCAAATCCCGCGCCGCGCATAGAGCAGGAACTCGCGATTGCCTTCGGGGCCGAGGATGGGGCTCTCGGCGATGCCGACCACCTCCCAGCCGTGCTGCGCGGCAACCCATTTCGCGACGCGCTCGCAGACCTCGCGCTGTACGGCGGCGTCGCGCACGACTCCGCCCGTGCCAACATGCTCGCGGCCAGCCTCGAATTGCGGCTTGACGAGCGCGATCAGCTCGGCCCGCGCCGCGGCGAGAGCAAGCGACGCCGGCAATATCGTCGAAAGACCGATAAAGCTCGCGTCACAGGTGAGCATATCGACCGGTTCCGGAATGTCCTCGCGGGTCAGGTGCCGTGCGTTCAGCCGTTCGTGGACAACGACACGCGGATCCTGCCGCAGCTTCCAGGCAAGCTGTCCGTGGCCGACATCGACGGCGTAGACGCGTTTGGCGCCTCGCGACAGCAGCACGTCGGTAAAGCCGCCCGTCGAAGCGCCGATGTCGAGGGCAACCTTTCCATCGGGCGAGATCCCGAAATGGTCGAGAGCATGCGCGAGCTTGACGCCGCCACGCGAGACCCAGGGATGGTCGCGTCCCTTCAACATCACAAGGGCGTCGGCCGCCAATTGCGCGCCGGGCTTGTCGACCCGGCGCCCCGCGCAGCTGACCAGGCCGGCCAAGATCAAAGCCTGGGCTTTGGCTCGGCTCTCGGCGAGCCCCTGCTCGACGAGGAGCTGATCGGCCCGACGCTTTGCCGCCAATTGTCGCAGAAGTCTAGGCGCGGACCGGCTGTTGGGCGATCTCGCGGCCGAGCGCCGACAAGGCCATCGCGACGATGTGCCGAGCGTTAAGCCCTGCCCGATCGTATTGCGCCAGCGGCGCATCGTGATCGAGGAAGACATCCGGCAGCACCATCGTGCGGATCTTCAGACCGTGGTCGAGTATCCCGGTCATCGCGAGGTGGTGCAGCACGTAGCTGCCAAAGCCGCCGATCGCTCCCTCCTCGATCGTGATCATGACTTCGTGCTCGCGTGCCAGACGATTGATCAGGTCGGTATCGAGCGGTTTGGCGAAACGCGCATCAGCGACCGTCGTCGACAGCCCATAAGTGCCCAGTTCCTGCGCTGCCTTCATACATTCGGCGAGACGGCCGCCCAGGCTCAACAGGGCGATTTTGGTGCCTTCGCGCATGATCCGGCCGCGGCCGATCTCGAGCGGCACACCGCGTTCGGGCAGCGGCACGCCAATTCCGTCGCCGCGCGGGTAGCGCACTGCGGATGGGGCGTCGTCGATCGCCGCGCAGGTCGCGACCATGTGGAACAGCTCGGCCTCGTCTCCCGCCGCCATGATGATAAAGTCGGGCAGACAGCCGAGATAGGTAACATCGAACGACCCAGCATGTGTTTGGCCATCGGCGCCAACGAGGCCGGCGCGGTCGATCGCAAAGCGGACCGGCAGTTTCTGGATCGCGACATCGTGCACAACCTGGTCGTAAGCGCGTTGCAAAAAGGTCGAGTAAATCGTCGCGAAGGGCTTCATGCCCTCTGCGGCAAGACCAGCCGCAAAGGTCACCGCGTGCTGCTCGGCGATGCCGACGTCAAAACAGCGCTTCGGAAACTTCTCACCAAACAAATTGAGGCCGGTGCCCGACGGCATCGCCGCAGTAATCGCCACAATGCGATCATCGGCCTCCGCTTCCTTGATCAGAGACTTGGCGAAAATCGACGTGTAGGATGGCGCTGTCGATTTCGATTTGACTTGCGCGCCCGTGACGACGTCAAACTTGGCGACGCTGTGCCATTTGTCTTCGGCCTGCTCGGCCGACAGGTAGCCGTGACCCTTCTCGGTCACGCAATGGACCAGCACCGGGCCGCTCTCGTTGCTATCGCGCACATTCTTCAGCACCGGCAGCAGATGATCGATGTTGTGGCCGTCGATCGGGCCGACATAGTAAAAGCCGAGCTCCTCGAACAGCGTTCCGCCGGTAACAAAACCGCGGGCGTATTCCTCTGCCCGGCGCGCCGCATCTTCGAGCGGCTTTGGAAAGTGACGCGCCACCTCCTTCGCGATATGGCGCAGCGACATAAAGGATTTCGAGGATAAAAGACGCGACAGGTAGGCGCTCATCGCGCCGACCGCCGGCGCGATAGACATGTCGTTGTCGTTGAGGATCACAATCAGCCGCGAATCCATCGCGCCGGCATTGTTCATCGCCTCATACGCCATGCCCCCGCTCATCGCGCTGTCGCCAATCACGGCGATGACATTGCGATGCTCACCCCGGAAGTCGCGGGCGACGGCCATGCCAAGCGCGGAAGAGATCGAGGTCGAGGCGTGCGCCGCGCCAAACGGGTCATACTCGCTCTCCGAGCGCTTGGTAAAACCCGACAGCCCGCCGCCCTGACGAATGGTGCGGATGCGGTCGCGCCGCCCGGTCAGGATCTTGTGCGGATAGGCCTGATGACCGACGTCCCAGATCAGCCGGTCGCGCGGCGTGTCGAAGACGTAGTGCAGCGCCACCGTCAACTCGACGACCCCGAGACTGGCGCCGAAATGACCGCCGGTGATCGAGACGGCATCGATCAGTTCTGTGCGCAGCTCCTCAGCGAGCTGCCGCAAATCTTCTTCGCGCAGCTTTCGCAGATCCGCCGGAACGTCGACCTGATCGAGCAGCGGCGTCCGATTGGAAATCGGCCGGGTTGGTTCAGCGTCCAATTCTACGCTCCTCACGTATGGCGGGTGATCACGAATCGCGCCGCCTCTCGTAAAAGTTCCGCTCTTTGTTCGAACAATTCAAGGTGCGCTACCGCTTGGCGAACCAACAGCTCGGCCTGCGCTCGCGCACGATCGACACCAAGGATCGATACAAAGGTTGCCTTGCCCGCCGCCGCGTCGGCCCTCACCGGCTTTCCGGTCTCCGACGCGGAGCCCTCGACGTCGAGAAGATCGTCGGCAATCTGGAAGGCGAGACCCAGATCATGGGCATAGCCGCGCAGCGCCATTCGCGGCTCGCTGGGCGCTTTGGCGAGAATCGCTCCGGCCTCGCAGGCAAAAGCGATCAGCGCGCCGGTCTTCATCCGCTGGAGACGGGTGATCTCGCCGATATCCAAAGGCTGCTGTTCGGCAATGAGATCGATCATCTGGCCGCCGACCATTCCGGTCGGCCCCGCCGCGACCGCGAGCGCGCCCACAAGTTCGCACCGCACAGCAGGATCTCCGTGCGTATCAGGGTGCGCCAATACCTCGAAGGCAGAGGTCAACAACCCATCCCCTGCGAGCACCGCCGTCGCCTCATCGAATTGCTTATGGCAGGTTGGGCGGCCGCGGCGCAAATCGCTATCATCCATCGCCGGCAAGTCGTCATGAACGAGTGAGTAGGCGTGGACCATCTCGATCGCCGCAGCCACCTGCAACGCGCACCGACGCGCCACCCCAAAGAGATTGCTGCCGGCGAACACGAGGAACGGACGCAAACGCTTGCCCGGGGCCAAGGCAGAGTAGCGCATCGCCTCGTATACCCGCGCTTCCAAGCCCGGAGGTACGACCAGCAGCCGCTCCAGCGTAGCGTCGGTCAGGCTCGCGGCCTCTTCCAGGGCTCTCGGGAAGGAAAGGGAATGGGACCAGAGCATCTCAGTCAAGCTTCGCCGGCTCCGCGGTGACGGTGCCGTCGGGTCCAATCACGATCCGATCGACCCTTTGCTGCGCCTCGTTGAGCTTTTTCTCGCAATGTCGTTTGAGGTGAGCCCCGCGCTCATAGGAAAGGATTGCCTCATCGAGCTTGACCTGCCCGCCTTCGAGGCGCCGCACGATTTGTTCGAGCTCGGCAAGCGCGTCCTCGAAACTCATTGCGGCGATATCGGGAGGAACGCCTGGATCGACCATCTGCCTTTCTTCTAACAAAAAACGCGAGGGAATAACCGCAGTCTAGCGGATGACGAGAGCGCAAACCCCTCGCTTGTTGCGGAATCGCAACAGTTGAGCCTGCTTTGGGTATCAGGCCGACATCAACACCCGAACATGCGCCGCGGCGCTGCTCGCCAATGCGCGCAAATCGTAACCACCCTCCAGTGTGGCAACAAGCCGTCCGTCTGCATGGCGATAGGCGATTTCCAATAATTTCTCGGTAATCCAGGTATAATCGCCTTCTTCCAGCATAAGCTGGGCGAGCGGGTCGCTCTGATGCGCGTCGAAGCCCGCCGAAACCAGCATTAGCTCGGGTCTGAAGGCATCGAGCGCGGGCAGGATCCGTTGCGTCACGCCAACCCGGAACTCGCTTGATCCGGACATCGGGCGAAGCGGCACATTGACGATATTTCCCCTTCCGGTCTCGCTGGCCGCGCCGGTGCCCGGATAGAGCGGATATTGATGCGTCGAAGCATAGAACAGGCGGTCGTCGATCTCGAAGGCCGCCTGCGTGCCGTTGCCGTGATGGACGTCGAAATCGACGACCGCCACGCGTTGGAGCCCATGCACCTCGCGCGCCCGCAGCGCTCCAATCGCGGCATTGTTGAACAGGCAAAACCCCATAGCCCGCTCGGGCTCGGCATGATGCCCGGGCGGACGGACCGCGCAGAACGCATTGTCGGCCTTTTTTTCGACGACCGCGTCTACCGCGGCCACGACGGCGCCGGCAGCGCGTAGCGCAGCTGCCCCGGAACCGGAAGACAGGACAGTATCGGCATCAATACCGACATGGCCGGATTTTGGCACCGCGCCCAGGATCCGCCCGATATGCCGGCGTGGATGCACTCGCGCGAGATCGTCGAGGGTTGCTTCCGGCGCCTCGTGGCGCTCTAGGCGCGAAAACTCCGGCTGCTCCAGCGCCGCGAGCACAGCCTGTAACCGCGCCGGCGATTCCGGGTGGTGTCTGCCGGGATCGTGTTCGAGACAACCGGGATGGGTGTACAGGAGCGTCGTCATGTGTGGACCTCGCAACCTGGCGGTATCGAGTATTGCTCTCCTCTGTACATCATAATTAAACGTCATGTCGTCGCTTGCTAACGGCGGCTCAAGGCGTACGCCCCGAGCGCCGCCCAACCGATCAACAGGCAGGCCCCGCCGAGCGGCGTGACGATCCCGAGCCACGTCATCCCGGTAAGCGCCAACGCGAAGAGGCTGAAGCTGAACAGCAGCATGCCGGCTGCAAAACACCAACCGGCGCCGATTAGAAGAAAACTGCGCTGGCCGCGATGATCGGCCACGGCGGCGATGGCGACCAGCGCAGCGGCGTGAACCATGCCGTAAAGCGCGCCGATTCGCAGCAGCTCGGTGGTCCGCCCGCCGGCCCCGAGATGCGCGGAGGCGGCACCTGCGGCGACCGAAAAAAATCCGACGATCGCAGCAACAGCCAGCCAGGCCCGGATCATCGCAACGCCACACTTTCCCGCGAGACGGAGCAATAGAGGGCAAGTGTTTCGCGTGCAATGATCTGTTCGGCGAAATTGCGCTCGACCAAGGCGCGCCCGGCACGCCCCATGGCGCGGCGCTGCACCGGGTCGTCGACAAGCGTCGCAATGGCATCGGCTAGCGGTTGCAGGTCGTGTGGGGGAACCAGGATACCGGTTTCGCCGTGACGGACCACCTCGCGGCAGCCGGGGACATCCGTGGCGACGATCGGGCGCGCGCAGGCAGCGGCCTCGAGCAGCGCCTTCGGCACCCCTTCGCCATAAGTCGATGGCAGCAGCGCGATAGCCGCTCGCCGCCAGACGGCGCGCACATCGGCAACCTGGCCGAGCCACTCGATACCTGGTTCGGCGCCAAGCGAAGCCAGCTGCTCGTTGGTCAGCGAATCCCGGTTGTCGAGGTCAATCGGACCGGCCAGCAGCAGCTGCACCTGCAGTCCGCGCGCACGAAGCAAGCGTATCGCGGCGACGGCGTCGAGCACCCCCTTCTCGCGCAGCATGCGCGACACAAGCGCGACGGTGACGGTGCGGGTTTCCGGGTCGGGAAGCGCGGTGAAATGGCCGGTGTCGACTCCCGACCCGCGAATTAGCGCAATCCGGTTCGCGTCGATCCCGAGCTTTGACAGCTCGGCGCGGTCTTCCGGGTTCTGTGCGATGACCCACCGTCGGGTTCCATGCGTCGCGAAGCGTACGCCTGCCGCCAGCAACGGCCGGCGGAGGGCTGCGCCAAATCGCTTATCCGAGAATCCCGAGCCTAGCCCCATGATCGAGTCGATGACGACTGGGGCATTCGGCGAACCTCCGAAGGCCAAGCGACGGGCGATGCCGCCGAACAGCACCGGCTTCAACGCGATATG
>JBJMQW010000448.1:0-2916 GCA_045802495.1 Allostellaceae bacterium | reverse complement strand
GACGTGTTTTTTTGTGAGGCGTGCGGGACCACCCTGTGGAGCCGCTACCACATTGTACCCGGCGACTGCTTGTTCGTGAGGGCCGGCACGCTTGACACGCCCGAAGCGGTACGACCGGACGTTCACATCTACACGCGGAGCAAGCTGCCGTGGCTGAGTTTGCCGGAAGGCGCGAGGGTGTTCCAGTCGAGCTATAAGCTCGACGATGTCTGGTCGCCCGAGAGCAAGGAGCGGCTGCGCCGCAACATCGCCGGCCCGAGTTGAGAATCATCCCGGCTTGGCCGCTGATCGCCACGCCCGCAGCCGGCGCCCGCTGATCCTCACGGATCACTGCGCGGTGCGCTGGATCAGGGCGGCCCAACGGTCGAGGATCGGCAGGATCTTGTCGCGCTCCTCCGAGAGCAGCATGGGCACCACACGGGCGACGCCCATGTCGCGATAGCGAGCGAGCTCGCCCTGGTCCTCGGCCGGATTGAACAGCGTGACAGGCACGGATTGTGGGTCCCGTCCGGCATCGCGGGCCATCTGGCGATATTTCTCCAGCACATCCAGCAGGTTGGAGCCGGCGCGGCCGACCGGGCACCAGCCATCGCCATAACGGATGGCGCGGCGCGCGGCCTGCGGAAACCCGCCGCCCACCAAGATAGGCGGGTAGGGCTTCTGGACCGGCTTTGGCCAGGCCATCATTTCCGGAAAATCGACCATATCGCCGTGATATTCGGCCTTTGACTTGGTCCAGATCTCCTTCATCGCCTCGATCCGCTCGCGCATCAGCTTGAAGCGGGTCTCGAATACGGTGCCGTGGTCCTCCATTTCATCCTGGTTCCAGCCTCCGCCGACGCCGAACAAGAAGCGGCCGTTCGACACCTGGTCGAGAGAGGCGACGAGCTTTGCCGTCTGGATCGGATCGCGCTGCTGCACGAGACAGACGCCCGTCCCGACCTTGAGCTTCGTGGTGGCGACCGCGGCGGCGGTCAGCGAGACGAATGGGTCCATCGCGTCGTGATACCGTTTTGGCAATTCGCCGCCGCCGGGAAAAGGCGTCTTACGCGAGGTCGGGATGTGCGAGTGCTCGGGCGCCCAGACCGATTCGAACCCGCGTTCCTCGAGCGCCTTGGCCAGATCAACCGCCGAAATCGCATAATCGGTGAAAAACATCAACGCACCGAAATCCATTTCCGCCCTCCAGAGGGTGAGTAGTCGACTCCTCGGAGCAGAGCTTAGTCGCGATCGGCAATGACGGGCTAGTGTTGGGATCCATAAGGCAATTCTATGGTGCCTTCTTCGCAATGTATCTGAGCACCAGGACGTCCCATCCCGCCGGCGCCCGACGGAAGGCGATCGTTGAAAACATGCGAAACGCGTTGCGGAACGCAGCGCCGCCGCCTCACATTGCCGGTCGCGGCATTGCTGTGTTAGACCGATGCTCGAAATAAATCGAGCAGGGACGGAGCGGGAAGCATGGGGATCAGGCGTTGGTTGGGCGCGATCGCTGCGGTCGGCGTCGCTCTCGGTTCCGGCATTGCGGCGCAGGCTGGACCAACCTTCGACAAGGTAAAGCAAGCCGGGCAGATCGTGTGCGGCGTGAACACGGGTCTCGCCGGCTTCGCGCAGCCCGATAACCAGGGCCGCTATACCGGGCTCGACGTCGACATTTGCAAGGCGCTCGCGGCGGCTGTTTTCAACAATGTCGACAAGGTCAAGTACGTGCCTCTGACCGCGCAGCAACGCTTCACGGCGCTCCAATCGGGCGAGGTCGATCTGCTGTCGCGCAATACGACCTGGACCTTGCTGCGAGACAGCGATCTCGGACTGAATTTCGCGGCAGTCGTCTTTTACGACGGCCAAGGCTTCATGGTGCCAAAGAAGCTCGGGGTAAAAAGCGCCAAGGAGCTGAACGGCGCGACCGTTTGCGTCCAGCCGGGAACGACGACCGAGCTCAACCTCGCCGATTATTTTCGCGCCAACAAGATGCAGTTCAAACCGGTCGTCATCGAAAAGCTCGACGAGGTGGAGAACGCGTTCTTTTCCGGCCGCTGCGACGCCTACACCACCGATCGCTCAGGGCTTGCCGCTACCCGCGCCGCGCGGGCGCCGAACCCCTACGACTACGTGATCCTTCCTGAGGTGATCTCAAAGGAGCCGCTCGCCCCTGCGGTGCGGCAGGGCGATGACCAGTGGAACGATATCGTTCGCTGGGTCATCTACGCGTTGTTCGAGGCTGAGGAAAAAAACATCACCGCAAAGAATGTCGACGACATGGCAAAGTCGGACGACCCGACCATCAAGCGGCTGCTCGGCGTTACTCCGGGGATGGGCAAAGCGCTCGGCGTCGACGAGAAATGGGCCTACAACGCGATCAAGGCGGTTGGCAATTACGGCGAGATCTTCGAACGCAATGTCGGCGAAGGCTCGCCCCTCAGGCTCGATCGCGGGCCGAACAATCTGTGGACTCATGGCGGCCTGATCTATGCGATGCCGATCCGTTGACAGAGGAACGCCGCGACCAATTACCGTCATGACCGCAGCGGGCGCGATCTAGGGCAGAGGATGGCGACGGAACCTGCGAGCGGCATCCTGCGGCCTACTCGGCCCCCTCTTTGGCACAATCCGACGGCCCGCGGGATCATCTACCAGGTTCTGTTCGTCGCCATCGTCGTCGGTGTGGGCGTCTTTCTCGTCCACAATACGCTCGTCAACCTGCATCGCCAGAATATCGCGACCGGGTTCGGGTTTCTCGATCGCGAGGCCGGGTTCGGCATCGGCGAATCGTTGATCTCGTATTCGCCCGCCGACACCTACGGCCGTGCCTTCCTCGTCGGCCTGCTGAACACACTCTACGTCGCGGCTCTCGGCATTGTCTTGGCGACGGTTCTCGGCACGCTGATCGGCATCGCCCGACTGTCCAGCAACTGG
>JBJMQW010000447.1:0-11894 GCA_045802495.1 Allostellaceae bacterium | reverse complement strand
CGGATTGGGATCCGAGGGTCGCCCCTTCCCGCGATGCACCGTGGGAGAGGGTGACCCAGCCAGTCGGTCTTGGGCGAGGGCTAATGATGGGCATCATCCGCGTGTCGGACGGCACGGATTGGCCAGCCAGTGGGGCCGCCGGGATCAGTCGGCTGTGATTGCCGGGTTGAGGGAATTTCGCCACCGCGCCAGCGCCTCGCGGATCGCCGGAGCCAGCTCGCGGCGGGTGCTTGGCGAAACAAAATCGCCGATGACGAGTTTCTTGCCGTGCGACGCGATGAGCAGACGGTTGGATTCGTCCGATTGCTCGTCGAGGATCACTCTGACCCAGAAGGGCTGAAACCGCCAAAGACGGCGCGTGCCCCGCACATTGATTCGCTCGACCGTTAAAGTTTCGCCGTCGAGCCTGATCGTCTCGCTCTTCCGCGCGCTGCGGTAATTGAGGCGGAAGGCGAGGTAGACGATCGCGACATCGAGGCCG
Organism: Allostellaceae bacterium; assembly: GCA_045802495.1. Taxonomy (GTDB): domain Bacteria; phylum Pseudomonadota; class Alphaproteobacteria; order ATCC43930; family CGMCC-115725; genus AP-15. The sequence continues at coordinate 11,413 of JBJMQW010000447.1, read as the reverse complement.
AAAAACCCGATGACCGGCCAGGCGCCGACCGCAACAAAACCGATGCCCGCGATGATGCTGACCAGGCCGAGAAGCCCGATCAACAGGTGAAAGTTGCGCGATGGAAGGCTGCGATATGGCAGCAGAACCCACTCAAAAAAGGGTGGGGAGGGCGCTTGCGCGTCGTCTGGGCCCGCATTCATGCTCCCCTGAGCATATTGGCGGCGAGGCCGATCCGTAAAGTGGCCGCGATGGCGCCGCGCCGTTTGTCGGCGGACGAACCCGCCTCTACACTCACGGCATGCGCCCTTTTTCCAAACGCGAGGTCCGGGAGTTTTACCGCCGCCTCGCCGAGACGCGGCCGATCCCGCAGACCGAGCTCGAATTCATCAACCCGTTCACCTTGCTTGTTGCTGTGGTGCTGTCGGCGCAGGCGACCGATGCCGGGGTCAACAAGGCGACGCCCGCCCTGTTCGCGCTGGCTGACACGCCGGCAAAGATGTTGGAGCTGGGCGAGGAGCGCGTCGTCGGGCTGATCCGCACGATCGGCCTCTTCCGCACCAAGGCAAAGAACCTGGTCACGCTTAGCCGGATCCTCGTCGAGCAATATGGCGGCGAGGTGCCGCGCGACCGCGAGGCGCTCCAGACGCTGCCCGGGGTCGGCCGCAAGACCGCCAGCGTGGTGCTCAACGTCGCCTTTGGCGAGCCGACAATTGCGGTCGACACCCACATCTTCCGGGTCGCCAACCGGACGGGCCTCGCGCCGGGCAAGACGCCGCTCGCGGTCGAGATGGCGCTGGAGAAGGTCACGCCCGCCGACTACAAGCGCTACGCCCATCACTGGCTGATCCTGCACGGCCGCTATGTGTGCAAGGCGCGCAAACCCGAATGCCCGGTCTGCGTCGTCGCCGACCTCTGCCGCTACGGCGCCAAGACCGGCCCCGCCGAACTGATCGCGGCGCGCGCCGGGAAGGGTGAGCCCGCAGCACTGAGCGAGCCCGCCAGCGAGCGACACAGCAACCCAAATCCCGCATCCGTTCGCGACCCTGAGTGAGACCTCAACTGCCAATTGAACCGCAGATTCGCCCTCGCTGCTTCTGCAGCGAATCAGCGGCGATATTTCTCCTATAAATTGAATATCTTGCGATGCTGGCGTCATCCACGCCGAACGGCGATCCGGTTCTGAACCCTGTCAGCCCCGTGAACTGTGCACTATGAAGGGGGCAATTTTAAGGGTGATATCATCGCAGATGACGACTCCACATCGTGGATCGCATAATTCTGCGTGGAACGGATAGCGTTATTGTCGAGGGGTTGTTAGGTCCTGTAAACAGCAAGGAATTTCTTTGATTTGAAAGTTTAAGCAGAAATGTTTTGTTTATTGAGGCTGGCGGGAAAACTAGTTCTCTTCAGGCTCGTCGGAGGCGCGGCGATCACGAAACGCCCCGTTATGCAAGGGATAAGCGGTGGTGTACTTCATCCGTTCCATTGCGAAACGCGAGGTCACGTCCTTCATCGGCGCGACCGCGATCAGCCGCTTATAGAAGGCGTCATACTCCGCCATGTCGGCGACCGCGACATGCAGCAGGTAATCGATATCGCCGGCCATGCGATAGACCGCCATCACTTCCGGCATCGCGGCAATGCCGGTGCTGAAGCGATCAAGCCAGTGCGGCGTGTGTTCTCCCGCTGCAATTTCGACAAAAACCGACAGCCCGACACCGACGCTCTCGGGATCGACCACCGCAACCCGCCGGGTAATGACGCGGCGCGCTTCGAGCTTCTGGATGCGCTTCCAGCATGGCGTGGCCGACAGCCCAACGCGTTCCGCCAATTGCGCGATTGAAAGCGTTGCGTCTTCTTGGAGCAGCTGCAGCAGCTTGCGGTCGATCTCGTCCATATGGTCTGGCGACGGTTTCGTCGTCCCTCCTTCCATCGCTCATACGCGCACAGATTGGCGAGTCATAGCGATTGTGTCGGCATCGGATCGTCATGAATGGCAATCGCTCGGCTTTGCTGCTGCTCGATGATCGCGGAGACCGCCGGTCGCGCCGCGGCGAGACGTGCGCTCAGATGCGCGGCCAGCGTCTCGCATTGCCGGCGGATGTCCGACACCGACGTCACTTCCCAAAAGGCCGGTCGCGTCACCGGCCCAACGGCATAGAGCCGCTGCCAGATCTCGCCCCGGCGGTTGCGCAGGGCGCAGAGCGAACTGACGTCGAGCCCCAGCCGGAGCGTGTCCGGGCGGATGTCGCCGCGATCGAGCAGGGAGCGGATCAGCGGCGTGGCGATCCGCTCGTAATCGCAAGCCGGACCCGAGCAATTGACCACGCGCCGCACGAAAAGGTGCTGGTCGGCATTGGCGCGGCGCGGCCGGTGCGTGATGTTGACCCCGTCGGGGACGGCTTGCATCTTGCGAATACGGGTCGCGGCGGTGACAAGCTGACCGCGAGCGATAGAATCCTCGATCCGGTCGGCGACTTCGGGGGGAATGCGGTGGCGATGGACATCCCACCACGGCCGCAAATGGCGAATAAAGCGGCTGCGTTCCTCCACCGGCATCGCCTGCCAGATTTCCTGGGTCGAAGGCCGTAAGCCGTCGATGACAGCGCGCCAGTCGCCGCCCACCTCGGCCATTTCCTTGATCTGCTCGCGCAGCGCCCGCGTCAGGCCCGCTGCCGTGGTCGGCAGCGGACGCTCGATCAGCGCGGCTGCAGGCGGCGGGATAGCGGCATGCTGGCGCGGCAGCAACCCCCTGCGCGACAGCGCAAAAATCCGGCCTCTGTGACCGCGGTCGAGCAACGAGATCGCCGTATCGACCATGGTCAGCCCGGTTCCAATCAGCAGGACCGGATCATCCATATCGAGGTCGTCGACGGCGTCCGGCGCCCACGGATCGGCGTGATAGAGATCGCTATCATAGAAGCTCGCGTCGGCAAGCGGCGGCGGCTCGGGCGGGAAATTGCCCACCGCCAGCACCGCGATATCAGCTTCGAGGTATCGGTCCCGGTCTATCGCGATCAGCACGCCGGCGTGCGACGGGCGCAGGTCGATGACCTCGCCCCGGGTCAGCACGAGACGGCCGTCGCGACCCGCCGCGCGGCGGAATTCTTCCTTTAAATGATGCCGGATGTAGTCGCCGAAGACCTTGCGGGCGACAAAGCAATTCGGCGTCACTGGTCCGGCTGCGGGCGTATCGCCGCTGCGCAGCCAGTCGAGGAAATCATCGGGCCGGTCGTGAAACGCGCTCATCCGCGCAGCCGGCACATTCAGGAGGTGGTTGAGGTTGCCGGTCGAATAAGCAAGCCCCCGGCCGAACCGAGGACTGCGCTCGATCAGATGAATGCGCACCGAACCCGGACATCGCCGCAACAAATGAAGCGCGAGCAGCGTCCCGCTGAAGCCCGCTCCGATGATGGCGATGGCGGGCGCTTGCCGTTCGTGCGCCAGGACGGCGGAAAACATCATGGCACTCCCCTGTCAGTCGGCCAATGGCGGCCCGCGCGAGGTGATTGCGCTGTGGATCCCGCATTCGGTCTTGCAGCGGCCGCGCCAACGGCCGGCCCGCAAATTCTCATTGGGTCGGACGCGGTCCGTGCAGGTGAGGCAGCCGATCGACAGGTAGCCGTCGGCCTCGAGCGGATGCCTGGGGAGGTCCCGGCGGAGAAATTCCGTGGCCACCCGGCTTCGTGACCAGGTCGCGAGCGGGTTGATCTTGACTCGGGTCTCCCCATCCGGCTCGAAGGAAGGCAACATCGCCCGCTCGGCGCTCTGGTAGCGCTTGCGCCCCGACACCCAGGCATCGAACCCGGCGAGCGCCGACGCCAAAGGCTCGACCTTGCGGATGGCGCAGCAGGCATCGGGATCGTGCAGCCACAGCATACCCTGCGCGTCTGCCGCCGCGAGCCGCCGCGGGTCGGGTGTGATCGCGTGCACGTCGGCAAGGCCAAGGCGAGCGACCAGCCGGTCGCGGTAGCGCAGGGTTTCGCCGAACAATTTGCCGGTATCGAGAAACAGCACCGGCGTGCTGCTGTCGATCTCAGCGATCATCGCCAGGATCACCGCGGATTCGGCCCCAAACGACGAGACTACCGCGAGCCGGCGGTAAAATTCGCGCTCGATCAGCGGGCGCAACAGCACCGCGCCGTCGAGCCCGCCATATCTTGAGTCGAGATCATGCAAGCGAGCGGCGGGCTGGCATTGGGGGGGCGTTTGTTTGGCCGAAACAGTTGGTTCCGAATCGTCGATATCCATGTCCTGCAAGACCATCGCTCATCTTCCGGTCTGGGCGGTCCCGGTAATGCCGAACGGGGAAGCTAAGAAGCGATCGAGCATTCGTCTATTCCATTTAACAAACAAAAAATAGTAAAAGATTCTATTGAACATATTGGGTATGCCTTATACCGTTTTGACGGTTCAAGACCAACCTGTCCCAGGGCAAAGCTGACCCGATGTCTCTACCCCTCTCCTCTCCAAGCCCGGCCTCCGGGATCTGTTGTCGACGCGCGCTCTAAACCGCCGCGCTGCGTTTGGCCGCCTGGGCGGCCCAGAACCGGAGAGTGAGAGGATGACCGATATTTTTGCTATCGAAACATCGACCCGCAGCGCCGGGTTTGCCGTCCGCGCTGAGGCAGGTTTTCGTTTTTACGCGACAGACCGGACTTTCGTCGGCCTCGAACAGCGGCGCTATCGCCGCATCGAAGACATTTATGCCGACGTCCAACGGCTCGCGGACGGTATGGCTACAACCCGGCTCATCCGCCGCAACCGCACACGTGACCGCAACCGCCTGTCAATCAGCTGAGGAGATCCAAGCCATGGCCGTTCGCGGGAGCACCGAGCTGCGGACCCTGCTGTTTCGTCCCGAGTGAATTCGGCCGACGCCGTCGCCGAGGAGGCTGCCCATGCCGTCACGCGATTCTTCCCCGTCGTACGAGGTCGGTGCCTTCAGGCTTTCCTGCGAGGACGATCGCTGGGACGAACCGGAGATCATCATCGATCCGCTGAGCGGCTTTGTCGTCGTGGTTCCCCCGCCGTCCGACCAGCCCGCCTGGATTGAACGACAGGAGCGGCGCAATGCCGCCGCACCCTCCTTGTGGCGGACAAAGCTCGCTCGCTGGCTGCGGCTCGCCGTTGGGGGCGCCCTGTTTCTCGTTGTCGGGGCAATCTCGGCACGGGCCGAGCAGAGCCTGCTCAACGTCTCCTACGATCCGACCCGCGAACTCTACACCGACTACAATCGGTTTTTCGCCGAACGATGGAAGGCGCAGACTGGCGAGACGGTCGCGGTAAAAGCGTCGCATTCCGGATCAGGAACGCAGGCGCGGGCGGTCATTGACGGGCTCGAGGCCGACGTCGTCACCCTCGCGCTCGCCTATGACATCGACGCGATCGCCGAGAGAGCCAAGCTACTGCCGGTCGATTGGCAAACCCGCCTGCCGAATAACAGCGCACCCTACACCTCGACGATCGTGTTTCTGGTGCGCAAGGACAACCCGAAGCGAATCCGCGACTGGAACGATCTCGTCCGCCCCGACGTCAAGGTCATCACCCCGAACCCGAAGACCTCGGGCGGGGCGCGGTGGAACTATCTTGCCGCCTGGGGCTATGCGCTGCGCCAGCCCGGCGGCAGCGAGGCCAAGGCGCGCGACTTCGTCGCCACGCTATATCGCCACGTGCCGGTGCTCGACACCGGCGCGCGCGGCGCGACGATCACCTTTGCTCAGCGCCGCCAGGGCGACGTGCTGATCGCCTGGGAAAACGAGGCATTTCTCGCGCTCGACGAATTCGGACGGGAAAAGCTCGAGATCGTCGTGCCGTCGATAAGCATCCTCGCCGAACCGCCGGTCGCCCTCATCGACAAGATTGCCGACAAGCACGGGACCCGGGTGGTCGCTGAGGCCTATCTCAAGACGCTCTACACCCTGGAGGGGCAGGAGATCGTTGCCAAACACTTCTACCGTCCGCGCGACCCGGCGGTCGCAGCGCGGTACGAGGACAAGCTGCCGCAACTCCCACTGTTTACGATTGACAAGGTGTTCGGCGGCTGGAAGGCGGCGCAGACCACGCATTTCGCCGATGGCGGCGTGTTCGATCAGATCTACAAGCCGGGCCAATAAAGGTGAGCGCGACGCTTCTGCACCATCGAATTTGGCAGCGCCGCACTTTGCCGGGATTTGGCCCGACGCTGGGCCTGACCCTGACTTATCTCGGAGTCATCGTCGTCATTCCGCTTGCGGCTCTGACGGTGAAGGCAGCTGGCATAGGCCCGCGGGCGTTTCTCGCCATTCTCGCCGAACCGCGTACCCTCGCGGCGTTTCGCGTGAGCTTTGGATTGTCGCTCGCCGCCGCCGGTCTCAATGCCGGGATCGGCCTGCTGCTCGCCTGGGTGCTGTCACGCTATCGGTTTCCCGGCCGGCGCCTGGCCGATGCGCTGATCGACCTGCCCTTCGCACTGCCGACGGCGGTCGCCGGGATCACACTGGCGACGCTCTACAGCGACAATGGCTGGCTCGGCGCCTTGCTGGCGCCGCTGGGGATCGAGGTGTCGTTCACCCGGCTCGGCATCTTCGTCGCGCTGGTGTTTATCGGGCTACCATTCGTGGTCCGCGCGGTGCAGCCGTTAGTCGCCGATCTCGACCGCAACGAAGAAGAGGCCGCGCGCACCCTCGGCGCCTCCGACACCGCGATCTTCTGGCGGGTGGTGTTGCCGGCACTGCTGCCCGGCATCCTGACCGGCACGGCGCTCGCTTTCGCGCGCGGGGTCGGCGAGTACGGCTCGGTGATCTTCATCGCCGGCAACATGCCCGGGGTGTCGGAGATCGCACCGCTGCTGATCGTCACCAAGCTCGAACAATACGACTATGCCGGCGCAGCAGCCATTGCGACTGTAATGCTGGCGGTATCGTTTGTGATCCTGATCGCCCTCAATGGCATCGAGCATTGGTCGAGGCGCCGTCATGGTGGATGAGTCGCGCCGCGCGATCGGGCGGACAGCTTTGGCCGCACTCGCCTTTGCGGTGCTGATACTGTTTCTGATCGTGCCCGCCGTCTTTGTTTTCGCGCAGGCCTTTGCCAAGGGGGCAGAAATCGCTGCCGCCTCGCTGGCGCAACAAGACACGATCGCTGCGATCCATCTGACACTGATCGCGGCGGCGATCTCGGTCGCCGCCAATACGGTTTTCGGTCTCGCCGCCGCGTGGTGCATCACCAGGTTCGAGTTCCCCGGAAAAAGCGTGCTGGTCACCTTTATCGACCTGCCGTTCTCGGTGTCGCCGGTGATCGCCGGTTTGGTCTTCGTGCTGCTGTTCGGCGCACAAGGCTGGCTGGGGCCGCTTCTCGCCGAGCACGGAATCAAGATCGTCTTTGCCCTGCCGGGAGTCGTACTGGCGACGATCTTTGTCACCTTCCCGTTCGTTGTCCGGCAGTTGATCCCGCTGATGCGAGAGCAGGGCAGCGACGAGGAAGAGGCGGCACTGCTGCTCGGCGCGTCGGGGCTGCAGATCTTCTTCCGGGTGACCCTGCCCAATGTCAAATGGGCGCTGCTCTATGGCGTGCTGTTGTGCAACGCGCGGGCAATGGGTGAATTCGGCGCGGTGTCGGTGGTGTCTGGCCGCGTCCGAGGCGAGACCCTGACGATGCCGCTGCAGATCGAGATCCTCTACAACGAATACAATCTCGGCGGGGCCTTTTCCGTCGCGGCGCTGCTGGTGCTGCTGGCCCTCGTCACGCTTGGGGCAAAGGCGCTGGTCGAATGGCGGCATGGCGGCGAACTCGCGACCCCGGCAAGGCTCGGTGTCCCATGACGGTGCGGATCGCCGGGTTGTCGCGGCATTACGGCAATGCGGCCGCGCTCGCGGGGATTGACCTCGATATAGCCGAGGGCGAGTTCCTGGCGCTGCTGGGGCCGTCCGGCGCCGGCAAGACGACGCTGCTTCGCCTGATCGCCGGGCTCGACCGGCCCGATGCAGGCACGATCGAAATCGACGCGCACGACATCCGCCGTCTCGCACCGTGCGACCGGCGCATTGGATTCGTGTTCCAGGTTTACGCGCTGTTCCGCCATATGACGGTAGCGCGCAACATCGCCTTCGGTTTGTCGGTCAGGCCGCGCCGCGAGCGGCCGTCGCGCGCCCGGATCGCGACGCGGATCGCGGAGCTGCTCGATCTGATGCAGCTATCGGGCTTAGGGGACCGCTTCCCAGCGCAGTTGTCCGGCGGGCAGCGCCAACGCGTTGCACTGGCCCGCGCCCTGGCGGTTGATCCCAAAGTGCTGCTGCTCGACGAGCCGTTCGGCGCGCTCGACGCCAAGGTGCGCGCCGAGTTGCGCGAATGGCTGCACGCGTTGCAGCGAAAGCTGAGGCTGACCACGATTTTTGTGACGCACGATCAGGCGGAGGCGTTTCTGCTCGCCGACCGGATCGCCATCATCAATGCCGGCCGGCTCGAACAGGTCGGCACCTCGGCGGAAATCAGTGATCGCCCGGCGTCAGCTTTCGTCGGCGAGTTTCTCGGCGCCCACAGGCGCAGCAACGGAGACCGGCTTGATGCTCGTGCGCCGGCTGCCGCACCCAGAGAATGCCAGCCCGCCTTGAACCTTATGCCCGTCCCACGGCAATCCGCCGCAGGTCATTATTCCTGCCGGCGAGGAGCATTAATGGAACAGGCTCTTCTCGATCGTCCTCCGACGTCCGCGTCTGATACAACGGCTCGTGCTCAGCGCAGCGCGACCGAGCACTGGCCTAAAGATCTTCACCGCGCCAATCCGATCTTGGCATCGGACCTTCCAGCGATCGGTCCCGGCGAATGCTGGTTTCTGATGCTGCCCGCCAAAGCCGAGCTGGTGGCGCTCGAACGCCACGCGCTGACCACCGCCAATGTCATCGTTTACGACCGTGCCCTTGCGAAGGTGGCGACAGCCATTCTACCGCTCGGCGGCTACGCGGAGCCGGCGGCGGGAGATGGACTGGAGCGATGCATTCAATTCGTACGCAACGGCTGGAGCGTTGTAAGGCTCATCGAGCACACGGCAGCGCACGGCGACTTCGCCAATCGAGTTCACTCGCTTATCGCGCGGAATTCAGCCGCGGGCGCATCGCGTAGCCTCGAGATATTCACATTTGCGGAGAGTGGTGAGCGCCTCTGCCGCATCGATACCGAGATCGACGCCTTTTTGAGCAGCCCCCCTCACTGCGAGCGTCAGGCGATCGTATTCAGGGCGTTCAGCTGCAGCGATACCCCGACGCTAACTGCCGTCATGTCCAACGGGCTCGCAGGATAATGGCGCGAAAGGGATCGGAACCAGGATCGGCGAGCGCAGGGTCGAGCAGCGCCGTGGGCAAGCCGGAGACAGGGCCGGGTTAGCGCTCAACTAGATTACTCTCGCCCGACTGCGAGCGCTAAGCCCATTAGCGGCTGGTCTTATACCGGCCATGCGTACGCAAACACGCAGCACCAATGCCCGCCTGCGCCGTTACCGCTACGGCGCAAAAAAGCCCTGCAGGACTGGCTGTTGCGCGAGCGGGCAGCAGGCCTGCGAACCTTCCGGGAGCGGCCGGGTGGCGTAACCCCGCTCAGCCCGCGACGCGCACGCTCGCCACGTCCGACATGAACTCCCCCGGCTCCGAGGCCGGCTGCGCCTGGACGTCGCCGGAGATCTGCCCGCCGCATTCGATCTCGATCTGGCCGTAGCGAATCGTTCCCGATACCCGACCGCTCGCCTTGATCAAGAGCCGCTTGCGGACCGTAAGATTGCCTTCGAAGCGGCCGTGGATCTCGGCGTCCTCGATCGACGCCGAGCCCTTGAAGAGTCCGCTCTCGGCGATCTCGACATCGCGGCAATTGTTGAGGTTGGCTTCGACGCTGCCCTCGATGATCAGCTTGTCGCAGGAGGTGATCTCACCCGAAAGGGTGATTTCGCGGCCGACCGTCAGCTTGCGAACCTCGGTGTCGCTGCGCCGCGGCTGAGCGAACGCTTCGCCGGGGCGGCGGAGCGGCTCGGGCACGCGAATCGAATCGCCCGCGCGTGCCAGATCGGGGGCGCGCGGAGGGATCGGCGTGGGTTTTGCCGGGCCGTTCGGACCCGGTCCGGCCGGCCGCGCGGGCTTCATCGGAATGCCCAAATCGTCAGAAACATCTGCCATTTTGTGGTCCTCTGTCTCGCTTCTCTTCCTACCGAACATGGATGGGACACCCGATCGAAATGTTGAAAGGATGGCTACACCGCAGACCGGGTCAGGGGTGCGGCTCGATGCGCGGCAGCGCCTCGAAGATGTGCAACATGAAAGCCGTGGCTACGACCGGCGCGACGAGATTGACAAAGGGCAGGGCGAACAGCCCGGCAATAACGACCCCTCCCAGAAAAATGCGGCCGGCGAACCGGCTGCGCACTCTCCTGGCTTCCCCCGCATCGAGCCGTCTGAGCGCGACCACTTCGAAATACCCCCGACCCAAAAGATATCCGTTGAGGGCGAGAAAGAGAATGAGATTTATCCCGGGGACGAGCAGATAGACCGGCAGCGTCAAAATATTTAGCAAAAGCGTCAAAGCCGTCAGCCGCAGCATGACGCTCACCATTTCGGAGACCGGTTGGGGGCGCGGCGCGCCGCGCCCCGGGTAGTCGAGCGCTTCGACCGCGGCGGCGACCCGCTCGAGGTAGAAGCTCATAATCATCGTTACGACCGCCGGGAAAAGCAGCCAGCTCAGCACCAGCACACCCAGCCCGCCCAAAAGATCGACGAGCCAATTGAGAGGCCGCCAGTCAAAGAGTGCGGTATGGTAGAGCGCGGCGGCGACACTCATCCAAAGCACGGCGAAAGACAGGATGGCGAGCCCGAGGCTCAGCGCAACGACCCGTCTCATCGGCGGGGCGGCGAGAACCGCGATGGCGCGGAACAAGGCGATAATCATCGGCCGAGCTTCTAGTCGAACTGCGGCCGCCGGCCAACTCGGGTCGGACCGTCCGCGGGGTCAGCCCCGGCAACCTTGCCCGGGGCGAATCGCTGCGGAACATCCCCTCCAGCCCTTATGTTCGCGAGATCGCAGGCCGCTATGGCCGCTGTCGGCCAGATCTGCATCCGGTGACCATTGTTGGCGCACGACAACCTGAAGGCGATGTAATGGTGAAGATCAACAAAGGGCAGCTGCGTGAAGGCCTCCCGCATCCGCTGGGTGCCACCTGGGACGGAAAGGGGGTCAATTTCGCCCTATTTTCGGCCCACGCGGCACAGGTCGAGTTGTGCCTCTTCGACGACAAGGGCGAGCGCGACACGACGCGTATCGATCTGCCCGAATACACCGACGAAATCTGGCACGGCTATATCCCGGGGGTGAACCCGGGCACCATCTACGGTTACCGGGTGCACGGTCCCTATGAGCCGGCCGGGGGGCACCGCTTCAATCCCAACAAGCTCGTGTTGGATCCTTACGCCCGCGG
>JBJMQW010000446.1:0-4616 GCA_045802495.1 Allostellaceae bacterium | reverse complement strand
TCATGATCGACGGCGCACCTTCGCAGCCGTTCAGCGCGGTCACCATCAACCCAAGCCGTGCTGTGGACGGGTCGGCTGTCCTAAAACTGTCCTAAGAGCTGGTGCGAGCGGCGGGAGTCGAACCCGCACTCCTTTGAAAGGAAACGGATTTTAAGTCCGTTGCGTCTACCAGTTTCGCCACGCTCGCATGATTTTAAGTCTGCTGCGTCTACCTTTTCGCCACGTCCGCTGCCGCTCTAGCCCTCGCTCAACCCTTCCTGTGGATCGCCGCCGAGCTCGCGGATCAGAATCTTGAGCTCCTCTGTGGCAGCGGCAAGCCGATCGCGGTCGGTGCCGCGCAATACCAGTGTCACACCGAAATCGCCGCGGCGGAAATACGGGTAAGAACCGATCTCGACGTCCGCATAACGACCCTGCAAGGCTCCGAGTTCATTGGCCAGTGTGCCTTCCGCTAAATGACAGCTGACGCTGCGGCTCAGCATCTTTTCGCCGCCGACGAGGCGGTGCTTCAGCTGTTCGAAAATCCCCTGCATGATGCTGGGCACACCCGGCAAAACAAAGACATTACCGATCTGGAATCCCGGCGCTCGAGAAATCGGGTTAGGGAGCAGCACGGCGCCCTCCGGAACCATCGCCATACGCAGCCGGGCCTCGTTGAACTGGCCGGGCGGGTAATGGGTTTCCAGTAATCGTCTCGCCTCGGGATGCACGACCAACCCCACCTCAAATGCATCGGCCACGCATTGCGCCGTAATATCGTCATGCGTCGGGCCGATGCCGCCCGTCGTAAACACGTAATCAAAGGCGCGCCGCACCTCGTTGACGGTCGACACGATAAAGCCGGGATCATCCGGAATGATCCGCGCTTCGCGCAGCCGAATACCGACATCGTTTAAACCCCGGGCGAGGAACGCGAGGTTGGCGTCCTGGGTGCGGCCCGAAAGAATCTCGTTGCCGATGATCAGGACGCAGGCCGTGACGGTCCTGGCCCCGGTTTCGCTGATCGTCATTTTCTCCTCGGCTATATTCGCGCGTACCCTTTGATAGGCAAATGCGCGAAGGGGCACAATTCCCACTTCTCATTGCCGCAGCTGCGGGCCCGTTTTGACGCCGTCTCGATCTCTGCTTAGTGCCCCGCAGTGCCGACACCTGCATCTCAGATTGCCCTCCTCCACGACAGTGTCGGGCCAGACGCGGCTCAGGGTCTCAGCTTTTTGTGACCACCGTGCCGGGCTTGTTTGGCAGCACCATCAGAAGAGCGGAAAACCCTGCCGTCGAACTCGATTGCCCGTCGACAAGCGGGCTGACAGGCTCGCGGCGACGTTGAATTCCGGCGCCGTTGAACCCTCGAAAACGGTAACGCGGAGTCGAGCCGCTGAAGCGAACTCTGAAAGAGTTTGGCGAAAACTGGTAGGCCCGGCAGGATTCGAACCTGCGACTCCACCGTTATGAGCGGCGTGTTCTAACCACCTGAACTACGGGCCCAATCCGCTTAGGTGTCCAAGAAGCTGCGCAGCTTGCGCGAACGGCTCGGGTGCTTGAGCTTGCGCAGCGCCTTCGCTTCGATTTGGCGGATGCGCTCACGGGTGACCGAGAATTGCTGGCCGACCTCTTCGAGGGTGTGGTCGGTGTTCATCCCGATTCCGAAACGCATGCGCAGAACCCGCTCCTCGCGCGCCGTCAACGAGGCCAGCACACGCGTTGTCGTTTCGCGCAGATTGGCCTGGATCGCCGCATCCAACGGCAGCACGGCATTCTTGTCTTCGATAAAATCGCCGAGATGCGAATCCTCTTCGTCGCCGATCGGCGTTTCGAGGCTGATCGGCTCTTTGGCGATCTTCAAGACCTTGCGCACCTTTTCGAGCGGCATCGCGAGCTTCTCAGCCAACTCCTCCGGAGTGGGCTCGCGGCCGATTTCGTGCAGCATCTGGCGCGATGTACGCACGAGCTTGTTGATCGTCTCGATCATATGCACGGGAATGCGGATCGTGCGCGCCTGGTCGGCGATCGAGCGGGTGATCGCCTGGCGGATCCACCACGTGGCATAAGTCGAGAACTTGTAGCCGCGGCGGTACTCGAATTTATCGACCGCCTTCATCAGCCCGATATTGCCCTCCTGGATCAAATCCAGAAACTGCAACCCACGATTGGTGTACTTTTTGGCGATCGAGATGACGAGGCGCAGATTTGCCTCGACCATCTCCTTTTTTGCTCGGCTCGCCTCGCGCTCGCCCCGCTGCACCGTCTGCACGATGCGGCGGAACTCGGAGATCGGCAGCTTCGCCTCTGCGGCGATCCGGGCGATATTGCCGCGCAGTCTGGCAGCCTCCGGCCCGTGCTTCTCAATCAGCCTTGGCCAGCCGCGACCCGGTAAGGACTCGATGCGCCCGAGCCAATCGCCCGCCAGTTCGCTCCCGAAATATTCCTGCAAGAACTCCGAGCGTCGAATCCCCGCATTCTCGGCCAGCCGCAACAACCGCCCCTCGTCGGAGACTAGCCTGCGGTTTATTTCGTAAAGCTGCTCGACGAGGTGCTCGATGCGTGTGTTGTTGAGCCGTATGCGCTTGACGTTCTCAATGATCTCCGCCTTGAGTTTCTCGTAGCGCCGCTCGGTTACTTTCGGCAGCGGCTCGCCCTTTTGCAGAGCGCTGATGCGCTGATCCTGAAGCCGATGAAGCCTTTTATAGGTTTCGGCGATCGCATCGAAAGTGGCCAGAGCACTCGGCTTTAGCTGGGCTTCCATTGCGGCGAGGGAAATCGAGCTTTCCTCCCCCTCGGCCTCGTCGACGGCGAGATCGTTCTCAAGTTCTACGATCTCTCCGGAGTCGTCGCCGTTTCGAGCTTCGGGCTGGGTACCGCCTTCGACCGCGTTACTCGCCTCGCGGTCCGCAACGGCTTCGGTCGCCGGAGCGGTCGCGATTTCGGCCGGCACCGGCTCGAACCCGCCGCTGCCATAGGTGGCGTCGAGATCGATGATATCGCGCAGCAGCATCTTTCCTTCATTGAGCGCGTCGCGCCAACCGATCAAGGCGCGGATCGTCATCGGGTTTTCGCAGATGCCGCCGATCATCATCTCACGGCCGGCCTCGATGCGCTTCGCAATGGCAATCTCGCCTTCGCGCGACAGGAGCTCGACCGATCCCATCTCGCGCAGATACATCCGCACCGGATCGTCGGTGCGGCCGATATCGTCATCGTCGAGATTGCCCCGGACCTCGCCGTCGCCTTCCTCGGCCTCGGCGGTCGCCGGCTCCTCGCTCTCCTCGTTCTCGATCACATTGATGCCGAGCTCGGAGAGCATCGTCATAGTGTCTTCGATCTGCTCCGAAGACACCTGGTCGGGCGGCAACGCGGCGTTCAACTCGTCATAGGTCAGGTAACCCCGCTCTTTGCCGCGCGCGAGCATTCTCTTGATTGCCGCTGCGACGCTGTCGAGCAGCGGAGCCTCCGCCGCTTCCTCGCGGGTTTCGGTTACTTCCGCCGTATTTGCCGCTTTGCTTGCCATTCCACCATCCCTAGGCAGGTTCCACACTCGCCCGGCCGCCGCCGAGCGCGAATATAAGCAAGACACGATACCTGGCTGGCGCCGGTCCTGGAGCGGATAGCCGGCGGCTCAAGTCTCATCCTCGCCGACTGGATCTGCCCGCAATGCCTGCTCCCGCGCCGCCAGAAACCGCTCCCAGTTATCTGACGAAATATCGCTGATCAAATCGTTCGTGGCTTCGGCCAAAAAATTATTACCGCCCTCTGTCAGCATCCCGGTCGCACGGGCCCATTCTTTGCGCGTGGACGTCGGGTCGAAGCACCGAACCAGGAAAATCGTGTCGACCGAAGGTACCAATAGTCCGTCCACGGTCGCCGCAAGCCCGTTCTGCACAAGGTGTTGCCGCAGCGTGCGGGCGTCAAGCCCCGGTTGCGACGCAACGACCTCTAAAATTTGACATCTCAGCGCGTCGAGCTCGGGTTCGGGAACATCGAGTGACGCCAACGTCTCGGCGGTTTCATCGATCAACGATGGGACCGTGAGGAGAATACGAAATAGATTTTCCCGCTGGACCCGTCCTCCGGGGCGCGGCGGCGGCGGCGGCCCATGGCGGACGGCCGTGGTCGGGAACGTGTGCAGGCTTTTGCGCCGCGCCTCCCAAGGATCGCAACGTTTTCTGAACAGTGTCTCGAACTCGGAGCGAACTGTCGGGTCCGATATGCCTCTTACGTGCTCCAGCAATCGACTTCGAATTCCGGCAAGCCGCTCGGGCGTATCGCGCCGGGTGCCGCGGACTTCGGACTCCCATAGGATATCCGCCAGCGGTCGCGCGGCGGCGAGGATTGGGTCGAAAGCGACAGCTCCCGCCGCGCGGAGGATCGAATCCGGATCTTCACCTGGCGGCAAGGTTGCGAAGCGCAGACTGTAACCCGGGCGTAACAGGGGAAGCGACCGGTGAAGGACTCGGAGGGCGGCTCGCTGCCCCGCGGCATCGCCGTCGAAACAGAGGATCGGCTCGGGTGCTAACCGCCAAAGCTCGTGCAATTGGAATTCGGTCAGCGCGGTGCCGAGCGGCGCCACTGCCGTGATGTATCCCGCCCGCTGCAGCGCAATGACGTCCATATAGCCTTCG
>JBJMQW010000445.1:0-3545 GCA_045802495.1 Allostellaceae bacterium | reverse complement strand
CGTATACGATGAGTGCATCGCCCCAATACTCTGTCGTTGTTAAACCAATGCAGCGCATGTGCGTTGCGTTACGACAGAGGTAATCGATTGTTATTCGGATTTCCTTGGGTAATTTAGGTAATTAATCGAAACTAGCCAAATTACCTATTTTGGAGGTTGTCGACCGTCCACGCGGTCTCAATCGAGATCCTCCGCCCGTGCCTTATGTACCAAGAGCTTTATATTCGGCAGCGAAAAGCCCTTCGTCTTGCCTTGCGGCTTCTGGTGCCCGTTGCAGCGGCTTTCAAGCTCCCGAATGAACTCGTCCCAACTGCACGTCGTTCCGGGGTCCCACCCTTCTCGCAGCATGGTTTTGACATGCTCGGACTTATCGGGCTTACGGGGGCGGGTAGGTCTTGATTGTTTCGGCGGCGCTGTCGGCTCGGCCGCTTCGGCGACGGCGGCTCTTATCTCGGCCAGCAGCCTGCTGTTCGCCGCTACCTTATCCAGGTAGTCGCGGCGCGGCTGTCCGGCTAGTAAAAGCGGCGGCTCGCCGTCATCGGAGATCGCATGACCAATCGCCTCGGTACGTTTGCGACCCTTCCGGTGAGCGGAGGCGACTCCGGTGGCCTCGCCTGCCTGCAGCAGCGGTTCTTCGTCGCCGTCGGCCAAATCAGCCCACCGCTGGGCAATGATATTTCGATCCGCGCCCTCGCCCATCACCGCCCCGTGTCGCATCCATGTCGCATAGACTGGTCATAAATGGACGTAACCCCGCAGAAATGCAAGGAACCGCTTGCAACACGTTGCAACATGGGAGTTTGGTGTAGCGAGGTGGATAGCCGCCGCAATCCACTGATTTTGGTTAGAAATTAGGTGGTGCCCAGGGGCGGAATTGAACCACCGACACACGGATTTTCAGTCCGTTGCTCTACCAACTGAGCTACCTGGGCGCTCCGGCGAGCGGCGCTTATAAGGGAAGTGCCGCAACCTTGTCCAGCCAAGCGTGGGCGTGGTGGGGATCGCGCAAACCGTAGGCCATGATCGGGCCTGGCGCGAGGAGGCAATCGCGACAGAAGCCGCAACGCGGCCAACAAGAACAGATCACTGAGCATACGCAGGCTGCGTTGACAGAAACGCGGGCTTCCCTGGCTCCCGGCGGTTCCGGCAGCGTCAACGATAAGGCTGCACGTTGCCGTGGCCTGCGTCACCGGCATTGTCGCTGCAAATAGATTGGATTTTACTTGACTGTGTTCCTGATCCGTTCTAACGTGGGTCTTCGGAAATGGGAACCCACCCGCGAGCGACTCGAGGACCGCTCCGCTCGACAGTCATTTTTGATTAGCCGTCTAAATATCGGCAATAATTAATTTAAGCATTTGGAGATAATAAATGCGTATTCACTCGACCTGGACGCGCGAGAGCCGTTAAAACTGGCTTCTGACTCGATCGATGAGTTCCCGATCGCAATACGAGCCGTGACCGAGCGACATCGTCCGTCGCGGATGCCATTTTTTGGAAATCTGGCTGCTTTGGATCATGCGATCGCGAGAGACGCGTTGCTGCTCGGCCAGATCCACTTGATCTACCAGTCGGCGATGCACGCCACGCGAGCCGCTGTCTATTATCTGCCGCATCTCGATAGTCCTGCCCTCCGCAAACGCAAACTTCAGATATTTGTGGATGACGATGGCCTGCCGGACGGCAATACACATCATTACCAATTGACCCAGGCGTTTCGCAGTATTGGTGCGAAGTGCCTGTTGCATGACGAGGATTTCGGCAGTCCTAAAGAATTGTGCCGGTACCTCAACGGTGAAACAGCGCGATTTGTTCGTCTTGCACAGAAGCTCTACTCGCGCTCGCTCGGCCCATGGTGCGCGATCGAAGCCATGTCGGTTGATTGGATGCGCGCGCTAGCGGATGCCATCTCGGCCCATTTTCCGCAATTCGCCAATGAACCGTATTTCGCAGAATGCTTCTCTGCAAAGCTCGAAGAACGACACGCAGAGGAAGCGCTATCAACAACCCAGCTGGTCCTTCAAGCACGCCCGGAACTCCTACCGGAAACATTGGAAAACGCCAGGCTTATAGCCGAGGCACTCGACGGGGTTTGGATCCAACTCGGCCGAATAGTCGAGAGAGCTCGTCGTCGGGCGAAGCAGATAACGTCAATATAGGAACAGTTTTGACCTGATATCGATTGTTCTTTCCGGAATTTTTTCGGCAATTAGACCCATGCCGGCGTTGTGTGCCCAAGTCGGTTGCGCAGGCGACGCTCATCATCATCATATTTTTACTACAGTTACCTTCGTATTGCGACAGGCTATATACCAGGACTTTATCAAAATGGCCATTTTATCAAACAGCTCGCTGGCAAAACTGAGCGTCGCTTGGGTGACGATGTTTTTGATCGGGACTGAGCTTTTTGTTTTCTCTCCTCTCCTGCCGATGCTTGCTGATGATTATCAAATTTCGGCGACCATGGCGGGATTATCGGTAGCGATATTCTCTCTAACCTATATGATGAGCGCGCCGCCGTTAGGCCATCTTGCGGATCGGGTGGGGAGACGACGCGTGCTGATCTGCTCGCTCCTAGCCGTCGCCGCCGCGAATTTGCTAACCGTATTGGCGACAAACTTGCCGTCGCTTCTTGCCGCCAGGCTGCTTGCCGGCACCGCAGCGGCAGGGGTTTCACCATCGATTTACGCTCTCGTCGGCGACGCCGCCCCGCCCGATCGGCGGGCTACTTGGTTAGCGCTGGTCGTATCGGGCTTGTTGGCGTCGCTCGCTCTCGGCGCATCAATCGGTACAATCGTCGGAGCAAGCTTTGGCTGGTCGCACGTATTTTTAGCACTTGCTTTTCTTGCTTTGGTTCTCGCCTGTCTGAATCGAGGAACTTGGCCGAGTGAACGAATTGCGGCGTCCATTGCGCAGACAGCGGCGGCCCACCCCCTTGCCGTAACTGGTGTGCTCCGCCGCCTTGTGCCGACGGTACTTTGGAGCATGGGGCTCTATGGGGTTTACACCTATCTCGGCGTCGGGCTGGCTGCGGTGGGTTATTCGACCGAGGGGATCGCGCAGGCGATCCTGGTTTACGGTTGCGGGGCGCTGGCGGGGGTTGTCATCGGGGGCCGCCTGGCCGATCGACTTGGCGCCAAATCAATCGCCGGCGCGAGCTTCATCGGCCTCTGCACCTGCTTGATATTGCTACGGGTGGCCTTCGACACCGGCAGGCTGATCGAACCTGCGCTCGGGGTAAGCTCGGCCGTTGCCCAGCTTTTCTTCCCCGCACAGCAAGCGGGTCTGGCAAAAGATTTTCCAAACCGGCGCGGCGCTGCTCTTGCCTGGAACAACAGCGCGCTATTTTGCGGCATTTCTCTCGGTTCACTGGTCGGAGGAGGAGCCCTCGCGCTCGGCGGTTTCGATACCAACTTGATGATTTCCGCTGGTATTGCGCTGGTCGGCTGCCTCGTAAACGCTGCGCTGGTGCCGGGTTCGGCCCCGCTCGCCGTTGGCCGCGCCAAACATTCCGAATGAGGGCCTCTGACGCTGCCTGGACGTTT
>JBJMQW010000444.1:0-2100 GCA_045802495.1 Allostellaceae bacterium | reverse complement strand
CGGTCTTCGCCCGCCGATGCTCACGCGACACCGCGACGCTTGTTGAATGAATGACCTGCACCTCAATGCCGCGGGTCTGCAGCCAGCGCGCCAGCCAAAAGCCGTCGCGTCCCGCCTTCTCTCATTCCGGCATTCGGTCAAGGGGGCATTAGCTAGTGGCCGCAGCCACGGCCGATCTGTCGCGCATTCGCCGACCAAGTGGGCAATCGGCATAGATATTCCATCAAGGCACGGATGCCTCTCGTTTGGCCGTGCCGAGCGGTCAAGCCCCATAGCCGCGTGAGCGGTGCGCCGAAGGCGCAGGGCTTGACGGCGAAGGCGCGGACCGAACGACAATTTGGCGGGCCGAGATGATGTCCAAAAGCTCGCAGCCGTGCATTGGCTGTCGCTGGATCCTCGTTCGATCTCCCGGAGGTGACAGCCTTCTCTTCGCGCTTCGATGCAGTGATCGGCGCAGGATAGGGGGAGTTGGAGCGGGACGGAGCCATCCTCATAGTCGGCGTCGCACGGTGAGCCGCACGCACCAAGCGGGTAGCCTCGCTCGCGTCCCACCCCGTCCCTCCCTCACGGGAGACCTTACCGCCGTGCCCGAGGGAACGGCGTGAGCTCAGAAGAAAGTCGGGCGGTGCCGGCGAGGCTTACGCTGATGCCGATGCCTCAGAACGCCGCCACTGGAATACCTGCCCGCCGCTCCACATGGCGTGCAGCACGACCGCGAGTTTGCGCGCCAGTGCAACGCGCGCCTTGCGGATACCAATGCGCCGGGCGAGGCGTACAGCCCAGGCTTTGAGCGGGGACCATAGCGCCGCATCGCGCCGCAACATGCGGCTGGCTGCGATATAGAGCAGTCGCCGTACCTCGCGATCCCCCATCTTGCTGATCCGTCCCTGGTAGCTCAGTTCGCCCGAGCTGTGTTCGCGCGGGGTCAAGCCAAAATGGGCCCCGACATCGCGTGAACGCGAGAACCGTCGGGGATCGTCAACGGCGACCTTGAAGGCGAGCGATACGAGGGCACCAACGCCGGGGGCGGTCATCAGAAGACAGCAGACCGGATCGGCGCGCACAATGCGCAGGATCTCCCGGTCGAGTGCGGCACGGTGCCGAAGCACGGCATTGCGGGTCTCCAGCAAGGGGTGCAAGGCTGCGTACAGCAGGCAGTCCTCACCCATTGCCTCGCGCACCGCTGCCTCGAACGCTGTGCGCCTGTCGGTCAGCCCAATGCTTTCTTGGCGGAGCAGGCCGCGGATCGTGTTCTCGAGCGCGACCAGTTGCGATTGCAAGGTTGCGCGTGCTGTCAGCAGACGGCCCTGTCGCTGCGCCTCCGGCGATTTGACCCAGACCGGTCGGTACTTGTTGACGCGCATTAGATCGGCGATGCCGCGCGCATCGTTACGATCGTTCTTGTTGCGGAAACCGGCTTGCAGCGCGGCTGCCGCGTGCCGTGCATCGATGCAGATCACTGGCCAGCCATGCCGCTGCAGCCCGGCAAACAACCAGGCTGCCGTGCAACCCGCTTCCAAACCGATCCGCTCGATGGCAAGCCCGGTGGCGGCGACAAAGCGCGCGATAATCTCGGGATCAGTTGGCAGCTTGGTCTCGCGCACGATCTTGCCTTTACAGTCCAAGATGCAGAGCGCGCTCTCTTTTGTCGAAACATCGATGCCGATGTAGTACATCGCGGGTCCTCCGGTTGATGCGACGGTGCACCGTCGCGCCGCAGGATCCGTCGAGTTTAGCGGAGCCGATACCGGCGCGCCGGAATGACCCCATCCTCATAGCAGAACCGCAGCGCCACCCCTTGATGGCCGAGCTTGCGCACCAGCCGCGGCAAAGCCGCCGGCGTGTTTGCAATCCGGCCATAGTCCCGAACCTCGCCCCGCAGGCCGCCTTCCGCTACCGCCACGACGATCCCGTCCTTGTGAACATCAAGCCCGACATACGTGATACGATCCCCCACGACCCGTCCCCTATGCATGAGGCTCGGCACCGGCCAATCCGGCGCAACCCTCGTTACCTGCATACTGCGAGACGGGTCGCCCCGTCCTTAGGCGGACATGTGGTCTAGCGGCACCACTATCACAGTCAATACCTACTCCACCT
>JBJMQW010000443.1:0-20894 GCA_045802495.1 Allostellaceae bacterium | reverse complement strand
TGTTTGCGGTGCCGCCCGCTATCCCCGAATTGCGCCGCCGCCTGTTGCTGGCTCGATTGGTGCTGCGCTGGGGCGAGAGGCGGGGAGGGACACCGCTCTTGCCAGGTCAAGCGGCCGCTCTGGCGGTCAGCCTCGCCCGGCTTCTCGACAGCGTGGCGACTGACGGCGCGACGTTTGGAAGCATCTACGGCCTCGCGCCGGAGAATTTCGCGGAGCACTGGCAAATTGTCCTACGTTTTCTGGAGATCCTGCCCGAGGCTTGGCCCGGCATTCTCGCCGCGGAGGGAGCGCTCGACCCGGCCGATAGGCGCAACCGCCTGCTCGAACGCCAAGCCGCGATCTGGCGCCGTTCGCCTCCGGCTGACCCAGTCATCGCCGCGGGGTTGATCGGCGGCACACCCGCGATGACAGAGCTTCTGTCCGTGGTTAGCTCGCTCGGCCAGGGCGCGGTCATTCTCCCCGGCCTCGACCGCGTTCGCAATGATGCCGAGTGGTGCGCGATCGAAGAGGACCCCTCGCATCCGCAACACCTGATGGCAAGGTTGCTGAAGGCGCTTGGGCTCGATCGTGCGGACATCGACGACTGGCCTCCCAAAAGCGTCGCTTCCGCTGTCTCTCGCGGGTTCGAAGCACTGGCGGATCTGCCGCTTTTCGCCGCCGCATCAAACAATACGGATAAGGGGCCCCGGGGCCAGCGGATCCGGGTGGTCGGCGAGGCTCTGCGGCCGGCGGCCACGACCGATGCATGGCGTCGAATTCCGCCATACCCTGCAGCCGCGCTCGAAGGGCTCAGCCGGTACGACTGCGCGAGCGCGCAAGAAGAAGCTGTAACGATCGCGTTGTTGCTCCGCCGTAAGCTCGAAACCGCGGGTGCGACCGCCGCGCTGGTAACCCCCGATCGCGAGCTTGCCCGCAGGGTGGCGGCCGAGCTGCGCCGCTGGGACATCGAGATCGACGACTCGGCCGGTCTACCGTTGAACCGCACGCCGCCCGGCGTCTTTTTGCGTCTCGTCGTCGATTTAGCCGCCAGCCGGCTCGCGCCCGTGCCGCTGCTGGCCGCGCTGAAGCACCCGCTTGCTGCCGGCGGCCTCGCGCCCGGCGCGTTCCGTGAACTCGTGCGGCAGCTCGAACGGGCAATCCTCGGCCCACGCCCCGCCCCTGGGCTCGGCGGCCTGAAAGCGGCCCTTGGCAGCGCGAGTGCGAGCTTGCACCGTTTTGCCGACCGGCTCCAAGCCTGCCTCGGCTCATTCCCCGATCTTCTCGACGCGGAAGCGGTCTCACTGTCCCGTCTCGCTGTATCGCATATCGAAGCGGCGGAACGTCTGTCAGCCACCGCCAGCGAAACCGGAAGCGACCGGCTCTGGCAGGGGGCAGCTGGCGAAGCTGCGGCCCGCTTCTGCCACGAGCTTATCGGCGCTGCCCGGGAT
This sequence comes from Allostellaceae bacterium, assembly GCA_045802495.1. Taxonomy (GTDB): domain Bacteria; phylum Pseudomonadota; class Alphaproteobacteria; order ATCC43930; family CGMCC-115725; genus AP-15. The sequence goes on along the minus strand of JBJMQW010000443.1, from coordinate 19,467 downwards.
TTCCCGTCCATTCCCGGCCGCTATTACCCCGCGCTCTTCGAGGCGCTTTCGGCCGGCGGCGTGGTACGTCCTTCCTACGGCCGCCACCCGCGGCTCGCCATCTGGGGCCTTCTCGAAGCACGATTGCAGCACGCGGACTTGCTCGTCCTCGGCGGGCTGAACGAAGGCACCTGGCCGAGTAACGCCGACCACGACCCTTGGATGTCGCGGCAGATGCGACGGCGGTTCGGCATCGCGTCTCCGGAACAGGCGATCGGGATTGCAGCGCACGATTTTGCCCAGGCGATCGGCGCGCCGGAGGTGGCGCTGACCCGAGCGGCGCGCATTGATGGTGTCCCCACGGTTCCGTCACGCTGGCTCTTGCGCCTCGACACCGTGTTGCGCGCCGCCGGCCTTGATGCGGCGCTTGGACCCGACGGTGCCGTGACCAGGGCCGTCGAGCTGATTGACCAGGCGGAATACCGGCCATTCCCGCCTCCCGAACCGCGTCCCCCTCTCGCGGCGCGGCCAAGAAAGCTCTCGGTCACTCACATCGAGACCTGGCTGCGTGATCCCTACGCGATCTACGCCCGCCATATTCTCGGGCTCAGGGCGCTTGAAGAGCTGGACGCCGATCCCGGCCGGGCAGAGCTCGGCACGGCGATCCACCACGCGCTCGACGAATTCATCCGCGCGTTCCCCCGGGGCCTGCCCGACAATGCCGAAGCGGAGCTGCTGCGGATCGGCCGCGAGCAATTCGGCCCGCTTCTGTCGCGCCCCGGCGCCTGGGCCTTCTGGTGGCCGCGCTTCGAACGGATCGCGGCGTGGCTTGTGGCGGAGGAACGGGCCCACCGCTTCAAGCTCGTCGAGAGCCTCGGCGAGTGTTCCGGAAGCTGGACTTTCGATGCGCGCGGTGGGCCTTTTACGATCACCGCCAAGGCCGATCGCGTCGACCGTCTGGCCGACGGCAGGCTGCTGCTGGTGGATTACAAGACCGGTTCCGTGCCCAAGGCGAAGGAGGTGGAGGCGGGGTTCTCACCCCAGCTCCCGCTCGAAGGCGCGATGCTGCAGCATGGCGGCTTCCCCGGCGTTCAAGGCACAGCGGCAGCGCTCGAATATTGGCGGCTCAGCGGGGCCGAGCCGGCCGGTGAGCGCTCCCCCGTCGGCGGCTGCGACGCCGGTGCTCTGATCGACCAGGTCGTTGCCCGAGTGCGGGCATTGATCGACCAGTTTGACGACCCGTCGACACCCTATCTGGCCGTTCCGTCGCCGCGCTGGGCGCCGCGCTTTTCCGATTACCGGCATCTCGAACGGATCGCCGAGAGTGAGACTGAAGAATGACGGCGTTCGACGATCCCGACACGGCACAGCGGAAGGCGGCCGCCCCACGCGCCTCGGTTTGGGTCTCCGCTTCGGCAGGAACCGGCAAAACGCGGGTTCTGATCGATCGTCTGTTGTGGCTGATGCTCGACGGCACCGACCCTGCGCGGATCCTCTGCTTGACTTTTACGCGCGCCGCTGCGGCGGAGATGTCGAACCGGCTCAATGACGAGCTGGCAAAATGGGCGACATCGAGATCGGGAGCGCTCACCCAGTCATTGCAACAACTGACGGGGCGGATGCCCGACGACGCAACGATCGCTCGAGCGCGGAAACTCTTTGCGCTGGTTCTCGACACGCCCGCCGGCATAAAGATCGCCACGCTGCACGCGTTCTGCCAGACACTGCTGCGCCGCTTCCCGCTGGAGGCGGGCATTCCGGCCGAGTTCACGGTCATGGACGAGCGCAGCGCTCGCGAGGTCCTGATCGAAGCCGGCGAGCGTGTCGTCGCCGCCGCTCGCGATGGCGGGAACGCGGACCTGGCAGAGGCGCTCAAAGTGGTGGCGCGGCATGCTGCCGAAGAGCGGTTCGGCGCGTTAATGGCGAAGCTCGCTTCGGATCGTAGCAAGCTCAACCAAGCGTTGAGCAATGGGCATGAGGGACTTCGCCGGAGGCTCTGCGCCGCCCTGTCCCTGTCCGAGAACGCAAGCGAAGAAGCCCTCATTGCGCATTTCTGCGCTACAGGCTCCGGTGACGAGGCCGGGCTGCGTTTGGCTGCGGCGGCGCTGGCCTTTGGTTCTCCTACGGACCGCGATCGCGGCGCGCAGATCGCCGCATGGATCGAGACTCAGCAACGGCGGCAGATGCTCGCCGACTACACTGGAGCGTTTCTCACCGATGATGGCGAAGTCCGGCGCACCCTGATCACTCAGGTTGCATCGCGAGCCGCTCCGGGGGTGTGTGCAATACTTGCCGCCGAGGCGGAAAGGATCAGAGAATTTCATAGGGCACGGTCGGCCGTAATCCTGATGGAGGCAAGCTGCGCCCTGACGAGGCTCGGCGCCACGCTGATGAATGCCTATGCCGAATGCAAGCGGACGCGAGGGGTTGTCGATTATGATGACCTCGTGGCCATCGCGCTCGATCTGCTGCGGCGGCCGGGGATAGCACCTTGGGTGCTGTTCAAGCTCGACGGCGGTCTCGATCATATTCTGATCGACGAAGCGCAAGACACGAACCCGGAGCAGTGGGCCATCGTCGCGGCTCTTGCCGAGGAGTTTTTCTCGGGTGAGAGCGCCCGCGACCACCTCCGCACAATCTTTGCCGTCGGCGACGCAAAGCAATCCATCTACAGCTTTCAACGCGCCGATCCGCGCGCCTTTCTCGAGATGCGCCGGCATTTCGAAGAGCGCATTGGCGAGGCGCGGCAGGACTGGCGCAGCGTTCCGCTCGAGATATCCTTCCGGTCTACAGCACCGGTGCTGCAGGCGATTGACGCCATTTTTCGCCATTCGGCGGCTTGTGACGGCGTGGCGCTCGATGGCAGCGAGATCCGCCATATCGCGGCGCGCGCCGGACAAGGGGGCTTGGTTGAGCTTTGGCCGCTGGCGCTTCCTCCACCGGAAGAGATACCCGACCCGACGGAGCTGCCGATCGCCCGTCACCGTGTGACCGAGCCCCGCACCCGGGTCGCCACCGCAATCGCCGCGACGATTGCGCGCTGGCTCGAGGCGGGAGAGGTCCTGGAGGCGCGCGGCCGCCCAATGCGCCCCGGCGACATCATGGTGCTTGTGCGGCGTCGCAACGAATTCGTCGCCGAGCTGCTGCGCGCGCTCAAACAACGCGACATCCCCGTAGCCGGGGCTGACCGGCTGGTCCTGACCGAGCAACTCGCCGTGCAAGACCTGGTCGCGCTAGGCCGCTTCTTGCTCTTGCCCGAGGACGATCTGACGCTCGCGACGGTGTTGAAGGGTCCGTTCTTCGGCATCGATGAGGAGACACTGTTCGATCTCGCCTATGACCGCGGCGATGAACGGCTGTGGCATAGGCTGCGCAGGCGGGCCGCGGAAAGCCCATACCTGCGTCGGAAAGCCGAACGGCTGTCCGCGCTGCTTGCGCGCGCCGATTTCGTCCCGCCTTACGAGCTCTACGCCGAAATCCTCGGAGCCGAGGGCGGGCGGCGGGCCCTGCTTTCTCGCCTTGGGATGGAAGCTGAGGATCCGATAGAGGAATTTCTCGGGCTGGCGCTCGCCTACGAACGCGAGCATGCCCCGTCGCTGGAGGGGTTTCTGCGCTGGTTGGCCTCCGGCGACACCGAGGTGAGGCGAGATTTCGGAGCCCGCCAGCGTGATGAGGTCCGCATCCTGACGGTGCACGGCGCCAAGGGGCTCGAGGCGCCGGTGGTTTTCCTCCCCGACACCGCACAGCTGCCGAACCCTCCGGATACGTTTTGTTGGAGCGAGCGTGGCGCGCTACCGCTGTGGCGTCCTCCGCGCATCCCCGCCTCACCGTTTTATGCCGCCGAACGAGAGGCGGCGCGGGTGCGGAACCTGCAGGAATATCGGCGGCTGCTCTACGTCGCTCTGAGCCGGGCTCAGGATCGGCTTTATATTTGCGGCTGGCAGCAGCGAGACCCCGCAAAGGACACCACATGGCATTCGCTCTGCCGCACCGGCCTTGCCGGGATTGCCGAACCGTTCGACTTCGACGCAACGCCGCTAATCGGCGCGGACGGGTGGTCGGGCGAAGGATTGCGGGTCGTCGGGCCGCAGACCGCTCCTCCTGTCCACGAGCCAGCGGCGGCGCAGGCTCCATCCGGAGGAACTCTGCCCCGATGGGTGAGCGAGCCGCCGCCCGCGGAGCCCGATCCACCGACCCCGCTCGCTCCATCGCGGCCGAGCGGGACGGAGCCGCCGACCCTTTCGCCGCTGGCGGCAGGTCGACATGATCGCTTCAAGCGCGGGCTTCTTGTGCATCGCCTGCTGCAGAGCCTGCCGGAAATTACCGTCGAAGAACGCGACAAGGCGGCGCGGCGCTTTCTGGCGCTTCCGTCCCACGGGCTCGATGCCGCTGAACAGGACGACATCCGGCGCGATACCCTCGCGGTCCTGGGCCACCCTGATTTTGCCGCGCTGTTCGGGCCGAACTCGCAGGCCGAGGTGCCGCTGGTCGGACTGATCGGCGGCCACGCCATATCGGCGCAGATCGACCGGCTGGTCGTCGCGGAGGACCGCGTATTGGTTGTCGACTACAAGACACTTCGCCCACCGCCAGCCGTCGAGGAGGAGGTGTCGGCGATCTACCTTCGCCAATTAGCAATCTACCGGGCAGCGCTCGCCCGAATTTACCCGGGGCGCGAAATCTGCTGCGCCCTGTTGTGGACGGAAGGTCCGCGCCTGATGCCTATCAGGCCCGAGATCCTTGAGGGGTGCCTGCCTTGACGGGCCAATTTCGGCTCCCCTAATTTGGCCGACAATATTAGTGAGGACACAGCAGATGAAGCCGATCGCCGTCACCGACAGCAATTTCGACGCCGAGGTGCTCCGCGCGAGCGGGCCGGTGCTCGTCGATTTCTGGGCGGAATGGTGCGGCCCGTGCCGCATGATCGCCCCGTTTCTCGAGGAGCTGGCGACCGACATGGAAGGCAAAATCACGGTCGCCAAGGTCAATATCGACGAAAATCCGCAAACCCCGATGAAATACGGTGTGCGGGGGATCCCGACCGTCATCCTGTTCAAGGGCGGTCAGGTGGCCGCCACCAAAATCGGCGCCCTCCCCAAGAGCAAACTCTACGAGTGGGTCGAATCCGTGCTGTGATCTGCCCGCGCGCCACGGAGCGACGTCGATAGCCGCGGCTCACAATCACCGGCGAGGTTGAATCGCAGGCTGGAGCGGATGAAACCCCGCCGTCCGATCGCCGTCGGAGCAGACTGGGCGCTGGTGCGGCTCGAATCCGGGGAGTATCTCTGCGTCGATACCAGCACGTTCGAGGCGCTCGGATATATTCTCGGCTGGGAGCACGAAGCCGATGTCATCCGCGTCTTTCGCACCTTCCTGACCGAGCGCTCTGTCGTTCTCGATATCGGGGCCAATTTCGGGCTCTATACCGCGGTTTGTGCGAGCATCGTGAAGACTCACGGTCGACTCTATTCCTTCGAAGGCAACCCCCGGGTATTCGAGAGCCTGCAGCGCACGCTTGTTGCCAACGAACTCTATCTCAAACCCAACATCGTCGCCGCGAATTTGCTGGTCTCTGACGAAAACGGCCGTGGGCTGCTCCACTACTCGGCCAATCTGCCCTCAGGCGGCACGATGTCCGACGTGGCGTTGTCGGGCGGCATGCGGCACACCGTCGAGGTTCAGATGACCACAATCGACGATTTTCTGCCGCCCGATCTGCCTGTCGATCTGGTCAAGATCGATGTCGAAGGCCATGAACCGCGCGTGCTCCGCGGCATGGAGCGCACCATTCAGCGCTCGCCGAACCTCCGAATCCTCCTGGAATTCGCCGATAACCTGCTGTCGCAAACCGTTAGCCCGGGAGATTTTATCGACTATATCCGCGGCCTTGGGTTCGGCATCTGCCGCCTCGCGCCGGGATACAAAATCAGCCTGGTGTCGGCGGGCGAAGCGCTCACTGGCTTCAATTATTGTTTGCTGACCCGGACACCGGAGAACGATATCCGGGCTGTCTATGCGCGCCGGAATTTCCCGCCAATTCGCCTAAAGCGCTGGCTTCGCCGCCATGCTCTGCGCGCCGGCCGCTACCGCCGCATCTGGGGGCGCTGGTAGCGTGATGGGCAGGTTCCGCAACGAGGCCTCCCAGATTTCGCTTGCTCCGCGTGGCGGAAGCGCCCCTTGACCCTTCTCACGCGGCGCTGTTAGGGAACGCCTTCCGCTCGCCGCATAGGGAGTTCGCTTGCCAGCAGGAAGCCCGACCGAGTCCGAGATCCGGGACTGGTGCGCCAAATATTTGGCACGCACTCTCGATCTGCCGGACCAGAACATCGATCCGGATGTGAAATTCGCGGGGCTCGGTCTCGATTCTGCCAACTCGGTCTATTTGCTCGTCGAGCTGGAAGATTGGCTTGGACTGGAGCTTACGCCAGACTTGGTGTTCGAGCATCCGACGATCTCCGACCTCGCGCATTACCTGGCAAGGCGTATTGCGGGTGAGAACGGCATCGGGTGATCGGCTGGCGCCGCCCAATTCTGGACCGCAGATGGAGCTGTCTTCCCTTGTCGATGTGCTCCTGCGTCGGGCGGTGGAGCAGCCGAACGACGCGGCATACATCTTTTTGCCGGATCGCAGCGGCGAGCCGGTTTCGCTGACGTTTGCCGGTCTTTACGACCGCGCGCTATCGGTTGCTCTCGGCTTGGGCAAATATGGGCAGAAGCGCGACAGAGCGGTCCTGCTGTTCCCGCCGGGCCTGGATTTTATAACGGCGTTCTTTGGCTGCCTTCTAGCCGGGGTGATCGCCGTGCCGATGATGCTTCCACGGCGTGACAGCTCGCGCGACTCCAGCGCGGCGATCCTGGCGGATTGCTCGCCCCGTTTTGTCGTGAGCCGCGGCGATTGGATCGAGCGAACGCGCCCGGATTTGATCGAACGCTTCCGGGTGGCGGGGATCGAGTGGTTCTTCGTCGACGACGCCTGCGCCGATCGGGCGGCGCGGCGGGAAGAGTTGTCCAGACCTGGGCGTGACGATATTGCGTTTCTCCAATACACATCCGGATCGACCTCGGCGCCCAAGGGCGTGATCGTCAGCCACAGTAATCTCGTCGAGAATTCGGAGATGATCCGTATTGCGTTTGGCAATACGCGGCAATCGACCCATGTCAGCTGGCTCCCGCTCCATCACGATATGGGTCTGATCCTCAATGCTCTGCAGTCATTCTATGTCGGCGCGTTGTGCGTAATGCTGGCGCCGGTCAGCTTCATGCAGCGTCCGCTGAGTTGGCTGCGGGCGATTCACGATTATCGGGCCGAGGTCGCCGGCGGGCCCAATTTCGGGTTCGATCTTTGCGTACGGCGTTATCGCGCCGACCAGATGCAAGCCATCGATTTATCCTGTTGGAAGGTCGCGTTCAACGGCGCGGAACCCGTCCGGGCAGAAACGATCGGTCGCTTTGCCGCGACTTTTGCGCCGCACGGCTTTGACGCCAAGAGCTCTCAGCCCGCCTACGGTATGGCCGAAGCGACACTGCTGATTTCGACCGGGCGGCGCGGCGTCGGGCCCGTGACTCGGACGCTCAGCCGTGACGCGCTGCAACGCCACGGTGCGCTTGCCCCAGCGAAAGGCGCGGATAAACACGTTCTCGTCGGTTGCGGGCGGCACCTCGTCGGGGAACGCATTGCCGTTGTTGAGCCGGAGACGCGGAAACGGCTCGCCGCCGGGCTGATCGGCGAGATCTGGGTGGCCGGACCGAATGTTGCGCAGGGTTACTGGCGGAACCCTGAAGCAACGGCTTCGGTGTTCAAGGCACGCATAGAGGGCGAGGATCCCGAATGTTGCTGGTTGCGCACCGGCGATCTCGGCTTCGTCGACGAAATGGGCGAGCTCTTTATTACCGGGCGTATCAAGGACCTGATCATTATCCGGGGGATCAACCATTATCCGCAGGATATCGAAGCGACGGTGGAGGACTGCCACCCTGCCCTTCGGGCGCATTGTGGGGCTGCATTCAGTGTGGTTGATCACCACAGCGAGGAGCAGCTGGTCGTGGTCCAGGAGATCGAGCGCGCCTATCGCCGGCAGATCGACGGCGAGGAAATCATTGCCTCGATCCGGGAGGCGATCACCCGGGAGCATGATGTGGCCGCCCGCGCGATCGTGCTCATTCGCACCGGGACGCTGCCGCAAACCACCAGCGGCAAGATCCAGCGCAATCTCGCTCGGCAGATGTACCTCGCCGGCACTCTTTCGCCACTGCCGTAGCGCTGCCGCTATTGCCGGTGCAGACGACAGCGCAGCTCGTCCCATCGGGCATCGAGCAGCCTGATCCACCTACCGAGGCGAGCGGCGACTGTCCGCCCGGCCCGGCGCGCATGGGCGATATCCTCTTCCGGCGTCCGGGTGAGCAGGCAGAAATTGGCGCCGCGCAGTGTTTGCCCGTGCTCGACCAGCTCCAGCCGGAACCTTGGCAGCATTCGGCATATTCTGAAACCTAAACTCTCGATCTCGTCGATAAACGAGTCGACGCCGAATGTTCCCGCCAAGAAGCCTTCGACGAATTCAATAAAGATCCGGATATTCGGCGAGCGGCGTATCGTCTTCTCCATTCCTCTCAGGACAAACGGCTCGTGGCCTTCGACATCAATCTTAACCAGATCCACTGCCAGCTCGGCCGGTAGAAACTCGTCGATCGTTATGGCAGTGATTTCGACCGAACGCCGTTCTGTGCCCCATTGGCTGACATTGCTCATGGTGGCGCCGCCGAGATATCTCGGCGAGTAGTTGAGCGTCCGCCGTCCGGCGGTATCGGCCACCATTGCGTTGACAGCGATCACATTTGGATTTTGCGCCAGTCGGTTTGCGTACAGCGTTCTTTCCAATAGCTCGTAGGTATGCGGATTCGCCTCGAAGGCGTAGAGGCGGCCGCAATGCTTGACGACGTTCGCCGAAACGGCCGTGTAAAGCCCGAAATTCGCGCCGATGTCGAGGACCACGGAGTTGCGCCGCAGGAAACTCCGAAACACCGGGAGGACGTGCGCCTCCATCTCCCAGCCCAGAAGATAGTCGATTGAGTCCAGTGAGTTAGTGTCCACACAGATGTATTCGCCGGAATTCAGCCGAACCAAAGCCCGGTCGGCACCCGCGTAAATTGGCCGTTGCACATTAACTCTCGGTTGCGGATCGGGCTGGGATCACGATACGAGTTGATCGCGGCAGAACGCCGCTCCGCGTACACCACGGCGACCGTGCGAGAAAAGGTCCGATCGATGCCCAGCTCCGAAGATTTGCCGCGGACCTTGCGTGTCGTCGTAATGGTGACCGTGGCGGCACTGCCGCCCGCCTGCGCCGTGCCGGCGCCCGATCGGGTTGAAAATCGGTTCGTCGGGACCTGGACCACGACCGAGAACACGGGCATCACTATACGTCCGGATACGATTGTTCAGCACCAGCCGGGCGGGGAAAGCACCGCTCTCGACAAGGACACCTGCCGCGGCGTCTTTCGTTTCACGTACGGCACAAAGACCCGTCAAGACCTCACCGGTCTTGTGCCTCGCCAACCGGACCTCCAGCGCCGGTTGTCGGATCTCCTCGTCGATCCGAGCTATCCAGTGGTCCGGCTCGATTGTGACAGGGGCGACCAAACCTATGTCCTGCTGAATGATCGTCAGCTGGTGGCGATCTACCGGGACGGCGATATCGGCGCGATCGATCGCCTGGCTCGCCAATGAGCACATCGACCGACGCTGCCGCTGCGCTGCACAGTGATTGACAGCGGCGGCGGGATGATCCGAAGCTCACCGGCTCGTATAGGAGATCAGCGTTGAGCCTCGATCTGTTGCTTCGCGACCGTATGGTGGCGGACTGGACCGTCGAGCAGGATTTGCCGGGGAGAGCTCGGCGGCTGGCGCAGAAGGCGGACGGCATCGCCGTCACGAGCGTCAATGGCGCGGTCGCCACAGAAAATGGCGAGGCTAGGGGTGACTTTTCCGGCCAGGTTCTGAAAGGCCGGCGGGTAGCCTGAGATGCTGAGGCTGAGCTACGTTCACGGAGCGAGCGAGACGCCGCTGATCGGCGATACGATCGGCGCGCATTTCGACCGGATCGTCGACCGCTCTGGTGAGCGCGTTGCGCTGATCGTTCGGCACCAGCAGATCCGCTGGACCTATCTTGAGCTGAAGGAACAGGTTGACCGATTTGCCGCTGGATTATTGGCGCTCGGCCTCAAGCGAGGCGACCGCATCGGCATCTGGTCGCCAAACAATGCCGAGTGGGTCGTCACTCAGTTCGCGACAGCCAAGGCTGGTCTGATTCTCGTCAACATCAATCCCGCCTATCGCCTGGCCGAGCTTGAGTATGCGCTGAACAAAGTCGGCTGCGTTGCGCTCGTCACCGCTGCACGCTTCAGGAGCAGCAATTATCACGCGATGCTGCACGAGCTGGCGCCCGAGCTTGGGACCGCGTCGCCCGGGAATTTGCGCGCCGCCAAGCTGCCGAAACTCCGACTTCTGATAACGATCGGCGAAGATCAGGCCGCCGGGATGTTGCGGTTCGTTGATGTTGCCGGTCTCGCCCGCGCTGCCGAACTGCGCCGGTTTGCCGCACTGGCAGAGGAGCTGCAATTCGACGATCCCATAAACATCCAGTTCACTAGCGGCACGACCGGTTTTCCAAAAGGCGCGACGCTCAGTCATCACAATATTCTGAATAACGGATTTTTTGTCGGAAAGGCTATGCGGCTCACCGCGCAGGACCGGCTCTGCATCCCGGTGCCGCTCTATCACTGCTTTGGCATGGTGCTCGGCAATCTCGCCTGCCTGACGCATGGCGCCGCGATGGTTTATCCTAGCGAAAGCTTCGATCCGCTCGACACCTTGACGACGGTCGAGGCCGAGCGCTGCACCGCCCTTCACGGCGTGCCGACGATGTTCATTGCCGAGATGGACCACCCCGACTTCGCGAAATTCGATCTGTCGTCGCTGCGCACCGGCATCATGGCCGGCAGCCCCTGCCCGATCGAGGTCATGAAACGGGTGGTCGAACGGATGCACCTGTCGGAGATCACGATCGCCTACGGAATGACCGAGACCAGCCCGGTAAGCTTTCAATGCTCGACTGACGATCCGATCGAGAGGCGGGTATCCACAGTCGGACGAATACAGCCGCACACCGAAGTCAAGATCATCGATTCCGAGGGGCGGGTCGTGCCGCGCGGCACCGCAGGCGAATTACTGACGCGCGGCTATTCGGTCATGCTCGGCTATTGGGACGACGAAGAGAAAACGCGCGAGGCAATCGACGTGGCGGGCTGGATGCACACCGGCGATCTCGCGACGATCGATGACGAGGGCTACTGCAACATCGTCGGGCGCATCAAGGATATGGTGATCCGCGGCGGCGAGAACGTCTACCCGCGCGAGATCGAGGAGTTTCTCTACCGCCACCCGAAGATCCAGGACGTCCAGGTGATCGGCGTCCCCGACGCGCGCTACGGCGAGGAGCTCTGCGCCTGGGTGCGGCTGCGTGACGGCGAGAGTGCAACGGCCGAGGAGATCCGCGCCTTCTGCAAGGGTCAGATCGCGCATTACAAGGTGCCGCGCTATGTCAAGTTCGTCGACGGCTTTCCGATGACCGTCACCGGTAAGATCCAGAAGTTTCTGATGCGCGAGCAGATGATCGACGAGCTGGGACTTTCTGTGCAGGAGACCGCGTGATGACCAGGATCGCATCGGTTGCCACACACATGATCTCCGTGCCGCGTCCGCAGCCGGTATGGACGGCGCACGAGGAGAGCAAGGCGTGGAACGTCATTCTGACCGAGCTGCGCACTGATGACGGGGTTGTTGGGTATGGCGAGATCCACGGAACCCCGATGCCGCGGATTTGCGAAAGGGTGGCCCGGTTTGGCGAAATCATCGAGGGCATGGACGCACTGGCGCATATGGCAGTGTGGGGGAAGCTCTTTGCACTGACTTCGCCGCGTCCCGGCGGCATCGAAGGCCGGGATGGTCTGCCGCCGCCGGTGCCGCGCGGCGAGCGCGCTCAGGTCATGGCGGCGATCGCCGGCATCGACATCGCCTTGTGGGACATCAAAGGAAAAGCCGCCGGCCTGCCGGTGTATCGCCTTCTGGGCGGCGAGAACCGGCCGATCTTCACTTACGCGACCGGCGGCTATTACCGGCCGGATGCGACCAACTCCGATTATGGCTTCGAGCTCGCCCGCTTCCTCGACCTCGGTTACCGTGCGGTCAAGCTCAAAACGGGAGCCGGCACGGTTGTCGAAGAGACGGCGCGGATCAAGGCCGTTCGCGATGTCATCGGCAACGAGCCCCGGCTGATGCTCGACATGAATGCAGCCTATGATTTGCCGGACTGCATGGATTTTGCCCGTGCCGTCGAGCCGTGCGGAATCTTTTGGCTCGAGGAGCCGTTGCACTGGTACCTGCAGCCGGCCGATTTCGCCCGGCTCGCGGCCTCGACGCCGATCCCGCTGGCGCATGGTGAGCGCGAGCTGACCCGCTTCACGGTGCGCGACTTTATTGCTTCGGGCGGCGTCCGTTACGTGCAGTTCGATGCGACGCGCGCCGCCGGCTTTACCGAGGCGTTGCGCATCGCCGAGCTGGCCGAGCAACACGGCGCCATGATTGCGCCGCACACCGCACCCAAGTTGCACGGCCATCTGGTTCTCGCGCTGCCGCGCTGCGTCTTCGGCGTCGAGTCCCATGGCGGCCCAGCAACCGATCCACTGGCCTACGGGCTCTTCCGCGAGCACCCGGAGTTGCGCGACGGCCATTTGCTCATTGGCGACAAACCCGGCTTCGGCCTCGAGGTTGATTGGTCCTTTGTCGACAAGCACCGGTTGCGCTAAGCGCGCCAGCGGGCTGGATCGGCCCATTGCGTTCCTCGAGACGGCCGCTTTGCAGCCTCCTCAGGATGAATGAGGTCCTTTCGTAAAATGCCAGCAAACGACAGCCATGCCGCGTTTCGGGATAGAGCCTAAATGCCGGTTCAGCTTGCCGCGACCGAATATGGCGCGGGGCCGCCGGTCGCAATCCTGCACGGTCTGTTCGGGTCCGGCCGGAATTGGCATTCGATCGCCCTACAGCTCGCGCGGCAGCACAGGGTTCTGGCATTCGATCTGCGCAATCACGGCAAGTCGCCCTGGGCGGACGGCATGCGCTATGAAGAGATGGTTGAAGATTTGCGCGTGTCGCTCCGCGCTCGCGGCATCGAACGCTTAGCCCTGCTCGGCCACAGCATGGGCGGCAAAGTCGCAATGGCGATGGCGTCGCTTCACCCCTACGAAATCGACCGGCTGGCAGTCGTGGACATTGCCCCGGTTTCCAATCCGCCGACCTTGCTCGCCTATGTACGCGCCATGCGCACGGTCGAGCTTCGAGGTGTGACGCGGCGTGGCGAGGTCGATGCTCAGCTTGTCGGCGCCGTACCGGACGCGGCGGAACGCGCCTTTCTGCTCCAGAACCTGGAGCTGGGAGATAGAAAGGTGCGATGGCGTCTCAACTTAGACGCGATCGAACACGACTTCTCTCAGATTGGCGGGTTTCCGGAGCTTCCTGCGGGGTCCCGCTACCAGGGCCCGACGCTGTTTATTGCGGGCGCCCGTTCCAACTATATCCTGGCCGGCCATGAATCCACGATCCGCCGGCTGTTTCCGCTGGCGCGGATTTCCCGCATCGAGGGTGCGGGCCATTGGGTACATGCGGAGCAGCCACAGGCCTTCCTACGGGTCGTCGGGCCTTTCCTGTCCGCCGGCTCTTGACAGGTCGATGGGATCAGCCTTGCAGGATCTCCGCCTGAAACTTATATGCAAAAATTAATATTAACGAATGGTGCGGGAGTCGCGATCGGTGGTGGAGTGGCAGTCGGCGGACGAAAGAAATAGTCGCGAAAGGATCGACCGGGCCCGGCGCGCGGCAGAAGACCTGTTCAAGCCGCCGCATCAAGAGGCCAAGACCGCCTCGCCGGCGTTGCCGCCGAAAGATACGACGTCGACCGAGCGACCGGCCGGGCGCCAGCCTCGCATTTTTGCCTTGCCGCCGCGTGCGCCTGCGACCACTCGAACTGAAGCGCCGTTAGAGCCGAAACCGGCACGGCCAAAGGCGGCGTCGAAACCCCGGACGAATGTCGTGCCGCCTTCTCAGACCGGCCGGGTCCGGACATTGACACGCTATGGGATGACGCCGGCCCAAGTGGCGGAACTCTATGAGGTGACGGTCGGCGAGATCGAGCGGATCATCAAGACACCGACCCATTCGAGCAAATCCCGGTAATGGCATTTTGCCGTTGCGGCAACGAATACCCCGACGCGCGGGCGAGGCTCGGTTTCGACTGTTGCCTTGAATGCGGCGGCAAACAAGCGACCGCGGAGACCGCGCGCCGGGCCCATATGATTGCTCCGGTGAGCCACAAATCCGGCTACACCTATCTGGGTCCCGATGCGGCGACGCAACGCCAACGCCTGCTCGAGGGTTCGGCGAAGACGCCGCCGATGCAAACCGGCGCCGAGGTGATCGGTCGCGCCGCCCGGCCGAAACCCTCCAGGCGCAGGCGCTATCAATTCGCCGGCTGGGAGTTCAAGCCTGACAAGCGCGGAGTGCGTCAAAAACGGGCGATATTGCGGGAAGTACCGGCCGACTGATCGCCGGTAGTGGACTTGCCCTCTCCGGCTGGGTCGCCCTAGGTTAACGACAAGCACGCGGGGCCGGCGGCGAATCGGGGAGGGTTTTCGGTGAGCATTCAGATCAGCCTGTCACGCCGACATGTCTTGGCAATGACAATTGCATCAGGAGGAATCGCTATGTCCGATGGTCGCGTCTCGGCCCAATCGTCGACCCATATCGAACAGCTCGCTCCAGAGTTGGACAAGATCGTCTCTACATCGGAGCCCATCCAGCATCTTGCCGACGGGTTCGGCGGTGCATTGGGGCCGGCCGAGGGACCGCTGTGGTGGAAAGAGGGCCACTATCTGCTGTTCAGCGACATCCACAATGACAAACGCATGAAATACGAGCCCGGCAAGGGAGTATCCGTGTTCAAGGAGCCGACCAACCGCGCTAATGGCCTGACCCGCGACCTGCAGGGCCGCCTGGTCGCCTGCGAGCACGATTCCCGGCGGGTCACCCGGCAGGAACTCGACGGCAGCATCACGGTGATAGCCAACAGTTTTCAGGGCCGGCGCCTCAACCGGCCCAACGACGTCGTCGTCAGATCCGACGGCTGCATCTATTTCACCGATCCGTGGACCAGCCCCGCCGCACCCGAACAGTGGGACCTGACCTTCTCCGGCGTTTACCGCGTCACACCGGATCTCGGCACGATGAGCCTGCTGATCGAGGACTTCATCGTACCAAACGGCCTTGCCTTCTCGCCCGACGAAAAGGTGCTGTACATCAACGATTCCCGCCGTGGACACATTCGCGCATTCGATGTTGCCCCCAACGGCACATTGGCCAAGCAGACCGACCGGGTCTTTGCCGATCTGCGCGGCAACGAACCGGGTGTTCCCGACGGCATGAAGGTCGATGTTGAAGGCAATGTCTATTGCGGCGGCGCGGGCGGCATATGGGTCATGGACGCTGGCGGTAAGAAGCTCGGGCGCATCGTGCATGGGGCTCCCGCGACCACCAACATCGCCTTTGGCGGTGACGACTGGCGGATACTGTATTTCACCAGCCGGAATCATCTGGGCTCGGTAAGCGTCAAGATCCCGGGGATCCCGACGCCGCCGCAGAAAGCGTAGTGCGGTCGCCAGACCCCGCCGAGTTCACGAACCGGCGAGTAGAGTCGTCGTCCTCCTCCTCGTTGGCCGGCACCGGCCTTCGCTAGGTCCCGTGGATTCATTTTGTTAATTCGTGTATCAATTACTTACAACAGATGGACCGGCATATGCTTAATTTCGGTTAAAGAAGCCTTGGGCGCGGCATCTCAAGCTTTTTCTTGGATAACCAAGAATTCGACCCTTGACGTACTGTAGTAGGGTGGTTCATTTTTGCCAGTGAACATCGGTGGTGTCGGAGGGTTTGGGATGAAGGCGTCCGCGATCGCCATTTTGCTTTGCCTGGGTGCGATGCCAGCGCTCGCTCAAACCGCTAATCGCCCGTCGCCGAGCGTACCGCCGACGGTTCGGCCCGGGCCCGCGCCGCTGATCGGTTTCGGCATCCCGGTTGCCTTCGCCGTCGGCGGTGTGTTGGTCGGGGCCAAATTCTTAAGCCGGAAGCGGCAAGCTCCACGGGACCGCTGAAGCTCTGGCGCGCGCCTCTACCCTGCCGCGTCGGCTTTCGCGCTCTGCAACATCCGGCGGTCCCAGACCAGTCGCCAATCAACTCCGTCGGCTGCTTCACAGCCCGATGGAGCCTCGACCAGCAGCAATTGCCGCGACGGGACGTATCGCGTAAGTCCGAACACGGCGAGCGCGGCAAATTTCGCCCTCTCGAAGAAGACCGCCAGTCTGTGGGGGCTGTCCCAGCTGCGCTCGAGATAGACGTAGCGGCGCGTCAGATGAGGCCCACCAGCAGCCGATCGCATGATCGGCTCTTGTTCGAACGTCACGGCAAGCGGGACGACTAACACCGCCCCGGAGCAATTGGGGGCATCAAACATGATCGCACGAAGATCCACGTCCGTAACGCTGGCATGGCGCCGGAAAGCGAGGCCCTGCGCCTCGGCAACTCGTATTATTGCCTGCTCGAGGTTGTCATTCTCCGCCCAGAGGTCTACCGCCGTCCCTCTGACGGCAAGCGAGCCGATGAGCAGTAGCCCGAACAGGGCAAATCCTGCCCAGGCCCTCATGCTGCTGAGGGTTCCGTCTTCCTGATGCCGATCAAGCTGATCAGCAGGACCGAAAGTGATGCACCGACCGCAAATATTTCAGCTCCCGCCCCCTCGTGCCAAAGATCATAGGAATCGGCGTCCAGTGCCATCAAATAGAGCCGTGCAAAATTAAAAGCGATCATGGTTGTTCCGATTATCGCGCCAATGACAAAAGTGCGGCGGCTCCAATACTGACCGCGCATTCTCGTCACGGTTACCCAACAGAGCAAGGCCAAAGACAAATTGTGAAATGACGAGCACGGCGCAAAAATCGCAAGGCCAAACCCGGTGGGCCCGGTGATGATATTTCCCTTCCAGGAAGTGCCGGCCCCCCCATTTCCAGCAAAAATCCGACGACGGCGGTCTCGATCCGCAACAGGTGCAGCGCAATCAGGTTGAAGAAAAGGTGTCCCCAAAGCGCCTGCACGGATAGTGCCGCGAGCACGATGCCTGCCGACCGCAATCTCCGGTCTCCATTATTGAAAAAGCACAGGTAACCGGCGAGGCCCGTTGCAGAGACCCAGATCATCCTGCCGGCAGGGACAAAAAGCAGGATCAATAGCGCCGTAATCGACGCCAGATCTTGCCATCGTGCTGCCTGCGCCCGATCGCTCGTCGAGAGGAAACGGAAGATCACGTACCACGCCATGTACTGAAAGATACTGATCGCCAGAAGGGTGTAGATAACGGTTTCGGTTGAAAAAGTTATTGATCCCTTTGCTGCATCAGCCAATTGGTTAAAAAACAGGATGACGGCGGCCCAAATAAAGAGATCGCGCCGGAGCAATGCTGAACGGCGCAGATGACCGGTATAATTAACAACGCCGCCGGCAACGGCGGCTACGCCAATAAATTGCTGCACAATCTGTTGTCTTGGCTCGAGTGGGAAGTTGAGAGTTGCACAGGGTAACTCGATCAAGCTTATAGTATATAAAGCGCTTGCGCGCCATACTCCCCTCGCACCGGGCCGATCGTACCGGCGCGGTTGAGGCGCCAGCGTGCGCTATTTACCAGGCGCCTTAGTCTCGACGCTTGCTTCTCACTCGACCGGCCGCGCCCTTATCGGATCTGATTCGGCACCTTGCGGGGCAGGAATAGGCCGTCGTTGTGGTCGCCGGCGAAACCCGGGCCGCGGCATTGTACGCATCGCGATAGATAACTCAGTCCAACACCGCGGCGGGCTAGAGGATGGCTGCCTCGGAATGATGTGCCACCTGCGCGTGTTCATGAACTGAAAGCGCGCCGTAATTCTCGGCGCAAGGCATGGAGGAACCGATGAAGCACGGAATTCTCATCGCCGGGATAGCCGCGCTGGCGACCGGCGTCCCGGCTCTTGCGGACGCTCCGTTATCGCTCCACGGCGCCGGCTCGACCACTGAGATTGCACAGGCGCAGGCGCCGGTATATCCCCCGGCGCCGCCCTCTACCGTAGTTCCCATCGCACCACCCGCACCACAGGCCGAGTTCCCGCCGCCGGCACCTTCGCCGCGCTATGTCTGGGAGCCCGGTCACTGGTCCTGGAACGGAGTGCAATATTTCTGGGATCCGGGCAAATACGTCGAGCGGCCGATGGTCTCGGCGACCTATGTCCCGGGGCATTGGGAGCAGCGTCCGAGCGGCTGGGTCTGGGTCGACAGCCGCTGGGAGTACCCGGGCGTCGGCAGCAGCACTCCTCCGACGAGGTGAGCCGGCTCATAAAGCCGGCCGTCTCCTCACATCGTCGGGCACCTTGCGGGGCAGGAATTGGCCGTCCTTGAGGTCGCCTGAAAAGGCTCCGTTCTCAACGACGACTTTGCCGCGCAGCATCGTCATTGACGGCCAGGCGGCGAGATCGCGGCCCTCCCACGGGCTGTAATCGGCTTCGTGCAGCTCGGCGGCGCGCACGATCTTGCGGCGGCGCGTGTCGAGCAGCACGATGTCGGCGTCGGAGCCGACCGCGAGCGCCCCCTTGCGTGGGTAGAGTCCCATGATCGTGGCGGCGTTGGCCGAGACGAGGCCGACGAACTCCGAGAGGCCATAGCCGCGCTTTTCGACCGCTTCGGTGTAGATCAGGGACAGCCGCGGCTCGACACCGGCATTGCCGCCGGTCGTGTCGTCGATCCGCCGCCCCTGCAATTTGATGCGCAGCGGACAGCAGATCTCGTCGGTGGCGACGGTCTGGATCGCGCCATGATCGGTCGCCTTCCACAGCGCTTCCTGGTCCTCGCGGAATTTGAGCGACGGATAAGTGTGGTAGATCTGGCCGTTGGGCCGCCGGTAATCCTCTGAATTGTACATCAGGTACTGGTGCAGGGTCTCGCCGTAGATCGGCACGCCTTTGGCGCGCGCCGCCGCGATCGCATCGACGCCGGTCTTGGCCGAGGTGTGCATCATGTAAAGGGCGGCGCCCTCGATATTGGCGGCGAGCCGGATCACCCGATTGAACGACAGATCCTCCGAGAGGGTATTGTGCACCTCGGCCGTATTCTCGAAGCCCACCCGATCCTCGCGGGTCAGCTTCTCGTACATGTGCATGACGATGTCATTGTCTTCGGCGTGGATCGCCGCGATCCCGCCGGCCTTCGCCAGCACCTTCAAGACCTCCCAGATGTCGCCGAAATCGACCATGCGGCCCTTGCGGGAAGGCGTGATGTCGGTCGTGAACATCTTGACCGAGGCGTGCCCC
>JBJMQW010000022.1:0-22049 GCA_045802495.1 Allostellaceae bacterium | reverse complement strand
TGTCGACGACACTTGGCGCCCCCAATCGCTGTTCGTTGTTAACCTTAAATGTGATACAGATAGTTAAAAAAGCGTTGCATTTTCGTCAAAATCTCGTCAAAATGCTAAGTCCGCAGGTTTGCTGACGCGACCGTCGGGGCTTTCCGTAGACGAAAAGGGAGAATTAGCGGGGTTAATGCCGCTCAGTACTAAGAAGCTAAGTAAATGACGCCTTTCACCGATTAACGGATTTCTTAGGGACCAGAGGCGAGCGGTCTTTCGCTTTCGAACGGGGTACGGGCTGGGATGCTGTCGTCGGATGTGATTGATCCTGAAGCACGAAAAGCGGCGAACGCCGATCCGCCGGAGTTCTCACAGCAGATACAGAACGAAATCCCGTTTCTTCGCCGCGCCGCGCGCCGCTGGCACCGCGACAAAGCCGCCGCGGACGACCTTGTCCAGGATGTCATCGTTCAGGCTCTTGCCAACGCGCACCTCTGGCAGACGGGAAGTGATCTACGGGCCTGGCTTTACACAATAATGCGCAACCGGTTTCTTGCCGAAGCGCGGAGATCCAGCCGCTCGGCCTCGGCACTGAAGGAGATTGCCTTCGCCGTTGCGGCGCCGACGACGCATGCGAGCGAACTGCGGTTGTTATTGCGCGACTTGGGTGCAGCCCTCCGCCGTCTCCCTAGCAATCAGCGCTCAGCCGTCATTCTGATCGGCGTCCAGGAGAAATCTTACAACGAGGCGGCGCAAAGGATGGGAATCTCTGTCGGCGCAGTACGCTCGCATTTGGCGCGCGGCCGGGACCGCTTGAGAATGGCGGTGCGCGGTAATGATACGCGGCCGCCCTTCGCCATCCGACCACCCGCTGCTGTACCGCCGACCGGTGCGGCGAATGGCGAATGAACAGGCCCGGGCAAAAAGGTAAGAGGTTCCTCAATGAAATGCATAGGCGCGTCACTTGCCGCTCATCGCAGGCAACCCAGCGATTAAGACCCGGGTTGTCGAATTTTTTTTGAGACGAATTCCTCGATGGGGAATTGATAGGGCAGGCGCGAAGTTAACGGGGCATTGCGACTTAAGCCAATGGTTGAAATCCACTCTCAAAGGATCGTCAAATGCGCGAGTTGATGAAACGGTTTCGCTCGGACGAGGAGGGCGCGGCCCTAATCGAATACGGCATGCTCGTGGGTCTGATCGCCGTAGTCTGCGTCGTCGCCATCCAACTGCTGGGCACTCAGATGAACACCGTGTTCACCAACCTTACCACCCTGTTGGCAGGATATTTGCCGGCCTAGCACGGCAGTTCGATTGCCCGAGCGCGCTGCTCGTTGTGCGGGTGCCGGCCGACCTTGCCGGAAACCTGGTCGTTGCGGCGATGTCCTCGCTAGCTGTTCGTATCCCGCTCGCGTCCAAAATTTGGGTGGCGTCGCTGCCCCTGGGGAATGATGTTGCAGGCGTTGATACTACTTCTCGGGGTGTGCCTCTTCGCGATCGTTGCTTATTATGACATCAGAACGCGTCGAATCCCGAACGAGTTCATTGTCGGCATACTTGCGCTTTCTTCCTTCCGGATCGCGCTAGCCGGAAACCCGATCGCGGGCCTCTACACGCTCGCGGCGAGCGCTGCCCTTTTCATCGCGACGTTTCTGCTTTTCTGGCGCGGCCTTCTCGGCGGCGGCGATGTCAAGCTCATCGGAGCCACGGGACTGCTCGTCGGCTACCACGATCTTTTTGAGTTTTTGTTCGTTATGAGCGTATCGGGCGCGCTGATCGCCGTGGCCATCCGCGCACGCGACAGGCTCGGGGCGCGCCGAGCGGCGCCACCCGCTCTGGAAGATCAACAAAGACGTGCACTATTGACCGTGCCTTACGGTGCCGCGATCGCTGCGGCCGGCATCGTATCTCTTCTGCTTCAGAATTTTCGACCGGAATGAGCCGAGATGCGCGCCAAGACCATTCTGACTGTGCTGTTCCTAATCTCGCTCGCGGTTGCCGCCATCGTAGTCCTGCACACCTTGCCAACGCAGGTCGATGCCAACACCAATCCGCCAAAAGACGAAGTCCTCGTCACCACAGTGGCGTTGACGGCGGGCACGTTCGTGCGCCCGCTGGATGTGACATGGGCCCCGATCGCGCGCGCTGCGGAACCGGGAGAGATCGTCCGGCCATCTGAAGTAGCTCGCCGAACCAAGCCCGAGATCGACGAAGAGACGCGAGCTTTTCTTTATGGCGCAGCGTTGCGCCCCGGCCACGCCATTGCGGCCGGTGAGCCGATCCGGCGCAGCAGCATCGTCAGGCCCGGCGACCGCGAGTTTCTGCAGATCGTCCTAGCCCCCGGAGCCCGGGCCATTGCCATCCCTGTCGTGATCGGCGAGGCAAGCACGGGCCTCTTGTTTCCCGGCGACCACGTCGACGTGATTCTGACGCAGAATTTCAAGGCCGACAATGCGCCGATCACCCGTCGCTCGGTCAGCGAAACGGTAGTTCAGAACCTCCGCGTGCTGACGATCGACGCGCCGGACCCAAAATCGGCTGGACGAGCAGCCAACGGCAATATCGGTCGGGCCGTCACCATCGAGGTGACGCCCGAGCAGGCAGAGAAGATCAATGTAGCGGCTGAGTTGGGAAAGCTGTCCCTGACATTGCGCAATGGCCTGAACGGTGCCGCTAACCTGACAGCCGGGATGGCCAGCGGCAGCCAAAGAACCGACGTCAAACCGACTTGGGCGGGCGACGTGTCGCCAGCATTGGGCGGCACCATGCCCGCGAAGGCGGCGACCGCCTATCATCCGCTCGTCGAGATTATTCGCGGCAGCCGTAAAAGCGAGACGGTGAAGACCGAATGATCGGCAAAGGAACTATAGCCGCAAAGGAATAAAGTTGTGAGGAGCGTCCTCGAAGCCCCCGCGCCGATCGAGAGGACTACCGCTTCCAAACAGCCGGGTGGGCGGCCGTCGTTGCTGGCCTTCGTCGCCGACGGCGAGACCGAGACGCAGCTGCAGGAATGCATCACTCAGCTGGCTCCGGGTAAAGGCGCGATCATGCGGGGCGGCATCACCAAGGCCATCGCCCATCTCAGTCAGCAACGCTCGCCCGATATCCTGATCGTTGACGTCAGTGGCGTCGAGCTGCCCGTATCGAAGGTAAACGCGCTCGCCGAGGTCTGCGAGCCCGGGGTCGCCGTGATCGCAATCGGCGACCGCAACGAGATCGGCCTTTATCGTGATCTGTTGCACGCCGGGGTCGCCGACTATGTCGTCAAGCCGATAAACCTCCAGCTGCTGGCCAAGACGCTGACCAGCGGGCGGGTCCGTGCCGGCGAGGCAAGCCCGATCCACAAAAAGCTCGGCACTCTCGTCGCCTTTGTCGGCGCACGGGGCGGCGTCGGCACGACGACATTGGCGGTCAATACGGCGTGGCATCTCGCCAATCGCCAGACGCGTCGGGTGGCCCTCGTCGACCTCGACCTGCAGAATGGCGACTGCGCGCTGGCCCTGGAAATCAAGCCGACCCCCGGTCTGGGTGAAGCGCTCGCCAACCCCCTGCGTATCGACAACACACTGATCGAGCGAATAATGTCCCCGGCCGGGACGCGCCTGTTCGTTCTGAGCTCGGAAGAGCCGTTGAACGATGACCTGCATTTCACCGCGGCCGCGGTCGAGACCCTTGTCTCGCTGCTGCGCGAGCAGTTTCATTATGTCATCCTCGACGTTCCGCGGATCCAAGCGGCTCCATATCGCAGAGCGGTCGAATTGGCCGATTTCCGCATCGTCGTCGCCGACCAGACCTTGCGGTCGGTGCGCGATACAGTGCGGCTGCGCAGGGCATGGGGAGAAGGCGACGGAAAGCTGCGCAATCTCCTCGTCGTCAATCGTCACGGCGAGGGCGGGCGGCATGCAGTGACCTTGCAGGAGATGCAGCACGTCCTCGAGGTCAAGCCGAAGATTATCGTCCCATTCCAGCCAGCTCTGTTCACCACCGTTACCGGCTCGACCAGGATCGCGGCCGCTCGACGCGGCAAGTTCGGCACGGCGATTGCCGCTCTGGCACTAGGCCTCTCGGGAGGGTCACCCGAGCGACGCCGTTGGTGGAGGGCTGGGAAGTGACGCCGGCGGGCTTTGGCCGCCGCATCATCGCGCCGGGCGCTAGGGAGTTCGTTCTCGTTCCTGGCAGGGAGGCGACCAGCCCGGCTCCCGAACTCGATCACGACGAGCTGAAGCAGCAAATCCGCACTGCCTTGATGTCGCGCATTGACCCGTCGGTTGCAGTCCGCATCCCACGGACGCGGCTACGGGCCGAGATCGCAAATCTCGTCAGCGAGATCGCCACCGAGCAACGGATCCAGCTGAATGAAATCGAGGAGGCCACACTCGCCGCCGAGCTGACCAACGACATGATCGGGCTTGGGCCGCTCGAACCCTATCTTGAAGACGACGAGGTCACCGACGTCTTGGTCAACGGCCCTTACGACGTCTACATCGAGCGCCACGGCAAACTCGAAAAGACGCCGGCCCGGTTTCGTGACGCCGAGCACCTTGTCGGGGTCGCTCAGCGCATCGCCGCTGCAGTCGGCCGCCGTATTGACGAAGCGAGCCCGATGGTCGACGCGCGCCTCGCCGACGGCAGCCGCGTGAATATCGTCTTGCCGCCGCTCGTGTTGAACGGGGGGACGATCTCGATCCGGAAATTCCCCAGGCAGAGCTTAACGCTCGAGGCAATGGTCCGGCAGCGGAATTTGTCGCCCGAAATGGCAGCTGTGCTGCAGATCGCAGCACGCTCTCGCCTCAACATCCTGATCTCGGGCGGCACCGGGTCCGGCAAGACAACGCTGTTGAATGCGGTGTCGCGGTATATCGACGGCACCGAGCGCATCATTACCGTGGAGGACGCGGTCGAACTGCAACTGCAGCAACCGCACGTTGTCCAGATGGAAACGCGTCCGCCCAATATCGAAGGCGCCGGATACGTCCCGCAACGCGACCTCGTCCGCAATGCCCTGCGCATGCGCCCCGACCGCATTATCGTCGGCGAAGTGCGCGGCCCCGAAGCCTTCGACATGCTGCAGGCGATGAATACCGGCCATGATGGCTCCATGACAACAGTGCACGCCAACTCACCCCGCGACGCGCTCTACCGGGTCGAAAACATGGTGATGATGGCGAATTTGAATCTGCCGCTGAAGGCGATCCGCATGCAGCTGGCCAGCGCGGTCAATCTGATCGTGCACACCGAGCGCATGCGCGACGGCATCCGCCGCGTGCAGAACATCGCCGAAATCGCGGGGATGGAGGGCGATGTAATTGCACTCCGCGACCTTTTTACCTTCCACCAACGCGAGAGGCGCGACTGCACTGTGGACGGAGTGTTCGAGGGAACTCGTCTGCGCCCCGATTTCCTGTCCCGCGCCGCCCGCTACGGCCTTGACAGCGAGTTGCTGCACAGCCTCGGCATCACCGCGGGGATGCGGGCGTGACAAGTCAAATTCTCGTCGCCATCCTCGGCACGGCCGTACTCCTCGGCGCCGCCGCCGCCGGGGCGGCGCGCGCGGATCGCCGCCGGCAAAGCCGGGAGCAGCGCCTGCGCACGCTCGTTGCGGTGGGGCCCAACGAAGACGAGTCCGCCCTCCCGCTTCGCCGACCAATTTTGCAGAGAACGGCACACGAGCCGTTCTTGCTGACAAGGGCGCGGGCACGGCTCGAAGCTGCTTTCGCAGCGGCTGGCAATCGAATCGGACTGCAGCACCTGTTGCTGACGATGCTGATCGCGGCGACGACGGTTGCCGTGTTCGCCGAGAGCGTGATGCGGTTCAACCCCGCCATCGTCGTGCTCCTTGGAGCCGGCGCCGGGCTAGGCGCGCCGACATTGCTGCTGTACCTCGCACAGAGCCGCTACCGAAGCCAGTTTCTCGACCAATTCCCCGATGCCCTCGATCTGATAAGCCGCGCAATCAAGGCGGGCCTCCCGTTGCTCGACGCAACGGAGCTGGCGGCGCGTGAGATTGCTGCTCCAGTCGGTAGCGAGCTGCAGCGCACGATCGAGGAGATGCGCATAGGGATCGACATCGACGAGGCGATGCAGCACACCGCCGACCGCATCCGGGTGGCGGACTTCCGCTTCTTTGTTGTCGCCGTGAAGTTGCAGCGGCGCACCGGCGGAAGTCTCGCTGAGACCCTCGCCAATCTCAGCCACATCATCCGTCGGCGCAAGGAGATACGCCTCAAAGCCCGGGCATTGAGCTCCGAGTCGAAGTCGTCGGCCTTTGTCCTCGGGCTGCTGCCGTTCATCGTCGGCGGCGTAATGTTTCTGATCAACCCCGACCTTACCTCGGTCTTGTTTGTCGATCCGCGCGGCCGGTTCATGATGGGCTTGGCTTTTCTCAGTCTCGTCGCCGGCGTCATGACCATGGCCGTCATCCTCAACAGGAGCCTGCGCTAGCTATGCCTGGAACCGAAGCGCTGAACGAGATCATCGCCGGATATTTCAGGATCCGGATTGGCCAGGCGAGCCTCGGTCCCGTGGATACGGCGATCCTCGGTCTAGCCATTACAGCGGCGCTCTTGTCGGCTTTCCGTCTGTGGCGCATCGGACGCCGGGAGGATCGCCGCGACCGCCTCACCGCGCTGCGCGGCGCCGCGACCAATGAAACCATTCTGACAAAACCCCTAAGCTGGTACGCGCGGCTCGGCGGCACCGTCGCGGCGAGCCCGGTCGTGGGCACGGCCGAGCAACAGCGTCTGCTTGCTGTTCTGACCGCTTCCGGGATCAAAGCACCCAGCAGTCTGGCGACCTTCTTTGCCAATAAACTCTGTGCCGCCTTTGTGGTGGCGGCGCTGCTGGGGCTATTGATGGAATGGTGGCAGTTGTTCGCCGGCTTTGCGATTGCCCGTGTCGCCGTCCTGCTCGCCGTCTTGATGATTGGCTGGCGTATCCCCGATTTCCTGCTGTCCCGTTTTGCGGCGCGACGCCGATTACAGCTCGAGCGGGGCCTGCCCGACGCGCTCGACCTCCTCGTCGTCTGCGCGGAGGCGGGGCTCAGCCTCGATCAGGCGATCGAGCAGGTCAGCGAAGACTTGCGCGCCTCGAACCCCGCCCTTGCCGAGGAGTTTGCCATCACGGCTTCCGAAATGCGGGTGTTGTCCAATCGCGGAGCCGCGCTCGAAAATTTTGCGCAGCGCACTGGCGTCGCGGGTCTGCGCAGCGTCACGGTAACGCTCAATCAGGCAATTCGATTCGGCACCCCGCTTGCCCAATCGATGCGCGTTTTGGCGGCGGAGATGCGCAATGCGCGCCTGCTGCGCATCGAGGAGCGCGCGGCGCGTCTGCCGGTACTGCTCGCCATCCCGCTGGCGCTGTTCATATTGCCTTCACTGCTTTTGGTGATCGGCACGCCGGTTGCGCTTCGCCTTGCCGACACCTTGTCCAGCTTGCCGGGTGCCAGCCGGTGATCTCCCACCCGTTTCCGCGGAAGCAACGAGCGGGACGGCTTCAGTCCCCACCGCCTCGGCTCTCAGTGAGCGACGGACGACCTCGTCGACCCGGGTGTGCAATGGGGTTGCCACGACCGCCGCCTTGCAAAGCCTGGCGGTTAGCCATCTTGTTGAAACCGGCTGGCGTGTCCAAGAAGCTCCTTGGCGATGATCGGGGAGCGATCAGCGTGGTGAGCGCCCTCAGCCTCGTCGCCGTGATCGGCATCGCCGCCCTGTCGGTTGAGTTTGGTCATGCTCTGCTGCGGCGGTCGGACAATCAGCGAGTAGCCGACCTCGCCGCCTATGGCGGCGCCCTCGTCTACAACTCCTCAGGATCGAACGCGGCCAAGGGCGTCGCGGGCAGTATCGCCGCGCTGAATGGGCTCACAAGCGGTAACGCCACCGTCGCCGCCGACATCGTCGAGTCACCGCGCGGCAATGGCAAGTTGGCGATGCGGGTCACGGTGACGACCAACCTGCCGATGTATCTGGCGCGGGTGCTGACGAGCAGCACGACCTTGCCGGTGGCCGCCACCGCCTATGCCGAGATCGAGCCGAATATCGTCAGCCAGAGCTCCAGCACCGCTCTGCTGGTACAATGAGCCAGCGGGACGCAGGGACAATGTTCGGCGCTGCGGCGCGGGCGGTCGCGAGAAGCATTTCGGCGCGGGAGAATTCGGGCGCTGCGGCGGTTGAATTCGCCCTCTTCGTCCCCTTCTTCATGTTGGTCATCGCCGGAACCTTCAACCTGTGGTATTTGACCTACACCGGGTCTAAGCTGACTGCGGCAGTGAGCGCGGGGTCTCTTTACGCCGCCAACAACGCAGCCTTAGCCTCCACATTCCCCTCGGCGCTTCAAAGCAACATCGAGACAATCATCGCAAACACGAACGGCCCGAGCTGGGCCGTCAGCACGGTCAATGTCAACAACGGCGACGGCACGCATTGCTATTGCCCGACGGGGGGACCCGGCAGCTGGAATTGGGGCGCCGCAGTTGCTTGCGGCGATCCGTGCGCCAGCGGTGGCGTCGCGGGCCAATTCGTGACGATCATGGCGAGCCGCACTCTCTCGCCCCTTTTTCCGAACTTCGGTCTAACCTCCAGTGGTACGATCAGCCGGAGCGCGCTGGTGGAGACAAAGTGAGGCTGCTTGTTCCGCGGACGCTGGGGCGGGCGCAAGACGGCGCCACCGTCTTGGAGTTCGCTCTGGTTGCTCCGATGTTTTTGGCACTGCTGTTCGGCACCTTTGAATTCGGCCGCGCGCTCTGGGCCCAGCAAGCGCTCCAGGAGATTGCGATCTCCGGGGCACGGTGCATGGCTCTGCCGCAATCCGCCTGCGCGTCGGCCGGGACCCACACCTACAATGCCGCAAGGACGATGGCCTATATTCAGCAGGTCGCGGACCAATGGGGGGTTTCGCTGACCAGTGCGAACATCGACCAGAATAATAGTGCCAATTGCGGCGGCCCGAGCGGCTTTTCTAAGGTGTCTGTCGCCGTCACTTTCCAAACCGCGGTACCCAATTTGGTCAACATGCTCGGCGGAATCCCGCTGACCGCGACCGCGTGCTTCCCCAACAATTCCTAACCTGGACAACCGGCTTGCGGAATCGGATGCCTCCCGGCGCTATATTCGGTTTCCCCGATAATCCCCACGACGCGCCAAGCCGTGCTTAGTAGATCCTGGGTATCAGACGGGCGGTCCTATTTTGATAGGCGGCGTATTCGGGCAGGATTTCGCCGAGAACGGTTTCCTCATTGTGCATCCGGCGCAGCTGAAAGGCGATCTGAAGGGCAAAAATTATCGTTGTCCAAATGGAGAAGAATTGGATGAGGATGCCGAGAATTGCTACCTCATCGGCTAGGTACAGCGGGTGGCGCACATAGCGGTACGGACCCGAGGTAACGAGCCGTCGCGCCTCGGCCATCATACTGAAGGAGCGGCGGAGCTGGAGCAGGGCGACCACTGCGGCCAAGCTGCCGACGAGGATCAATATGGTCGCGACCATCTCCGCCGCCACAGGCAGCTCGCGGCGTGGGAAAAGCGGAATGGCGTAGATAAGAAAGGTGCCGCAAAAGGCGGATATCCGCGGCTCGAATCCATGCGCCTTGGCCGTCGGTCGCGTCCGTATGACAACGGCGGCGGCAAGAAGCAGGAGAAAGCCGATCGTCGACAGCAACATTGCCAGTTTTATGGCGTAGGCGGCAGGCGGCAGCGCCATGTGGGCCTGGTGCATGTGCTGGCTTAGACCCGCCATCTGCACCGTCGCGCAAAACATCGACCAGCCCAGCAGCGGCACCCGCATCATCAAATCGTAGGCTCGCGATTGCTGCAGCTTAGCGAAACGCAAGCTGGCGAGGCGCAGTGGCGCAAGCACAGCCGTTATCAAAGTTTTCATTGGCGCGCCTTCCATGATGGCAGGAACCGGTTGTCCACCGACGAATGTCGATCGCCAATAGAGAGTTTTGCCTGATGGAGGAGTCGCGGACGGCAACAGTGACGCTTAATGCACGGGGGCTGCCTGCCCAACCTCGGTTACCGTATGACGGGGCAATGCGGCGTCGTCAATGCTCACCTTCGGGATCACGGTCGCCGATGGAGGCGTGCGGTCACGAAGAACATAACCCTGCCCCCACACCGCCTCGATGTAGTGGCTCCCACCTGTGGCTCGCGCAAGCTTTTTGCGCAGCTTGCAGATGAAAACGTCGAAAGTCTTGAGCCGGGGTTCGTCCATTCCTCCATAAAGCTGGTCGAGCAGAGTTTCTCTTGTCACGGTAATGCCTCGGCGCAGACTAAGCAATTCGAGGATGGCGTATTCCTTATTGGTTAAATGGACCGGCTCATCGCCGACCGAGACGGTCCGGCTATCCAAATTGAGGACGACCTTGCCCGTCCGAATCGTCGATTCCGAATGTCCATTGGAACGGCGTACAATCGCTTGAATGCGCGCGATCAGTTCACTGCCTTCGACGGGTTTGATCAGAAAGTCGTCAGCGCCGGATCGGAGAAACTTGACCCTCTGATCTAGCTCGCTGGGCCCGGAGAGGATCAGAATCGGCGCGCGCACACCCGCCCCGCGCAGCCGTTGCAACATCCTGTAGCCATTCATGTCCGGCATCGTCAAGTTGATAAGGATAATGTCGTGGTCGTAAAGTGTAGCCATTTGTAAACCATCGTCCCCAAGTTCGAACGTATCACACGTCACCTTTTCTTTCTCAAGGATCAGTTTGATGCTGGTGGCTGCGTAAAAATCATTCGACGTAATAAGTGCTCGCATCGGAAGCTCCAATTTTATCGCGGTTTTTCCTGATACGTAGGGTCTGTAGTAACAGGGTGATCAATACTGTTACTTCGCCGTGTAGTCAGACGGCGATCACCGTAGATTTGCAGCCGGGTGCTCCGTAAACCGGCTATACCATGGCTCTCAATTCCCCTCTCCCAGGCATGGAATTCTTCCTCCGACAGCTCATAGCGGCGACAGGCGTCCTCAAGGCCGATAGCTCCGCTTCGCACCGCGGCGACAACTGCGGCCTTGCGCCGCGCGACCCAGCGGTTTACGCCAGCGGGCGGCAAGCCGGCAGCAGCGGGGTCAGTGCGCGACAATGGGTCGAGTTCGGTGAAATTATCCCAGTCTGGTTCTCCCGCCTGGCGGGAAGGGTTAGCCAACGACTTTGGAGACATCTCAAGGTTTCCAGCGAAAGATCCTCAACAGGGCGGAGGTGCCGAAAGGATTGCCGTAGTTTTCTAGCGAACCCCTTTAGACCATCACCGGGTCAATCGCTGGTGAAGGAGGTCGTCTCAAAAAAATTTCTGATTGCGCGCTATTCTCAGCCAACAAGCCATGGCACATAACAGGAACATACGGCTATTTCTGCGGGTTTGAGCGATGGCGCGTGCCAAGGTGCAATTTCAAAAGCGGCTCAGAGAGGCGCGGTTTGCGCAGGAGAGCATCACAGCTTCGTCAAGACCCGGACGCTTTACCGATGAATTTCATCTTCACGCGCGGCTACTCCATTGCCGACCCCAGTGAAGCAGTGCAGGCCGTCACTGAGAACGGTGCTGGCGAGATAGAAATGCGCTGCGTAAGGTCGCGATTTCAGTATGGCGGAAACCCTTCTCGCGGCGCAACTCCACGCGCATTGGCTTGTCTTCTGGTGACGCAGTTGACTTTCCTTAGATAATCGCTTAGTATATAAGCGATTACCTAAGAGGTATCGCTTTGCGCCGGAAATTCGACATCAGCCTCCTGCTAGAAATGGCCCGACGGTTCAGCACCGCGATCGTGCTGTTTCACCACAGTGTTGCCGAGCGCGCCGGGTTGGGAGCGAGTGATCACAAATGCCTGGAGATCTTGCGCGAAAGAGGCGCGATGACGGGCAGCGAATTAGCCTCCGCGACGGGACTCACAACCGGCGCCATCACCGGTGTTGTCGCGAGGTTGGAGAGGCGAGGCTTTCTCACGCGTGAACCCGATCCGCACGATGCTCGCAAGCAGATCCTACGGCGCTCGGATCGGATCGAGGAGGAGTTGCACGCTGACCTTGCGCCGTTCAGGAAGGATATCGCTGCCCTTATAGAGAGCCTCGACGCACACCAGCGAGCGGGCCTCGCCAAGTTCCTTGAACATGGGGCGGCCATCGCGATCCAGCATGCGACCTTGGCGCGGGCGTCAGCTGTTGTCCCAATTCGTCTCGCACCTGCGATAGGGCACATGAAATGAGCTATTTCGAGGTCCCCGGCGCCCGCCTTTACTACGAGACACGCGGCACCGGGCCGTTGTTGCTGCTCATCCCGGGCGCGAACGGCGATGCCAATGTCTTTCCGCGCGTAGCGGACCTGTTGGCCGCTGACTTCACCGTCGTTACCTATGACCGTCGCGGGTATACGCGCAGCGCGCTCGATGGGGCGCAGGACTATGCGCATCGGCTGGAAACGGATGCTGACGATGCACGACGTTTGATCGAGCACCTTTCTGACGAGCCCGCTGCGGTGTTCGGCACAAGCTCCGGTGGCGTCATCGCGCTTCAGCTCCTGATCGACCATCCGCAAGCAATTCGGGCACTCGTCTCGTTCGAGCCGGCGGCGATGCGGCTGTTGCCGGACGCAGAGAAGTGGTTTGCCTTCTTTGACGAACTCTACGATCTCTATCGCCAGTCAGGGCCAGCGCCCGCCCGGACCCTTTTCGTACAGCAATGTTTTCCGCAAGTGGATCACCCGATCATGAGTCGGGCACCGGAGCCGGAGCGGGCCACGACGGCAATGGCCAACGCCAATTACTTTTTCGAGCGCGAATTGAGACAGTATACGGCGGTTGAGCTTGACATGGAGAAGCTCTCTCAACGAGCTGGAATGATCATTCCGGCTATGGGGCTGGCCTCAGTCGGCTTTCCGGACGGTGACATAGCCCGTGCTCTAAGCCTGCGGCTTGGCCGAGACCTCCTTGAGCTCCCTGACGGGCATGTTGGTTACGTGACGTCCTCGGAAGAATTCGCGCGCCGTCTAGTGCGGCGGCTGAAGCAGGAAACCGGTAATGG
Organism: Allostellaceae bacterium; assembly: GCA_045802495.1. GTDB lineage: Bacteria > Pseudomonadota > Alphaproteobacteria > ATCC43930 > CGMCC-115725 > AP-15. The sequence continues at coordinate 9,061 of JBJMQW010000022.1, read as the reverse complement.
CTGACATTTGGGCGGCTGCCGCCGGGAATCCGGCCAACCGTCGCGTAGCCGCGGAGAGCGCGCTAAATCCGCCATGTTAGCCCCGCAGTTCGGAGACGCACGCCTAGTTTAGAGAGAAGGTACAGACAACCGTAAGCGAGCTGTAAGCGTCGGAGCGGCGAAAATAGCCGGGCTTCTTCATAAAAATTACCGGCTAGGATCGCAAGCAGCCCATTGCGGGTGTTGAAGAGGTCGAACGACGCCATGAAAATATCGCGAAGCACCGGCGTATTTATCCGGTAAATCAGCCAGGACACGGAACTGAGTCCGCGGCGCACGCTTCGTTCATAGTTGCGCATCAGTTGTTCGCCCAGTGTCCTGTCGTTGAGCCAGGCATGGACCACCTCGGCACCGCGAGCGGCGCTGCTCATTGCCATCATTACGCCGCTAGAAAACAGCGGATCGATAAAGGCCGCGGCATCACCGATCAAGATGTAGCCGCAGCCTCCATAACGGCAGGAGTCGTACGAGTAGTTTGCAGTCGTCATCAGCGGGGTGACCGGTTCGGCATTCGTCATTCGCTCTGCAACACTAGGGCTCGCTGCGACGGCGCGTGCAAAGAAGCTGTCGAGATCCTCGGTTCTGGTCCGGAAAAAGGATCGATCGCCGACCAAACCGACACTCATGATGTCATCGGGCAAGGGGATCATCCAAAACCATCCATGCTGGAACAGGTGCATGGTGATCATGCCCGCCGCGCCGCCACCTCGGCGCGGCACATTACGAAAATGTCCGAACACGGCCGCCGTGTTGTTGCGCTTGTCTACGCGTTTCAGCCCAAGGCGCTTGAGGAGCAGAGTGTCGCGTCCCGAGGCATCGACGAGAAAGCGAGGGAACCACGCCGAAGGCGCCTTGTCGGGGCCGAGTGCGGTTACTCTGGAGCGCCCGTCGGCCCCGAGCTCGACCCCGGTCACTCGCATGCCTTCGAGCACGGTTGCGCCCAGGCGGCGGCTGTTGTCGAGCAACAGCTTGTCGAAATCCGCGCGCTTGATATGGTAGCTATGGCCGACGCTCACATACGGATTGTGATCAAAGCGGAAGATCGCCGGCTGGACGTGGTCGTCCGAGATAACCTCTGCGCCGGGCTTATAGACGCCGATGCGCCGGACCCCGTCGGCGATACCGAGCCGTTCAAACAAGGGCAGATTGAGCGGCAGCAATGATTCCCCGATGTGGAAGCGGGGGAATTGATCCTTTTCAAGGACGACGACATGTCGGCCCTTCTGCGCCAGCAATCCGGCGATGGTCGACCCGGCAGGGCCACCGCCGATAACGAGGACATCGCATTCTCGGCGATCATGCATTCTAGGTTCGTGACGGCGCTCGGAAGAGGAGTGCCAGCAGCGAAAGCGCAACCAGTCCGCCGATCAACAGCCAAGCGTCGTTGAAGGCGGCGACGAGCCCGGCGCGCTCGACCAGCGGCGCCACGAGGGCGCGCGTCGCCGCATCGACCTCGCCGATCGGCACGCCGGTGAAGCGCTCGGTCGGCAGACCGACCAGACGGGCCGCCACCGCATCGCCAGCCTGGAGACGCGCGACGATTGCCGAGATGTGGGTCGGCGTGCGCTGTTCGAGCACGGTGTCGATCAGCGCCAAACCGATCGCCCCTCCGAGATTGCGCATCAGATTGAACAAGCCGCTTGCATTGGGGATACGGACGGGGTCAAGCTCGCTCAATGCCAGCGCGGTGGACGGCAACAGACACAGCATAATAGCGGAGCCCCGGACTACCTGCTGCCAGAATAATCCCCAGAAATCCGTCTCGAAGGTCATAAAACCATTGCCGGCCAAGCCGACGGCGAGCAAGGCATAACCGACGGTGGCGAGCAGCCGGGGCGCGACGCGCCGTTCGAGGGCGGTTGCGACCGGCGCCATCACGAGCTGGGCAGCACCGGTCACCATCATGATCTTGCCGATCGCCAGTGCGTCGTAATTTCGGATCAGGCCGAGATACACCGGCAGCAGAAAGGTTGCCCCGTAGAGGCCGATACCGAGAACAAAGCTGAAGCAGCACCCAACCACGAAATTGCACTCGCAGAATTGGGACAGGCCGATCAGCGGCGCCCGATGGCGCAGACAGCGCCAGATCACGCAACCACCGCAGGAGAGGCAAATTCCCGCCAGCAACAGTGCCTCGGTGCTCCCCCAGCCGCGGTGAGGGGCTTCCTTCAGAACCAGTTGCAAACTGCCGAGAAAGACTGCGAGCAGCGGCAGTGCGAGTAGATCGACAGAGCCGAAGCGGCGCCAGTCGGGGCGGTCGATGTCCACGCTCCACGCAACCAATAGAGCGACGATGATCCCGGTCGGCACATTGATCAGAAACAGCCAATGCCACGAAAAGCGGTCCGTGATGAAGCCGCCGACGGCCGGCCCGAGGGTCGGAGCCAGCATCGCCAACAAACCCGCGACGAGCGTTGCCCGGCTACGGCCAAGACCCTCGAACATCAGAAAAATGGCCGAGAAGACGAGTGGGATCAGAGCGCCGCCGCAGAAACCCTGCAGTATCCGCGCCGGGATCAGCGACTCGAAACTGTTGGACGCGGCGCAGGCCAAACTGGCAGCAGTGAAACCACCGATGCAGGCGAGAAAGGCGCCACGCGTTGACATCACGCGCGTCAGCCAGCCGGTCAGCGGGATGGCGACGATCTCTGCTATCAGATACGCCGTCTGCACCCAGCTCAACTGGTTCAATTCGATGCCGAGGCCGGCTTGAATATCCGGCAGCGAGCTCGCGACGATCTGAATGTCGAGGATCGCCATGAACATACCAATGCTCATGGCGGTGAAGCCAACCCAAGCCTTGACCCTGATCGAGCCTTCCGGCGTTAGGATCAAAGTCACGATCGGGACCTTCGCATCTAGGTTCTACACGGCCTGGCGCGGCGTCAAAACGCGATTCTCGATCCGAATGCGTCGAGCGATCAGCACCAGGTTGAGCGCAGAGAAGATCGCCGCAAGCGCGGCGGCGCCAAAGGCGAAGGGCAGTACTGCGATCTCTGCGATTACCAGCAGGTAATTCGGGTGCCGGACATAGCGGTACGGGCCGGTTCGCACGAGGGGTGCATCAGGCAAATTGATGATGCGCGTCGTCCAGTACCCGCCCAAGCTCGCGATCACCCAAATGCGGCCCAGCTGGAGAAGGGCAAAGACGCCGAGCAACAGCCAGTCCGGTGGTGTTGCTGCCGGCACGAACATGGCGAGGCTCGCGAGCCAGCTCGCGTGCAACAGCACGTAGAAAGGGTAGGCGCCGGCATCTGCTTCGACAGCACCCCGCCGCCGCAGCCGGGCAGTGTTGCTCCGGGCCCAAACCAGCTCGATGAGACGCTGCAATGCAACCAGAGTGAGCGTCCAGTAGAGTGCGGTCACCGGTTGTCGAGGACGAGAAAGCCTGCGGAGAAACCCGGCCCGAGGGCGTTCATCAGCGCCCGTTCCCACCGTTCCCCGGTAGCGGCCGCCTTCGCAAGTATCCGTTCGAGCACAAACATGACCGTAGTGGCCGACATGTTGCCATAGTCGCGCAGCACTGCCCGCGCCTCTACCAGAGCGCCTTGCGCGAGCCCGAAGGCATGCTCGAGCGCCGTAATCACCTTGGCGCCTCCAGGGTGACAGACGAAACGATCGATATCGTCGATAGAAAGTCCATGGCGAGCCAGGAATTGCGACACGGCATCGCGGAGCTGCGCGGTCACGAGTTTCGGAATATCGCGGGAAAATATGGCTTTGAGGCCGTCATCGGCGACGTCCCAACCCATGACGTCGAGACTCCCGGGCCAGGTATGCTCACCGGCGGCAACTATAGCCGGCCCCTCTCCGTCGGTCGATAGCAACGCGGCCGCGGCGCCATCACCAAACAGAGCTGTCGCGACGACATTGCTTTTCGACCAGTCGTCGCGCCGGAAACACAACGCGCACAGTTCCACAACAAGAAAAAGCACCATTTTCCCGGGCGCGACCGCAGCCTGACCGGCAGCGTGCCCAAGGCCGAGCGCGCCGCCGGCACAGCCGAGCCCAAAGATCGGCAACCGCCGCACCGTTCTCCGGAGCCCCATCCGCTCCATCAGCAGCGCATCAAGACTCGGGGTGGCAATGCCCGTAGTCGAAACGACGACAATGCTGTCGATGTCGTCCTTTTCGCGACCGGTTCGCCGGAGCACTTGCTCGGTTGCTGTTTCGAGGAGATCGAGCGCGGAAGCCAGGTAGATGCTGTTGCGCTCGGGCCAGCCGTGTGCGCGGTCGTACCATTCAATCGGTACGCAGGAATATCGCCTGAGTATTCCGGTGTTCAGGAATACCGGCAGCAGGCGATCAAGGTCCGGCGAGCGCCCGAACAAGAGCTTGACGCGTTCGACGACGTCGCTCTGATCGAGCAGAAAGGGCGGGACCGCGGTCGCGACGGCGAGGAGACGCGGGAGGGCAAACATCGGCGTTAACATACCTTAACGCTTGACGGAGGTCACCCCGTAAACCCCTCTGTCGCGACGGGGTTGCAACCGGCGGACATGCGGTCGGCGCCCTGCGACCGCATCAAAGGCCTCGGGTCGAGCCCGCCAATGGCGCTTAAACGAAAAAAAGCGAGACTGTGTTGATGGACACTTCTAAGCCTCAAGGCGTGGCTCGGCGATAAACTCATCATACCCAGCCTTAACGCGGCTCGCCGATCCCCGCACCAGGTCGTGCTAACCAATCGTGAAGATTTTCCCACCAAGATTGGCGCTATGTCGGATGGACCCCAGTTCACCTTGCAGCGGGTCGACCAGGCCGCGCAGTGACCTCGACGTTCCGCATCATCATCTGCCTCGCGTTTGCATGGCAATGCGGCTCTGCGCTGGCGGCTGATCTGACAGGAACCGCCAGCATCATCGACGGCGACACGATCAGCATAGGTGACACGCAGATCAGACTTTGGGGCATCGATGCGCCCGAGCGCGACCAGACATGCGTAGGGGTAAATGGCGATGTCTATGGGTGCGGCCGGGACGCTGCGGCTGTTCTCAGCGAATTGACTCGCGATCACCAGGTGGCGTGCACACCGCGCGATTTTTACCGCTATGACGGCATCGTCGCCGTGTGCCGCACCGACAGCGACGAATTGAATATGGCGATGGTCCGCCGCGGCTGGGCCGTCGATGACACGAAGTACAGCGGCGGACGATACTTGTCGGGCGAGGTGCAAGCGCGACGCGAACGGCTAGGAATGTGGTCCGGCAGGTTTGAGATGCCGTGGGAATGGCGGCGCCGGCACGCCGGGAATCACGAACCGAGCGGTTGACGATGCGCCACACAAATGGGCCGCGCTCACGCGGTTGCTGCTTTTGATGGGTTTATCGGGAGCTTTACAGTAAACCTAAATCCGAAGGTCGGGTTCGCCTCCCTCTCCTGCTACCCTTTCTTATCAACAAATTGTTACAAGACGACCGGCGGCCGGTCGGGCTAGGCTTTTACTCTCTAGACTCGGTGTTCGACTGGCTGTTGGGCAGCGTGGTCGCGGAGAGCCGAGCCTCGATCGCCGGAAAGGAGGCCTGTTGCTGATTTGAGTGCCTCGCGTCGGTGCGGCTAGCGGGGCAGCGCGGATCGCCGGCGCGATGGTCCGCTAATTGCTTAATGAGTGACGGCGCAAGGACGCGCTTGAAGCAGTCAATCGGGGAATTCCTGACGGATGGGAGAACGAGCAACAAGAGGGCAAGGCGGGTGCCGATGGCCGTCGGCCTGATCACCATCGTTGTCGTATCGATCACATTTTGGGCGACGATCTGGGGGGCGATCTGGTTCGCCGCGCGAGTTGTCAATTAGGCAAGTTCAGCGCTTCCGGTCCGTCGCGCACGTCAAACAGGGATGCGTCTGTCCACGGGCGGCGAACCGTGGCAGGGCGACGACCTTGACTAATGCCCATCGCCCGATTTGAAAGCAGTGACACTACACACCGGCGCCGTGTAGTCATCCGCCTTTGTGGTGTCGCGCCCCAATTGCATCTCCATGCCAGCCAACTGACAGATCCCGCCTGGGTTTTTGGTTAGCACCAACTTACCGGCGAAGGGCGCTCCGTCGCTCCAGCGAACTGAAACTGTGGCTAACCGGGTCCCTCGCTTGGAATCGTCCGGGATCGTGACGCTCGACGGTTTTATCGTCACCTCCAACTCCGGTGTCGGTTTGCAGCCAGGGCACGTTGCTATCCACAGGAATGCCAGCAACACCGCAGCAGGCCCGGCAAACCGGCTCACGCTTGAATCAACTCGCCTCGCCATGAACGTCAGCGGTCGCATCTGCCGGTCACCGCCCGTTTACGCGACCCGGTCGCCTTGTTTGATCTCGACAGTGCGGTTGTCGACCGCCGGGAGCATGCGGCCGGGGTCGCGGGTCACGACGACGTCGAGCACGGTTGGGCGGGTCCGCTCGCCGAGCCCGGCCCGCAGCGCCTCTCCAAGGCGGCCCGGATCCTCGACACGAACACCGTTGCAGCCCATCGCGCGGGCGATCGCGGCATAATCCATCTCGACCAGGTCGGAGGATTGATAGCGGCCGCGGAACATCGCATGCTGCAACGCCTTGACGTAACCCGAGGCGGCATTGTTGACGACGACGATCGTCAACCCGACACCGGCGCGCCGGGCGGTCTCCAGCTCGCCCAGCATCATGTTGAAGCCGCCGTCGCCGGTGATCGCGACGACAGGAGCGGCGGCGGCCGCCAGAGCCGCCCCGATCCCGCCCGGCAGCCCGTAGCCGATCGACGCCAGACCGCGGTCCGGGATGAAATGCCGACCCGGCGATTTTGTGTCGTAGAGGAGGCCGGTCCAGTGGCCGGCAAACCCGCCATCGGCGACGAGGATGCTGTCCGCCGGCAAAGCCTTGTTGAGCTCGGTGCAGAGCCGGGCCATGTGGATCGGCCGCTCGGCGGAATCGAGTCGCGCCGCCGCCTCGTCGCGCCATGTCCTCATCCGAGAAGGGATCTCGGCGATGTAGTCGGCGCGCGCGGCCCGTGCTCGCTTGGTCTCGTCAGCGAGCGCCTCGACGAGATCCTCGAGCCCCGCTCTGGCGTCACCCCACAGCGCCACGTCCGCGGCGTGGCACCGGCCGATCTCCTCCGCGAGAATGTCGAGGTGGATCAGAGGTATTCGTTCGGGCGGCAGTGCGTAGCGCTTGGTGGCAATCTCGCCGAGCTTGCAGCCGACGACGACGAGGCAGTCCGAAGCTTCGATCAGCTCGTTGGCGATGCGCGAATAACGGCCGAAAAGCCCGACCGAAAGCGGATGGGTGCAGGCGATGCCGCCCTTGCCGCTCATCGTATGCGCGACCGGGATCGACTGAGCCTCGGCAAATCCCAAAAGCGCCTGCTGCCCCGCCGAGAGATGGATGCCGCCGCCGACCAGCAGCAACGGTCGTTTGGCGCGCGCGATCAGCGCGGCGGCGCGGGCAACATCCGCGCGATCCGGGCGAATGCGCCGGGCCGGCACGCTCAAGGTCGACGGGTCGAGCGCAAAATCCTCTGCCTTGAAGTCGTGCTCGCCATGGCAGACATCCTCCGGAACATCGAGCAATACCGGTCCCGGCCGGCCAGACGTCGCCACCGCAAAAGCGCGGCGCAGCAGCTCCGGGACACGGCTCGTCATCTCGACGCGGATCAGCTCCTTGACCGCCGGCCGCAAGATTTCGGCTTGCCGGCATTCCTGAGTCATGTTCTTCCAGGAATGCGCGCGGTTCGTGTCGCCGGCCAGCGCGATGATGGGTACGCCCGCGTTGAGGCTCTCGATCAGGCCGGTCACGAGATTTGTGGCGCCGGGCCCGAGCGTGCCGTCACAGACCCCGGGGCGGTTGGTGACCCGCGCATAGGCGTCCGCCGCAAAGGCGCCACAGCGCTCGTCGTTGATCAGGAAATGCCGCATGCCGAGCTGCGCCAGCGCGTCGTAAAACGGCAGCAACTGAAACCCGCCCATCCCGAACATCGGCCCAACCTCGGCGAGCCGCAGCATTTCGGCGAGCGCGCGGCCGCCGTTCATACGGCCCGACGGCCGGTTGCTCGCGGGTGCCGGTTCTGTCATGCATTCCTCCCCTCTGCCGCGGCACGGCGGACGGTCTCGACAAATTCGCGGGCCGTCATTCCCGGCTCGATACCGAGGGCTGCGGCACGCCGGTTTACGCGCGTCAGAGTACCGTCTTCATAGGTTGAACGGGCATCGCCGATCCGGGCGCTCGACGCGGCTACCGTCCCTGCCGCAATGCCACGGCTATCGAGGGCCGACAGCCTGGTAACGCCAGCCTCGTCCATCCCGATTCCGGCATCATTGAACAACGCCGCGAGCGCATCGGCCTTGAGCGCGGTCTCCGGCCTGCCGCCGAGGATCCCGCCATGCGAGCCGGTCACGACAATGGTCCCGATCTGCTCCGGACCGACCAGCGAGGCCGAGTCGAGCGCCCACACCGCGGGTGGGCCGGTGATCAACAGGAAAGCGGCTTCGAGCGCCGGGGGAGGTTCGCCCGCCCCGGACGAGGCTTGCCGCAAGGCCGCGGCGGCGTCGCGGCAGGGCATGCCGGAGCGGCAACCGAGCGCGACGGCCGGCGCATTCATATGAGTGACGACGCCGCGCTCGATCATGTCAGCGCCGTCTCCAATGCGCGCAGTGTCGTGTCCAACGGCTGCGGCGGGGATGCCGAGCCCGGCCAGGTAATCGAGCCCGGCAATGCCGGCCTGGTCCCGCCCGACCCCGGCATCATTGAAGATCGCTGCCGCAACGCGGAGCTTCGCGGCCACATAGGCAGCGTAAACGCCGCCATGCGAGCCATTGACGACAACCGCTCCCGCCGCCTCATCCCCAACCCGGGTAATGCTGTCGGCGATCAGCACCGGCGCAAGCTGTGTGACAGGCATGTCTCTCTTCCGAGTATTGGCAAACCCTCACCCACCAAGCCCTTTCGGGCTTGGTCCCCCCTCTCCCGCGGTGCGCAGGGCTGTCCGGGGAAGCCGAGGGGTGAATCCATTGGTCGCAGGCGCATGCCCCGCGAGACGGCGGTTTTCCGTCTACTTTCTGGT
>JBJMQW010000442.1:0-1954 GCA_045802495.1 Allostellaceae bacterium | reverse complement strand
GGGCGAGCCCAACCCCCACGAGATTGGCGCACAAGCCGGCCGAAACCGCGCGCCAATGCACGATATTGTCGGTCGACGCGATGGCACCCATGTTCAGCCCCGCTCCAGCTTCCTTCGCCGAAGGCTAGGATGCGGATTCCGGAGGAAGTCGCCCGCGAATCCGCGATGATTTCGCCCACCATTCCGATTTGATCTCGCCCGGCGTTCCGAGATGATTTCGCCCGCCATTCCGGGATGATGTCGCTCGGTTAAACGGCGCCTCTGCTGGCCCGATTAGGGTCCGCTCCTTTGGCTTTTGCACGGGGGAGCGGGTGCCAGCAGAGAGGACAACGATGCGCCAGGTGCGCGAAGTGCTTCGTTTGAAGACCGCCGGGGTCGGGCTCAACGAGATTGCCCGCCGAGTCGGCGTTGCGCCGTCGACGGTCCGATTGACGGTGAAGCGACTAGCGACTGCCGGGTTGAACTGGCCATTGCCGGCAGAGATGACCGACAGCGCGCTGGAGACGGCGCTGTTCGCGGCGGCCGGCACCAAGCAAGGTCATCACCGTCATGCCGAGCCTGACTGGGCTGAGATTCATCGCGACCTGAAACGCAAGCACGTCACCCTGACGATGCTGTGGGACGAGTACATCGAGCGTTGCCCCGAAGGGTATCGCTATTCGCGCTTTTGCGAGCTGTACCGCGGTTGGGCGTCGCGGCTGTCGGTCACGATGCGGCAAGCCCACATCGGCGGCGACAAGCTGTTTGTCGATTACGCCGGCGACACGGTGCCGGTGATCGTTGACCGGCTCACCGGTCAGGTCCGTCCGGCGCAGATTTTCGTCGCGGTCATGGGCGCCTCCAATTTCACCTATGCCGAGGCGAGCTGGACCCAGGCGCTGGCCGACTGGATCGGCGCCCATACCCGCGCTTTTGCCGCACTCGGCGGCGTGCCCAAGCTGCTGGTGCCGGACAACACCAAAGTCGCTGTCATCAAGGCCTGTCTCTACGAGCCGCAGGTCAATCGGACTTACGCCGAGATGGCGGCCCATTACGACACCGCGATCCTGCCGGCACGGCCGCGCCGGTCGCGCGACAAGGCAAAAGTCGAAGTCGCGGTGCTGATCATCGAGCGATGGTTGCTCGGCCGCCTGCGCCACCGCCGCTTCTACAGTCTGGCCGAACTCAATGCGGCGATCGGTGAGTTATTGCGGCAGCTTAACGACGAACGCCTGATCCGGCGGCTCAGTGTCACCCGCCGGGCGCTCTTCGAAGAGCTCGACCGGCCCAACCTCAACTCGTTGCCGGCGCAGCCCTATTGCTTTGCCGAATGGCGCGTCCGCCGGATTGGTGTCGACTATCACGTCGAGCTCGAAGGTCATTTCTACAGTGTGCCCCACCGCTTTGCTCGCAGCGAGGTCGAGGTGCGGCTGACGCCGCGGGCTGTCGAGATCTTTCTGAAGGGCGAGCGGATCGCCGCTCATCTGCGGGCCAGCGGCAACCATCGGCACACCACCGTCTCCGAGCACATGCCATCGAGCCACCGGCGTTACGCCGACTGGACGGTCGAGCGCATTCGCCGCGAGGCCACTTCGATCGGACCAGCCACCGCCGCGCTATGCGAGCTGATCCTGGAGCGCCGGCCCCATCCCGAACAAGGCTTCCGAGCCTGCCTCGGCATCGTGCGGCTGGTGCGGCCATTCGGCGCCGATCGCCTCGAAGCCGCCGCCACGCGGGCGATCGAGATCGGCACCCTGACCTACGGCTCGGTGCGCTCGATCCTCGACAACAAGCTCGATCACCAGGCTGCTCAACGGCCGCCCGCCAATGGCGTGCCGATCCTTCACCCCAATATCCGCGGACCGCGCTACTACCACTGAGGAGAATGCAGTTGCTTACCCATCCAATGCTCGACCAGTTGGGCCAGCTTGGCCTGTCCGGTATGGCCCAGGCCTTTGCCGAGCTCGAGGCCTCC
>JBJMQW010000441.1:0-6315 GCA_045802495.1 Allostellaceae bacterium | reverse complement strand
TCCGATGGAGCGCGCGCGGATCTCCGGTTCGATAGCGAGGAAACGCGAATTGTTGAGATTCGTGACCGCAAAAAACATTGAACGCTTCCCCGGCGAAAAGCCGGGGTCCATCTCTCGTCGAGACGAGCAGCGGTTAGATGGGTCCGGGCTTTTCGCCGGGACAGCGGCCCGCGAACGATTTCGCCCAAGGCGGGTCGGCCGCGCGGCCGGCAGCCGACGCGCAATGACAGAAACCCGATCACTCAAACTTCGCGCTCGGGACACTAGGCGTCGCTCTTTAAAAGAGGATGCCTGTTTCAATCAGCAGGCGCGTCTGTGAGGTGTTCGTTCCATTCGATCCGAAGCCCGAACCGGCGGTTATGTTGTTGGCTTTAACCCATGAAACTTCGCCTCGGGCGAAGAAATAATTGTATTGAAATGTCGGCGTCAGCGAAATCGAAAAGGCGCCGCTCCCCGGGCCGTACAGCAGATTGTTGCTGCCAGTCGTGCCGATATATTCGATCCGTCCACCCAAGTTAAAGCCTCCGCCGAGAGAGTAGTTGGCCAAAATTGCGCCGCCAAAAGTCGACGCGCTGGATGCGATGCCGATTTTGTTGTTTGTCGGAACATGGGTGGCCTGAAAATATGGTTGAATGATCCAGGGGTCGGAGTTGTATGTGTAGATCAAGTTCCAAATTTGTGAGTTGTTTTGGAGCAGAGGGGTCCGCAGGGTATTTTTGTTGGTGCTCCCGACGTTGCCACCGCCGAAAAAGATAAACGAGTTGGAGCTATCGAGGGTGTAGGTGGCAGAGCCGGTGACCCAATTCCAAACCCCCGAGTCAAACCCGTCATTGACCGACAAAGCCAGGGCGAGGGGGCCGATCGTATAGTTGCCCTGCACACCCTTGTTGACGGCGTTCTCCTGGTTCCACAGCAGCCCGCGTTGAATGTTGATATTTTCGAAAGTGAAGGTGTATTCGGCGCCCATCAGTGTCGGAAGCTTGCCTGCCGAGATCGAGAAATTGTCGGTTGGCACGATCTTGATAAATCCCTGAGGGAACCAGCCCCACAGATTTCCGGCAGGCGATTGGGATCCGAAGGTGGCGAGGGCCGCCGAGGTGTACGGCAACCCTAAGGCCGGGATGGAATACGCACCGGCCTGAACGTAAAACTGAACGAGGCCGTCGGTTTTCTGGAGAAAGATCTGGCCGTTGCTCAAATCTGCGAGCGTGGCGCGATTTCCCGGAAGGATGTTGGGAACGACATTATTCTGCCACTGAAAGAAACCGCTGCCGATGCCGTTCAAATACACATCGGTGAGCGGCCCCAGATCGAATTTTGTCGGCGGCAGTTTGATCGCGAGGGGGCCCGTGATCGACGGTGCGATCAAGGGAGAGGTTGGTGCGGCCGGCTGCTCGACCGCCGGCTGATCACCGACGGATGGCTGGTCCTGCGCCCACGCGTAAGTCGCACTCGCGGCGAGTAATCCGCAGGCTAAAGCGCTACCCGAGACGATGGTATTCTTCATTTTGTTCATGACAAGACGGCCTTCCGAGACACTATTTCACAGGCACCCTTGACCAAGCTGTCCTTCCCCTTTGATCGAGTGCCACCCCTTACCCACCCGCTCCTATGAAGCAAGCGCCATACCATTTCTCCGTCGACCCGCCGGGGATGAGCCTCAGCAGGACAAACCATCCGGTTGTGCGGTGATCCACGAGTTCTCGTAGTCTTCGCCGCCTGCCAATCTTCGGCGACTGTACGGGGAGGCTCTGCCTAATCTATGGGCAGTTCAGGAAAGTCATCCGCTGCCAAAAGCGACAAAGATGGTGCATTGTCGGGCGCTGCCTGGGTCGGATGCCGACATAACCCGAGCGGCCCCCGCGAGCGCCGCACCACCTCAAGGCGAGCGCGTTTGGGCAGCTTCTTGCCTTTGAGCAGCCGGCCGGCCTCCGAGAATCCTCTATAGAAAGCGCTCGCCGTGTTCGGCTGAGCTGCTCCGGCTCAGCGGTAATGCCGAACGTTGCGGTAGTGGTGACGGTATGCAGAGCGCGGCGGTCGCTGCGGCGTCGTAGCCGCGCCGGCCACCGCGCCCAAGCCTCCGCCGACCGCCGCGCCGATGCCGGCGCCGCGCCCGCCGCCGGCAATCGCGCCGATGATCGCCCCGGTCCCGGCGCCGAGCAGGCCGCCGCCCAGCGCCCGTTCGCCGGGATTGTACGGATCGGCAGCGGCCGTTCCCGCCAAAATCAACGCAGCGCCGATAACCCCGGCCGGGGTCGTTCGCGTTTTCATGGCCATCTACGGTTGACCGAACTCTGTTCGATTCTCCGAAGGTTCGGAGCGGGGCTACAGTTCCCGCTTCAATACAGTTTCAATGGCGCATGAAGTAGATGCGATAGAGCTGGTCGCGGAAGCTCTGGCTGGCGGCGAGGGCGGCCTCGAAATCGGTTTTTCCGAGGACGTAAGTCTCGACCTCGCCGACGGCGATCACGGTTGCGTTGCGCGGCTCGCCGCTAATGAGGGCCACCTCGCCGAAGAAGTCGCCCGGCCCCAGCCGCGCGACCTCATGCTCGGCACGGATCACTTCTACCTCGCCCTCCGACAGGAGAAAAAATTCTTCGCCCGGCTCACCCTCGCGGATGATCGTGTCCCCTGCCGCAAAGTGGCGCTTTGTCATCTCTTCCGCGACATCTGTGAGCTGCCGCGGGGTCAGGCTCTTGAAGAGCTCGATCGGACGCAGGAATTCGCAGATTCTCAGTGCATCGTGCAGCACCACGTCCGACATGATCCTGCCGTCGACCATATGAACCAGTCGATCGGCCGAATCGATGATCCGGTGATCATGGGTCACCATCATGACCGCTGAGCCGTGCTCGACCGTCTGCTGCTTCAGCAGATTGATGACGTTCATCGTCGAATCCTTGTCGAGCGCCGCGGTCGGCTCGTCCGCCAGAATCAGCCGCGGGCGATTGACGAGCGCCCGGCCGATCGCGACCCTTTGGCGTTCGCCGCCCGAGAGAAACCGCGGCTTGTAATCGATCCGGTGGCCTAGCCCCAGGCGCTCCAAGATCCCGGCCCCGCGCTGCCGCATCTCGGCGCGCGGACAATCGCCAAGCTGCGCCGCCATCTTGACGTTCTCATAAGCCGACAGCGCATCGAACAGATTGTGCATCTGGAAGATAAAGCCGATGTCGCGTCGCACTGAGACAAGCTCGCTACCCCCGAGCCGTGACAGATCCCGGCCGAGTACCTCGATCCTGCCCTCATGGACCGAGCGAAGCGCCCCGATCAGGGTCAGCAACGTGGTCTTTCCGGCCCCCGAGGGGCCCGTCATTACGACCAGCTGTCCCGCCGGGATCTCGATCCGATTGTCGAACAGAACCTGGTTTCGTGCCGCGCCCTCGCCATAGTAGTGGTTTAGTCCTTCGACCCGCACGACCGGCTCCGACGGACGGGAGGGCGCAGCCGGCGACGCTTCGACCCGGTCGGCGAGCATAGTAGCGCACATCAGAACACCTCCGCCGGATCGGCCGTAATGACGCGCCGCACCGCGATCGCGGCCGAGATCAAGCACATGCCGAGGGTCAAGCCGAGGCTCGCCAATGCGACGTTGAGGGTCATATGCAGCGGCAGGAGCGCCAGTCGGCCGATCACGTAATAGAGCAGAATGCTCACCAGCCAGGCCGGGACCCAACCCGCCAGCGCGTTGAACCCCGCCTGTTCGAGCACCACGCGCAAGAGATAGCCGGTTTTGTATCCCATGGCTTTTAGTGTCGCATATTGCGGCAGCTGATCGGAGAGGTCGGTATAGGTGACCTGGTACGAGATCAGCATCCCGACGACAAAGCCGACAATCGTGCCCATCGCGAAGATCGGCCCCGCCGAGGACACGGCCGCCTGAAACTTGCGCTCGAACTCTACGAGCTGGGGCTTGGTGAAGACCGCGATCGTTTCGGGCAGGGCTTTTTTGAGCGCTTCCTGGACGGCGCTCACTTCCTTGCCGGAAGCGACTTTGATCACCCCGATATCGATCATCGGCTGATCTTCGGGAGGACCGCGGAGCAGACCCGTGAAGGTGCGGGCGCTCATCATGACGGTGCCGTCGCTCTGGAAGTCGGGCCCAATCGCAAAGCTGCCGACGATTTTGACCTTGCTGCCGTTCAGCTCCGATTCGGTCGCCCCGCCATCCATGCCGAGGAAACGCCGCGCCCGCCGGTCGACAAGGACGGCATCAGCCTCGTTCAATTTGGACGCTTGCGCGTTCACCTCAGGGTACAAGAACACCGGCGCGTTGGGCTCGAAGCCAAAGGTGCGGACGAGGAACACCTTGCCGTCGAACGGGTTCTTCCAGAAAAAATCGAACCAGCTGGCATAAAGCGGACGGGCGCTCTCAACGCCCGAAACGGTTCGCACCTTGTCCAGATCAGCACGGGGGAAGGGATCGCGGGTGGCAAACTGATATTTTCGGCTGCTTTGGATCAGGATGTCGCCGTCGAGCGCGCGGATGATCTCGAGGGAGCTGTCAAAGAACGCCTGCTCGAAGCCGAGCTGCATCAGCATCAAGAGGACCGCGAACCCGATGCCGCCAGCCGAGCGCACCAATCGCGGCTTGTTGGCGAAGAGGTTGCGCCGGGCGAGCGGTACCGGACGCGGGTGCGCGCGGTCGATAAGCTCAGCCGGGGAAGGTCGGCCGGGAGAGGAGGCAATCGTCAGGGTCCAGCCCTCTCAGAAAACGTCGGCGGGATCGGCGCGCCGAAGGCTGCCGGCAGACAGCAGGGCCGAGATCAACGCCATCACCAAAGCAGCAGCGAGCACCGCGGCGACACGCATCTGGCTCATCTCGACGGGCAGCAGTGTCTCCTGGCGGATCAGCGAATAGAGTCCCAGCGCCGCGCCTAGCGCCGGAACAAAACCTGCGATCACGATCAGGAGCGACATCGCCCCGACCGTTCCCGCCAGCCCGCGGTCACGATAGCCGATCGCTTTCAACGTCGCGAATTGGGGCAGTTGTCGACCGACCTGGGTCGAGACGATCTGATAGACGATCATGATTCCGACGACAAACGAGATCAGCAGGCCCGAGCCGAAGATGATGCCGACGGAAGTTCGGGTCGTCCAATACGCCGTTTCGTGAGCCTCGAGACGCTGACGCGTGAAAATCTGCACGTCGGAACCAATTACCCGGCGTAAATCTTCGGCAGCACGCTCCGGGTCGACACCGGGTTTCAGCTGTATCGCGCCGAGATTGACGATGCCGGGGCCGCGCAGCGGGAAGAGCCGGGCGAAATTCTTCGAGTCGGCCAAGACCACGCCCAGCCCCATAAAGCCCGTTCCGAGAAGATATTGCCCGCCGATCGTGAGCCTGCGATCGCCAATCTCGACACTCCGGCCAGTATTGAGCGGCCCGAACATCGGACGGGTGACGCTGTCGACCAGGACGCTGTCGGCCCGCTCGAGGGCCTCCGTCTGCCGGTTTATGCTGTCAGGCTCAAAAATATGGCTGGCGGGATCGAAGCCGATGACGAACACATCCGGCCACACACCGTTCTCTCCACCCTTCCATTTTGCGAAGCCGAAATAGAGCGGCGTCGCCTGTTTCACGTCGGGCGAGTTGCGCACTCGATCGAGCTCGGCAATCGGAAAAGTTCCCGGCTGGGCCTGGTATGCGTAGTCTTTCGAGGCCAGCAATAGGTCGAACTGCATATTGTCGTAGAGCAGCAGACCGCCGCGCGGCACGGCATAGAAGAATCCAAGCTCGATGAAGACGAGCAGGATCGCCATAAAGATCCCGATCAGCGCCAGCGCCGTCCGCCTCTTATCGTAGGTCAAGATACGCCAGGCGAGGGGGACCTTCACCGCGACCTGCGCCCCGTGCAAATGTGATTTTTAATGACGCACATCTATGTGGCGAGAAATGAAACAGGAATCATTATGGTCCGGTTTGTACGCGAGGGAGCGAGCATCATCAACCTCGTGGTGCAACCTGACCCGATATTGACCGACACGAAAGGGTGATTGGGGCGGGTCGCTCCAACTGCCTATAATTACCGTCAGAACTCTCCCGGCGCCGTGCCGCGAGCCGATCAAGGAGAAGTACCATGCCCCGACTCTCGATCAACGGACGCATACAGGAGGTCGACGTCGACTCGGACACCCCATTGCTCTGGGTATTGCGCGATACTCTGGGTCTGACCGGGACCAAATACGGTTGCGGCATCGCCCAGTGCGGCGCTTGCACGGTCCATATCGACGGCGTCGCGACCCGCTCCTGCTCGGTGCCGGTCAGCGCCGCCGAAGGGACCCAGGTCATCACGATCGAAGGGCTTGCTGCAAATG
>JBJMQW010000440.1:0-10150 GCA_045802495.1 Allostellaceae bacterium | reverse complement strand
CGAAGCGGATCGATCCGGCGGTGGGGTCGATCAGCCGTGCCAGCAGCCGCACCAGCGTAGATTTTCCGCAGCCTGATTCACCGACCAGCCCGATTGTCTCGCCGCGTCCGATCGTGAACCCGACGCCATCGACGGCATGTAGCAGCGGTCGGCTTCGGCCGCGTCGCCAGGGCGGCGGCGCGCTGCCGAGCGGGTAGAGCTTGCGCAACCCCTCGATTTCGAGCAGCGCGGGGGATGGCGGCGTCATAGCGGATGCCGGCAGGCGACCTGCCGCCCGTCGGCCGTCGAGAGCCTCGGCAGCGGTGCCTCGTCGCAGTCCACAGTGGCGCGCTCGCAGCGCTCGCTGTAGCGGCAGGACGGCAGGTCGGCACGGCGCAGATCGGGCAGCGACCCGGCAATCGATGCCAGCATGTCGAGCCGCGCCGCCGAGCCTGGGGTCGCGGCAATCAGCTTCGCGGTGTAGGGATGTCGCGGCGCGGCAAAGAGGGGGGCAGTCGGCGCCGACTCGACGAGATGGCCGGCATGCATGACCGCGATTCGGCCGCAATACTCGGCGGCCAGCCCGAGATCGTGCGTGATCAGCAGCGTCGCCATGTTCTGCGACGCTGCCAGATCGGCGATCAGATCCATGATCACGGCCTGCGTCGTGATGTCGAGCCCGGTGGTCGGCTCGTCGGCGATCAGCAGCGCCGGCTCGCAGGCCAGCGCCATCGCGATCATCACCCGCTGGCACATGCCGCCCGACAATTCGAACGGATAGGCGGCGGCACGCCGCTGCGGGTCGGGGATGCGCACTTTCGCCAGCATTTCGACCGCGCGCCCTGGCGCCTGCGCCGCGGTCACATTGCAGTGACGGATCAGGATATCGGCTATCTGGCGGCCGACCGGGCGGATCGGGTTCAGTGCGGTACGCGGGTTTTGAAAGATGATCGCCAATTCTCGTCCGCGCATCTCGGCCATCACCCTCTCGCCCGCCTTGAGCAGGTCGAGGCCGCCGAACACGATCCGCCCCGAGGTGATGCGCGCGGCCGCATCGAGGATGCCCATGATCGCGTAAGCAGTTACCGACTTACCCGAACCGCTTTCCCCGACCAGCGCCAATGTCTCGCCGCGCCGCAATCCGAAACCGATGCCGTCGAGCGCCCGCACGGTGCCGCTGCGGGTACGAAACTCGACAGCGAGGTCCTCGACCGCGAGTAGCGGAACCGGTCTATTGTCGGGGCTCATGTGCGCCGCAACGGGTCGACGATGTCGCGCAACCCGTCGCCCATCAGGTTGAAGCAGAAGACCGCGGCCATCAGCACGAGCCCGGGAAAGAGCGCCACCCACCATTCTCCCGATACGATGAAGCTCGCGCCCTCGGCGACCATGATGCCCCATTCCGCGGTCGGCGGCCGTACGCCGAGGCCAATGAAGGAAAGCCCGGCGGCGTTCAGGATCGCATAACCCAATGTCAACGACACCTGCACGACCATCAGTGGCATGATGTTGGGCAACAGCTGCGCCAGCACTATCCGCGCCTCACTATTACCGCACAGGCGCGCGGCCTCGACAAAACCGGCATCGCGTCGAACATTGGCCTCGGCACGCGCCAGGCGCGCGTAGATCGGCAAATTGATGATCGCGGTCGCATAGATGATATTGGCGACACTGTTGCCGAGAGCGGCGACAATACCCATCGCCAACACGAACAGCGGAAACGCCATGATCGTGTCGACAACGCGGCCAACGATGCGATCGATCCAGCCGCCGCAATAGCCAGCCGCGAGCCCCATCAAGGTGCCGATGCCGAAGGCCAGCGCGACCGAGGTCGCCGCAATGCCGAGATCGAGGCGGGTGGCGACGACAACACGAGAGAGGATATCGCGGCCGAGTTGGTCGGTGCCAAGCCAGTGCGCAGCCGAGGGTCCGGTCAGTGCCAGTGCCGTGTCGCTGGCGAGCGGGTCGTAGGGCGCGAGCGACGGGCCGAGCACTCCGCACAGCACGAACAAGAAGAACACGGCGAAGGCGAAGCCGGTGACCGGGTTTTCGCCGAGCACATAACCGGCATGGCGCAATGTCGCCGTCATGCTTCGAGCCGCACCCGCGGGTCGACAAGGCCGTAGACTATGTCGATGCACAGATTGAGCAACACGTAGAGCAGGGCCATCATCAGAACGAAACCCTGCACCGACGCGTAGTCGGAAGCGATCAGCGCCTCAACCGCATAGGAGCCGATGCCCGGCCAGGCGAACACCTTCTCGACCAGGACACTGCCGCCGATCAGGAAAGAGCACACGATCCCCAAGGTTGTGATGACCGGTAATACGGCGTTGCGGAAGGCATAGACAAAGACGATGCGCAGCGGCGGCAGCCCGCTCGCCCGCGCAGTGCGGACGAACTCGCTGCCCAATGCCGCCAGCATTGCCGCCCGCGTGATGCGCGCCAACGGCGCCAGCGAAAAGATCGCCAAGGTCGCCGCCGGCAGAATCAATTGTGCCAGCGACGCTCGGAACACGTCGAGGTCGTGCGCCACCAGGCTATCGATCAGATAGAACCCGCTCCATCGCGGCGGCGCGGTGGAAAACGCGTCGAGCCGACCGAGCGGTGCCGGCGCCCAGCCCGCGAGATAATAGAACAGGTACACCAGCAGGAGGCCGGTGAAGAAAGTCGGCAGTGACACGCCGGCAGTAGTGATGATGCGGCAAGAATGGTCGACCAGAGAGCCCGGCCGCGTCGCCGCGGCAATACCCAGCGGCACCGCAATGGCGACCGACAGGCAGAGTGCGGTCAGACCAAGTTCCGCCGAAGCCGGGAGACGGGTCAGCAATTCGCTCAATACCGGCTGTCCGGTGGTCAGCGAGGTACCGAGATCGCCATGCGTGAGCTGTCCGAAATAATCAAGAAACTGCACGGGGAGGCTGCGGTCGAACCCCATCTGGTGCCGGATTTGCTCGACTGCCTGCTGAGTCGCTGCGATACCGGCGAAATAGACGGCAGGGTCGCCGGGGAGAGCTCGGGTCAACAAAAAGGTCACGACGATGACGCCGGCAACGCTCGGCAAAGCAGTGCCGAGCCGGCGCACAACAAGCATCACTGGCGCGCGCGCGCCGACTGTCGCCGAGACCGGTGACTGAAGTGTTGTTGTGCTCACGTCTTCGCTAAGGGCCGGTAATCGAGCCGACGATGGAACCAGTACTGGTACCCGATCACGTTATTCTGCATGGCGACATCGAGGAACGGATCGAACAACGAAATACGGGGGACATCGGCGAAAGCCAGGCTTATGAAGCCCTCGATCTCCTCCTTGTATTTCTGCGGATCCTCTTCGAACCGGGCGGCATCGATCAGCTTGTCCATCGCCGGGTTCTGGTAGGACATCGTGTTGAAGAGCGAGTTCTGCCCGTGATAATTCCAGAAGAAAAAATATTCAGGTGTGAGGAGCCATCCGCCAAAGAGATTGACGACCATCGGCAACGTCTTCTTGGCTAGCTCGGCGCGCCAATTCGCTCCGGGTATCTTGTTGAGCGCGAGTTTGATGCCGATTTGCGCGAGGCTTTCCTGGACGAGCACGCAAATCGGCTCGTTGGTGACGGCAACTCCGAGATCGAAGGACAGCGTCGTCTCGAACCCGTCCGCCAATCCGGCTTCCGCGAGCAGCTGCTTTGCTTTGGCGAGGTCGGTGACATAAGGAGTCGGCTGGGGCCAGACAGATGAAGATACCTCGGCCGGGCCGCCGAACATCGGTACGCCGCGTCCGAACATCGCCGCGTCCATGATCTTCTGGTACGGGATCGCATAGGCGATCGCCTGGCGCACTTTGAGTTTGTCGAATGGCGGGATTTTCACATTCATGTCGATATAGACGATGCAGTTATCGATCGGCGTGCCGATCACTTTCAGCTTCTTTTCCTCCGCCAGTTCCGAGACGTCTTTTGGCGGCAGATCGAAGGAGACATCGGCATCGCCGCGTTCAATGAGAGCCCGCCGGTTGCTTGGCGACGGCACCATGCGCCAGATAACCCGCTGGATCTTGGGCAGGGATCCCGATTTCCAATCGTCGAACCGGCGGCAGACAAGCTCCTGCCCGGGCGTCCATCTCTCGATCTGGTAGGCGCCGCTTCCGGCCTCGTTATTCTTCAGCCAGTCCATTGCCCAGGGGTCTTTGTCGGTGGCGTGCTGCTTGGCGAGGCCGGAATTGAAGATGCCGATGGTCGGGACCGCGAGATCCGGAAGGGTCAGCCGGTCCTTGCGCAAGAAGTCGATACGGAACGTGTGGTCGTCGACGACAACGAATTGCTCCGGCTTCTGCATCGAGCCTGCGGCCATCTGGAAGGTCGGGACACCGCCAACCGTCACCGCTCGGTCGAGCGACCATTTGACGTCTTTGGCGGTCACTGGGGTGCGGTCGTGGAACTTGGCGTCCTTCCGCAGTTTGAAGGTCACCGACATGTCGCCGAGGTCCCATGCTTCGGCGAGTTCCGGCTGGAATTTGGCAGGGTCGTAATGATCGTTGCCGTTGGCGTCCTTCTTGACCCCGTATGTCAGCAGCCGGTCATAGGTGTTCCACGACGCTTCGGAGCCCTGCAGGTTGGTGCCGACGCCCATCACGTCGAGATTGTTTGGGCCATTCTCGGAAACGATCAGCAGCGTGTCTTTGCGCAACTGCGCCTTGCTTGGCCTGATATAAGTACCAGCCGCGGTTCCGGCGGCGACCGTCGCCGTTGTGAGTTTCAAGAAATCGCGTCGCTTTATCACCGTGACACCCCTTCTTGGCCGCGAAGGGATCACAGCAACCGGCATGCCATGCGCGATCGAGCCATTATTGGTGGCTAACCAGGCAGAAGTGTTTAATCTGCAGGCAATTCTGACCCGCTTTGCCGGCTTGCGAGCCGGTTGGAGCACAAGAGACTGCGACTAGGAACCCGTGCCCGACCGCCGCGCAGAACTCTCCAGAGATTCTCCATCGCGCTGCATTTTTGCGCTTCGAAGCCTTCAAGCACGGTTCGCGCGCTGCCAGACGGCGGGCAGCGTCATCGGCCTCAACTAGCAGTCCCACGCCTGGCACGAATCCTGCTGCGGCATCTGTGCAGCAGTCTCGAGAGCCCCGCGCAAGAGCGGCCGAAATAGACCACTGCGCTATCACGAAGCTTAATTCGGAGGCAGTTGCCCCGTTTAGTGGGGTTGGGGACGGAGATGAAACGGACCGTCGAAATTGTTGGTGCCGGGATCGCAGGACTGACCACGGCTCTGGCCTTTGCTCAGAAAGGCTGGCGAGTGCGCGTACACGAGCAGCGCAGCGCGCTGTGCTACCGGCGCGACGGAATTTTCATTTGGGAGAATGGGTTGCGGGTCTTGGGCGCGCTCGGAGTGCTGACCCCGGCAATCGCTGGAGTTAACGGCTTAACGCGATACGAGAGGCGCAATCACGAGGACAAAACGTTCTCGAGCGGCCGTCTTGGTGGCGATCTTCGGCTACATATCGTGCGCCGCGAGACTCTGGTAAACACGCTTTGTGACGCGCTGGTCGAAACCGGCGGCGAAGTCGTGTTCAACTCGCGCGCAGTCGCGGCGCAGCCGGAAGGCTGCCTGCACCTTGCCGGTGGAAACACCCTGCACGCCGACCTCGTCGTCGCTGCCGACGGCGCGAACTCTTCTATCCGCGACAGCCTCGGGCTGCTGAGGTGGCGGCGGCCCGCCAACCAATACGGCTATCGCACGGTGATTCCGCGCGAGCGAAACGAGTACGACGCAGAAGCAGAATGCACCCATTACGAGTATTGGAATGGGTCGTGCCGACTATTCTATGTCCCTTGCTCAGCAGAATGGGCGTATGTCCAACTAACCTCGCCGATGGACGACAATTCGGGCAGCACAGCCTCGGTGGACCGTCATTTCTGGCGTCAGTTGTTCCCCACTGTGACCTGGATCGCCGATCGCCTCCCTGACGAGTGTGACGGGGAGTGGTTTGAGACAGTTCGGCTAGAGAGCTGGTCGAGCGGCCAAGTGGCGATCATCGGCAGCGCCGCAACTGCGCAACCGCCCATTCTCGGTCATGAGATTGGGTGCTCGCTGGCTGGTGTTTACACGTTGGCGCAGGCGATCGATACAGCAGACGATATTATCGGCGGTCTTGTGCAATGGGAGTTGCGCGAGCGCCCCATCACGCAATGGGTGCAGTGGCTGGCGCACTGGTACGCGCAACTGGCGTTCCTACCGGCGAGAGCTCGGATCGCGGTATTGAAAACGATCGACGCAAGCGAATGGGCGAAGCGGCGAATCCTGCTTGCGGGAGTCTGCCGAGACGTAGCTGCGCCGGGTCGATTGTCGCAAGCGGCCGCAGCAGACACATTTGTTTATCCTCTCATCCATTAAGCCTCTGGGCCCGATCTACAAATGCCAGCGCCGGATATGGTTTGGCTCTTGCACGAATGAAGCAAAACGCGGCTTGTGCCCCTGGACCAAAGGAACAAAGGCATGACTTCTCAGAGCGAAAACGAGCTTCTGACTCGCGTTGGCCCCGGTACCCCAATGGGTAGACTAATGCGCCAATTTTGGCTACCGGCGTGCCTGTCGTCCGAACTCACGGCCGATGGCGACCCGCTGCGGCTGATGCTGTTGGGTGAGCGCCTGATCGCCTTCCGCGACAGCGCGGGCCGGATCGGCATCCTCGATCACCGCTGCCCGCACCGCTGCGCCTCGCTGTTCTTCGGCCGCAACGAGAAAGGCGGTTTGCGCTGCGTCTATCACGGCTGGAAGTTCGACACCGCCGGCAACTGCCTCGATATGCCGAACCTGCCGGCCGACCAGGACTTCCGACACAAAGTCAAGGCCAAATCCTATCAGGTGTCGGAGCGCGGCGGGGTAGTCTATGTTTACATGGGCGAGCGCGAGGTAACGCCGCCATTGCCGGCAATCGAGGCCACGCTGTGCCGCGAAGAGGAGACTAACATCTCCTGCGTCATGCGCGAGTGCAATTGGCTACAGGCCCTAGAAGGCGACGTCGATACCTCGCATTTCAGCTTTCTGCACACTGGCAAGGTCGAGCTCGACGACATCGACCCCGACCATCTCGAGCGGTTCCAGCTGATCGATCGCGCACCGCGCTACCATGTCAAGACGACCGATTGGGGCACGATGTATGCCGCTTATCGCCCAGCCCAGCCGGGTCATCTCTACTATCGCTTCGCCCATTTCGCGTTTCCGTTCTGGACATTGTTCCCGAACGGACCGTTGACCGACAATATCTTGACGCAAGCTTGGGTGCCGATGGACGACACCCATGTGATGTCGTTCCAATTCAATTGGAAGCATAAGACCCCGGTGCTCAGCCGCGACAAAACGGGCGAGCCGCTGCCGCTTCTCGCCCGGACGACGGAGACTCTGCCGAACACTACCGACTGGTTCGGTCGGTGGCGCCCGGTGGCCAATCCGGACAACGACTACCTGATCGATCGCGAGGCCCAGCGCACGATCAGCTACACCGGCATCGCCGGGGTCTTTCCGCAGGATTCGGCGGTGACCGTCAGCATGGGCGAAATCTCCGACCGCACGCTCGAGCATCTGGCGCCGAGCGACCGGATGATCGTGATGACACGCCGGCGGCTGATCGATGCTGCGCGGGCGTTGCGCGACCATGGCACCGTCCCGCCGCTCGTCGATGATTCGGATATCAGTTACCCAATTCGCTCGGGCGATTTGATCGCGCCCGAGGCCCAGCCCTGGCTGGAGGCGTACGAGCAGACCCTGCAGCAGGCGCGGCATCCAGACTTGTTGGAGGCCGCGGAGTAAAACCAGGCTCCGCCATGGCCATCCTAACGGAGGTTCCTGCCGTTCCCGTCAGGATGGCCGGGGCGGAGCCCGCCAGGTGGCACTCGCGTATCGGCCGGTGGTTTTGCCGCGCTCGCGACATTGGGATGGGAGATCCGTGCCGCGCGGCTCGGAATTCGCCTTTATTGCTGGCACCGCCCTGGGCGGCGTGGACCGTATTGTCGGGGAGTTATGAAATCCGTAGGCGAGTTGCATCCGCTTCGTCATGCGCCAATCTCCTGCCAGCCGGCGACGCTGCTTCACCGTGAGGCCGATAATGCCGAAGCCCTTTCATCTCGCGTGGTTTACTAATTTCACGGCAGGAAACTGGGATGGCCCATTCTCCCATGGCGGTTCGCCCTGGGATGGCAGGTTCTTTGTCGACATGGCGCAAGCCCTGGAACGTGCCTGCTTCGACTACGTCATCTACGAGGACAAATTGCTGGTGCCCGAGGCTCATCGGGGCTCGACCGAGACGACGCTGAAATACGCCCAGCAGGTGCCCAAGCACGACCCGGTGCCGCTCGCCGCGATGGTAGCGGCCGCGACGTCGCGTCTCGGCGTCGTCGCCACGATGTCGACCCTGGCCTGGCCGCCTTTCATGCTGGCTCGTGCGTCGGCCACGATCGACCATATCGCCGGTGGCCGCTTCGGCTGGAATATCGTGACCAGCGGCGAGGATCTGGCTGCCCAGAATTTCGGCATGGACGTATTGCCGCCGCGCGAGACGCGGTACGCCATGGCCGACGAATACATGGATCTCGTCAATCAGCTGTTTGACTCTTGGGAGCCGGGCGCGGTGGTCAAGGACCGTGCACGCGGCGTTTACGCCGATCACACGAAGGTGCATCCGATCCATTTCAAGGGCGATTTTTTCCAAGTCCGCGGCCCGCTGAACACCGCACCGTCGCCGCAAGGCCGGCCGACCTACGTGCAGGCGGGCGGCTCGCCGCGCGGCCGCGACTTTGCCGCCAAGCATGCCGACTCAATCATCGCGACGGCCAACCAGATCAGCGGCATGAAACAATTCCGCGACGATGTGCGCGCCCGCGCCGCGAAGCTCGGCCGCAATCCCGACGACATCAAGATCCTATACTTAGTCTATCCGTTCCTGGGTGAGACCAGTGAGGAGGCGAAGGCACAACATCAGCGGCTGGTCACGGAGCCGAGCTTTATCGAGGCGGCGATCGCCGGGATCGGCCAGATCACCGACATCGATTTCTCGCAATACGATCTGGACAAGCCCCTGCCGAAACTGACGACCAACGGCGAATCGGGCGCGCTCGACAAGTTCCAGCAATGGGGCAGCGGCAAAACGTTGCGGCAGCTTGCGTCCGAACGTTATGACAACGGCCTCGACCTGACCGGCACCCCGGACGAGGTCGCCGCGCGCATGGGCGAGGCGATCGACGAGGTCGGCGGCGACGGCTTCCTGATCAGCACGCCGCTTCAGCGGATCAGCCGCCGCTACATCAATGAGGTCTGCGAGGGGTTGGTGCCGGCCTTGCAGCGCCGCGGGCTCATGCGGACCGCATATAGCCGATCAACGCTACGCGAGACGCTGCGCGAATTTTGACCGCTGGGCTGGTTTTGCCTGACGGTTGCGAGCGACCGTGGCCGGAGCCAGCGCACTTCTGGCATGGAGATTGCTGGTGATAGAAGAAATCCGCGAAAACGCGTGAACAGAGGGCCCCCCATGCGCGACGCTTTGTTGCAACCGCGAATCACTCGCCGCAGCGCCTTGCAGATGGCTGGCGCCGCGGTCTTGCCGGCACTCATCAAGCCGGCCCGGGCGGCCGAGCCATCGACCCTTCGAGTGGCTTTCGCGATCCAGCCGGCAACGCTCGACCCGCAAAAAATGCGCGTTGGCGGCGTCGATTACAATTATGTCTACAACTGCTTCAGCCGGCTGACGGCACAGGATCCGCAGTTGCAGGTGCAGCCCGACCTTGCGACCAGCTGGGAGGCGACCGAGGACCTGAAAACCTGGACCTTCCATCTGCGTCCGGGGGTCAAGTTCCATAATGGCAAGCCGTTCGACGCGTCCGACGTCGTCTTCACCTTCAAGCGGATCCTCGACAAGGAGGTCGGCTCGGTCCTGCGGGTCAATTTCAGCATCGTCGATAGTATCGAGGCGGTCGATCCGCTGACCGTCAAATTCAACCTGTCAATTCCCTATGCCGACCTGCCTGCCGCCGTCGCCGCCGACCAGGCGGCGATCGTC
Organism: Allostellaceae bacterium; assembly: GCA_045802495.1. Taxonomy (GTDB): domain Bacteria; phylum Pseudomonadota; class Alphaproteobacteria; order ATCC43930; family CGMCC-115725; genus AP-15. The sequence goes on along the minus strand of JBJMQW010000440.1, from coordinate 138 downwards.
AGCGAAAGCGTGGTCGATACGCTGAGCACCCATCCGATCGGCACCGGGCCGTTCAAATTTGTGGAGTACCGCCCGGGCGATCAGTTGGTGATGGAGCGCAACCCCGACTATTTCCTGCCCGGCGTGCCGAGGCTCGAT
>JBJMQW010000439.1:0-11292 GCA_045802495.1 Allostellaceae bacterium | reverse complement strand
TCATCGGCGATTTCGCCGGCGGCGCCCTATATCTCGCTTTCGGAGTGGTCTGCGGGGTTCTCGAGGCGCAGCGCTCGAGCCGGGGGCAGGTGGTCGATGCCTCGATGATCGACGGCACCGCCTCGCTGATGACCGCCTTCCACGGCATGGTCGCCGCGGGGCTCGCGACGCATGAACGCGGCACAAACCACATCGACACCGGCTCGCATTTCTACAATGTCTACGAATGCGCGGACGGGCGGTGGATCTCGATCGCGCCGATCGAGGGCAAGTTCTACGCCGAATTGCTGCGCCGGCTCGACATCGATCCGGCGACGATGCCGCCGCAAATGGACCGCGCGCATTGGCCCGAGGCGCAGGCCCGGTTGGCGGCGCTCTTCAAGACCAGGACCTGCCGGGAATGGTGCGACACCCTCGAAGGGTCCGATGCCTGCTTTGCGCCGGTGCTGACAACCGACGAGGCGCCGCAGCACCCGCACAACGCGGCGCGCCGGTCCTATATCGAGATCGACGGGGTCGTGCAGCCCGCCCCGGCGCCGCGCTTCAGCCGGAGCGTGCCCGATCTGCCGATCCCGCCGCAGCCGCCAAGCCGCGGCGAAGACGCCGACGCGGTCCTTGCCGGTTGGCTCGAACCGGGCGAGATCGCGGTGCTACGCGCCGCCGGTACGCTCGGCTGAGCCGCCTCCTTCAAGGAGCGGCGGGTTCCATCTTGTAGTCGCTGTCGCTGACATGCTCGGCCCAGCTCGTGCCCTGGCCCTGCTCGCCGTTTTCCGACATCGCCAGATGGGCAAAAAGGCGGTCGGGGGCGGCGCCGTGCCAATGCATCGTGTCGGGCGGGATCATCACCGTGTCACCCGGGTAAATGGCTTGCGGGCGCGAGCCCTTGCCGATGCAGATACGGCCCACGCCAGAAAGGCAATAAAGGGTCTGCCCGACCGGATGGGAGTGCCAGCCGGTGCGCGCCCCCGGGGTGAACGACACGACCGTCGCGCGCATGCGCGACGGCGGCTGTCCGACCAGGACCTCGTCTTGAAAGACTTCACCAGTGAAGTTGTCCGCCGCCCCACGCTTGGTGGCCCGCGCCGATGCCCGTACAACCGTCATCGCTCCCTCCGTTTGAAAAGTACACGGGCCCGAGAATAGGCTTTGCGCATGTCGCAAGACAATCGCTTCCAAGGCCACCACCCGCGCTCGGCAGCAGCCAGCCAGCGCGCTGTTCGCGCTTCCCCCAGGCGTTCACGGCGGCCCGGCACTGCGACGATCCGGGACGAGGCCCGAGGAGCCCCCACCTCTTACTCGTACCCAGGAGTCACGAGCATCGGAGGGTCGCCGACCTCGACCAGATCGGCTCGGCCGAACCCGTTAAAAGCAGTGCGAAGACAGGCGCCGTAGGCGCCGAGCTGACCGAGCTCGATCCAGTCGCCTTCACGCATATCGGCGGGCAACCGAAATGGCCCGCGCATCCGGTCGGCACTGTCGCAGGTCGGACCAAACAAGACAAAGTCGGTCGCCGCCCCCTCCGCGCCATCGGCTTCCCCCAAACGGATGCGCCGTGCCGGGAAGCGGAAGCCGAGGGCACCGGCATCACTGAGGCTGCCATAGACCCCGTCATTGACGTATAGCGCTTCGTCGCGCCGCTGCTGCACCTGCACCACGACCGACCCGCCGCCGGCGACAAGGGCGCGGCCTGGCTCGGCCCAGAGCCGGATATTATCGGGAAGCGTGGCAGCGGCTGCCTTGATCGCACCGATGTAATCGCCGAGCGGCGGCGGGGTCATCTCGGGATAGCTGACCGGGAACCCGCCGCCGACATCGATTATATCGACCGTCACACCGCAGCTTGATACCGCTTCGCCGGCCAACGCGAGGGCTCGCGCATAGGCATTCGGCTCAAGGCACTGCGAGCCGACATGGAAAGTGATGCCGAGGCGGGCGGCGTGTGGCCGGGCGGCGCGAAGCAATTCGACCACCGCGTCGAGCGGCACGCCGAATTTGCCGGACAAATCGTAGACCGCGCCGCATTTCGGCAAGGCGAGCCGAACAAACAGCCCCAATACAGGCGGGTCGCCAACGAGCCCGACCGGGACCGTCTCCTGTAGGATTTTTGCCAACTCGTCGGTGCTGTCGAATGCGAAATCGGTCACCCCATGGTCTTCGAAGGCGTCGCGGATTGCCGGCCGTGACTTGACCGGATGCATGAAATGAATCTCGGCGGCGGGCAAAAGCTTGCGGATGAGCGCCACCTCGGTGAGCGAGGCGCAGTCGAAATGCCGGATGCCGCCGGCCCACAGCGCGCGCAAAACGCGCGGCTCGGGGTTGCACTTGACAGCATAGAGGACATCGCCGGGAAAGAGGTCGACAAACCGCCGCGCCGCGTCGGCGATCAGCACAGGGCGCAGGCAGATCAGCGGGTCGGCCGGCCGCGACCGGGCAACCACGGTATCGATCGAGGGAAAAGCAGCGCGCCCTTGCGGGCGGGAAAAGTCAGGACGGGCTCGTGCCATCGCACCATCCTCCAGAACGGGAGGCGACATGCCGCTTCGCGCGTCAAAAGGCGCCGGAGGCGGTATGACCGATCGGGATGAGGCGCCACCTAAGGGGCGCGAGCGCCCCGGGGCGTCAGACGTTGGTGCGAGGACTTCGCATCGCGTGCCGGAACATATCCGTTTCCCTTAAGGACACCGGCCCACGGGTGGCCGGCTCGACCGAAAAGGACGCGTTACGTCGTAGCAGCACCCCCTGGCACGGGGGTCCTAGGCACGTGCGATTGCGTCGATCCCTAAATAAGAAAAGCCGCAACCAATTCAAGACGATTCTCGAGTCTTGGGCAGCGGCTGACGCGTTTATTGCCTCTCGGTGCTTTTTGACCAGTCCTTGACGCTTTTTTGACGCGACTACGGTTAAAGCGACACCGGATTCCAACAAGAGGGCCCGCCGCCGTGGCGAACTCGAATGCTCCTGCCCAGCAGGCGCTAAATGTTTACCCCCAGGATGACAGCCGATGATCATCCGGGACTTTACTGCATCCATCAATAGTGATTCAAGAACCAGCTCTGCCACAGTAATTTGGGAGGATCATAACTATCCACAACAAGAGCTGTTCTTTGAAATTTATGATGGAGATGGCGACGGGCGAGCAGTTGATGAGCCGTTGACAGATGCTTTCCTCGCTGCCTGTTTTCCGGTAGCGGCGATACACGGAGAGACGAGGCTCAAAATCGAGGGACGGCCCTGCCCGCTGCTGGTCGAAGGTGTACGGACCGCTCACGCCTGGTGGCAGAGCTGGGGCGGGATGCCCGGCGCCGCCCCGGCGATCGAGACCTTGCCGCGAGGACGCGGTCAAATAATTACCGGCACGCGGCGTGCGTTTTCCTTTTTATCGGGGGGTGTGGACGGTTTCCACGTACTGATGCGCAATCGCCGGATCTATCGCCCCGATGATGCCGGCTATATTCGATATGCCCTACTCGTCCACGGGTTCGACATCGGAAAGCGGGCGCGCGACCCTGAGCACAGCCGGTTTCAGACGGTTCTCCGAAGCCTCCAACCTTTGGCCGCCGAGGCTTCAGTGCAGATAATTCCCTGCCGTACCAACCTGCGTCATCTGCCGTCTAAGCCGGATTTTTGGGAACATCGGCAGGTCGGGGCCGCACTGGCTGCCGTCGGTCATGCCGCCGTGGCCGGTCCGGCTTTCCTTTTCATAGGGGGCACCTATCCCGTCACAAACCCGGTTCCGGCCGGATCTCATGCAGCGGTCGACGGCCTTTTCTCTAGTCAGCGCGTGACCGTCATGCACGACGGCTCGCGCTTTTCCCGGCTCGACAAGGTGCGCGACCTCGCTGCCTGGCCGACGGCGCTCGACGCCTTGCGCGTTTGCCCGAGCGGTATTGGGGACCGAGCTAATTGCGGTCGCTGCGAGAAGTGTCTGCGCACCCGTCTCGAGCTCCTGGCGGCGGGGGTTGAGAATACCGAAGCCTTCGGTCCCAGCCTCACGCCAGCCGAACTGTGGAACGAAGCCGTCCCGGAACCGATCGGTGATCGTGCACTTAGGTATCAGGATTTGCTGCCCTTTCTGCGGGCCCGCGGTCTCGAGGAACTCTGCCGAGTCCTCGAAGAAAAGATCGCCGCTTACAGGGCAAAATTACGGGAGAGCTCTCGATGATCGTGCGGGTGATGCGTCGGGTACGCTATTTGCTTGCCGAGGAGGTCGAGTCTCCGCACATACTTAATCATTAACCATCTTCGGTCGGCCGATGCGGATTGTCGTGATCGACGCGGGCGTATTCACCTGCACATTGGGACAGCGGCGATGACTTTGTCGATCAATATTCTTGGGTCCCTGACGATCGAGAGCAATGATTCTCGACTCGGAAAGCTGCCAAAGAAGGCGCGTGCCTTGCTCGCTTATTTGGCCGCTCAAGGTGGCCAGACAGTCAGCCGCGAGCGGCTGGCCGACCTACTGTGGCCCTACCAGGGATCAGAGCAAGCGCGGCACAGCCTGCGCAATTGTCTGTTGGAGTTGCGCAAGGCGCTAGGAGACAACGCTGCACAGCACCTTGTCGCGGACTTTGCCAATTGTTGCCTCCAGCACGTGACTGCCGACCTCGACGACTTCGAGCGTTTGTCCCGCTCCCAGCGGCGATCCGAGCTGCAAGCGGCGGCGGGTCTCTATCGCGGTGAGTTTCTGGCGGATTTTGATATCGACTCGGAGCCATTTCAGGAATGGCTGGCGTCCGAGCGGGACCGCACCCTCACCGTAGTTTGCGACGTCCTGCATCGTTTGACCGCGGCGCACGACGCCGCCGGCGAGCATGATGCGGCGATCCAATCCGGACGGCGCTTGGTGGCGCTCGATCCGCTCTCCGAGTTCGGTCAACGCGCGCTGATGCGCGCTTACGCGCGTGCCGGACGGCGGGGCGAGGCGCTGCGGCAATACAAGAGCTGCACAGAAACGCTAAAGCGAGAGCTTGGAGTAGCCCCCGACGTCGAGACGCAGGCGCTTGCCAGCGAGATCGCGCAGTCTAGCGGTTCCCGCGAACTCGATGAGCCGGGCCGAACAGCCGACGACGTGGCCCCAGCAGCTTTCGATGTCGAACAAAATCGATCGCCCGTCGCTTCTAGTCGGCGGTGCCTTCAGACGCCGGGTGCGGAGATGGCGAAATCCGCCTGGCCCTGTTTACTGCCGAACGTTGCGGTGGCTGTGGCACCGGTGCGGAACCTGACCGGCGATCCCGACCAGCAATACCTCGTCGAAGCGTTTACCGACGATCTTGTTACTGATCTTCTGCGGCATGGCCGAGGTCTCTCCCTAAAGCCGCTGCAAGAAGAGCGCGGCGCCTTGGGCATTTCGTCCCGCTCAAACGGGCGAGATTTTGACTATATCGTGACCGGGAGCGCCCAGACCAGCGCTCCGGGCACGCTCAGAGTAAACATGAGGATCACCGACGCCGGGACCTCGGAGTATCTTTGGGCGGGCCGGCATGAATTCAAACCGGAAGACCTTGCTCCGATCCAAACCAGGATAACCCGGCGTATTTCTCGGGAGCTTCACGTCCTGCTGCTGCAGGCGGCAAGCCGCCGTGCGCTCTCTGACGCCGGCAAGGAGCCAGGGGTCACCGAATGCCTTACCCGGGCATCGGAGTCTCTGAAAGGCAGGTCGACCCCGGAGCTATCGGCTGAAGCACAGCGATGGTATCTGGCCGCGCTCGCCCGCGATCCGCGCAGCGTCGAGGCGCTGGTCGGTCTTGCCTACACTTGCCAGCACATCGTGGGGAACCCCTGGTGGGGTGACTCCCGCACCGCGACCGTCGCATCCGACCTCGGGCGCGAAGCCATAGCGATCGCATTGGAGATAGCGCCGGGGCACGCATTCGCGGGCTGCATCCAGGGAATGTTGTTCTCTGCAGCCGGCCAGCTAGAGGGCGCCGCGCGCGCCTTTCAACAGGCGCTCGCCATGGACCAAGAGCTGGGCATCGCTCACGGCTTCTCCGGCTACAACGCAGCCTTCCTCGGTCGGGCCAGCGAGACCATGCCGGCGGTGCAGAAAGCGATGAGCGTCGACCGGTCGGACCGGCGACACAGCATCTGGTTCTTCTTCGGCGGTTTTGCCGAATTGCTGCTTGGCCGAACTGAAAAGGCGATCGAGCTGCTCAACAAATCGCTCGAACGCAATCCCAGCTACGGAAGTGCCCAGCTATTCTTGATGGCAGCGTATTCGCTAGTCGGGCGCCGCGGCGACGCTTTGGAAACGGCAGGATCATTTCGCGCGCTGTATCCCGAGTACCGGAGGAATGTGTTCGAACAGCTGTGGCTGTCACGTTCGGGTTCCGCAACCTATCGCGCGCAAATCCATCCATTGTTCGAGCAGATCCGGACGCTCGGGGTGATCAACTGAAGGCCGGGTAATGCGTTCACGAGCGCATCGATTTGGCGTCAGCGAGGCCGCCAAACGGCGACATGCAGCATATCGGTCGCGCAACCCAGGTGACACGCCCATAACCGTTTCCACTAACTCCGGCACGCAGCCTTTGTGGCCCTGCTTGTCGTCAAGCATAGCGGTGGTGGTCATGCCGCTGCGAAATCTGACTGGCGATCCCGATTGGCAATCACTTGCAGAGGCGTTCACCGAGCATCTGGTATCCCACCTTCATCGGCACGGCCGGGCATTTTCTCTGCATCAGGCAATAGATCAGCCGGGGGCTTCGAGGAATGGGGCCGGGCCTGCCGGACCGCGAACCGGATACATCGTGGACGGAAGTATTCAGCGCGGCTATTCCGGGACGTTCCGCGTAAATATGCGAATCAAGGACGCGGCAACAACTGAATATCTTTGGGCGCACCGATACCAGTATCCTGTCGAGCAAATCAAAGACGGCGGAAAGTTGATCCTCCACCAGATCTCCCGCGAGCTGCATCTTCTGCTGCTGGAGAATGAGATTCGCCGAGCTGCTCTGTCGGTGGGAGCCGAGCACGAGCCGACCGAATGTCTTTCAAACGCGGCGCTGGCACTGGGAGGCGAGCTGCGGGCCGGGCTCACGGCCGAGGCCCAACGATGGTTTCTCGCAGCACTTGCGGCCGACCCGCGCAATGTCGAAGCGCTCACCGGTCTCGCTCGTACCTGCCAGTATCTTGTCAGCAACCCTTGGTGGGCCGATCCCCGTTTCGGGTTTGCAGCGTCCGATCTCGGGCGTGAGGCGATCGCCGTGGCACTATCTTTTGCCCCCGGACATGCCGATGCCCATTGTGTGCAGGGAATGCTTTATTCTGCCGCCGGACAGCTCGAAGACGCGGCAGGCGCTTTCGCTCAGGCTCTGGCGATGGATCACGACTTGGCGATCGCCCATGGCTTTGCTGGCTACAACGCCGCGCTCCTCGGACGCGCCCATGAGACGCTTCCGGCCATCGGTCGCGCCATGCGGCTCGACCCGGGGACCCGGCGGCACAGCATCTGGTTCTTTTTTGGCGGGTTTGCCGAACTCCTCGTTGGCCGTATCGATTGCTCGATCGCGCTGTTCCAAAAATCGCTCGAACGCAACCCGAGTTATGGGAGCGCGCTGCTCTTTCTGGTTGCCGCGCTGTCGCTGAGTGGGCGGGACAGTGAGGCGACCCGCACGGCGATGGCCTTCCGGCGGCATTATCCGGACTGCCCGTCCGTCGCCTTTGAACAGCTTTGGTTGTCACGCTCTGCCTCCGCCGGCTATCGCGCGCAAATCTCTCCACTGTTGGAAAGGATCCGCGATTTCGCGGTCGCGACCTGATTGTCGTGCCGACAGCGCCCCGAACGCTCGGGGGCGACCATTGTTCCGCGGGTGTCTGAGACGGGCCGATTTCCGATCCAATATAATAAAATTATTGAAAAAGGCGGTTTTCTGACGCTGGACTGGACAGCGCACTGACAGCGTACTGTTAATCTTAGCATCGGCTGAGTGGCGACTGTGATCGTCTTTGGCGCTTACTGGCCACAGAGCCAGCCTCCTTGAGAAGGATATTGAAATGCTCAGTCTTATCGGACGCTTTCGCAGCGACGCACGTGGCGCCACCGCCACCGAGTATGCAATGCTTCTCGTCTTCATTGCGCTCGCAGTAGCCGTTGGGGCCACCGCGCTCGGCAGCGGCATCAGCACTCTGTTTAGCAACGTGGCCACCCAACTCACGGGCATTACGCTTAACCCCCTGCCTCCTAGCCCGTAAGGGAATGGCGCCAAGTGGCGGTCGGAAATGAACACCTCGTTTCCGACTAGCCACACGCATAATCTAAGATAGGGGCGGGCAATGCACATGCCGGTCGTGGTTATTGCCATCGGACTTCTTCTTCTCGTCGCCTATGGCGACGTGCGTACACGGCGCATTTCCAATACACTTAGCCTGACGATTGGCGCGCTTGGGGCGCTTCGTCTCGTTCTCGCTGATAACCCGATCGATGCGGCTCTTACTTTAGCCGCCGCCGCGGTGGTGTTCGCCGCCGGCGTTCTCCTCTTCTGGCGTGGCGTGATCGGGGGTGGCGACGCCAAGCTCGTCTCGGCGATGATATTGCTCGTCGGGCATCATAAGGCTCTCGACTTCCTCGTCCTGATGAGCCTGTGCGGAGGCGTATTGGCGCTTGTCATAATGACGCGAGATGTCCTTGCCCGTTCTTGGCGGTCGGAATGCGGCAGCCGGCAAACCACGGAGCTTGGAGCGTCGGGCGGGTCCGGAGAGGCCACTGTTCCCTACGGAGTCGCCATTGCGACCGCCGGCGTGATCATTCTGCTTCTGGCGAAGTGAGCGACAATGTCCGCAAAAGCGCTATTGACGTTCCTGTTCTTGGTCTCCCTTTCGGCTGTTGTGATGCTTTGCCTCCGTGCGCTGCCGCAACGGGCTACGGAAGAAACTGTGGCAGCGCGACCTGACGTGCTCGTCGCAGCGGCAGCTCTTGCTCCGGGCACGTTACTGCGAGCCAAGGATGTGATCTGGAAGCCCGCTGCAGGTATCGGAGAGCCGGATCAGATTCTGCGCTCTCACGGTACCGGCAGCGGCCCTCATGCCGAGCTCGATCAGCATGTGCGCTCTGAAGTCTATGGCGCAGCGCTGCGCATTGCCGCCAAAGCCGGCGCTCCCATAACCCGCGGATCGCTCGCCAAGCCGGGCGATCGCGACTTTTTGCAAATCGTGCTTGCGCCACGAGCTCGAGCCATTGCAATTCCAGTGGCGACCAGCGGAGCCAGCACGGGCCTGCTATATCCCGGTGACCACGTGGACGTGATCCTCACGCAAACCTTTAAACACGATCCTCCCCTGGTACGTCGCTCCGTCAGCGAAACAGTCGTCGAGAACCTGCGCGTGCTGGTGATCGATGGTCCTGAAACCAAGCCCGCCTCGGCCGGCCACAGTTTTGGCCGGACGGTGACGTTGGAGGTAACGCCAGAACAGGCCGAACGCATCAATGTGGCCGCCGAACTCGGAAAACTCTCGCTGACTTTGCGCAGCATCACCACGGCCGAGGCGCCGACAGACGGCACGCTCGGTGGATTCGCCAAAACGCCCGAGATTAAGCCAATTTGGGCCGGTGACGTCTCACCGGCGCTGGGCGAAGCGCTCGCCCCGAGCAAGATCGTCATAGCGGAGCAGCCGATCGTAGAGGTCTTCCATGGAACCAAGCCCGTGTCGGTGAAATCCCAGTGAGTTCAGGCGGCCGGCGGATGGTCCGTCCCGGACGGTGTTCAGCACCGCATACCCAAGTCTTAAGACTGGCCGCAGGATGAGCAACGCTTAGATGCTCAACGGCGCTCTCCGTAATCCTGGGCCGATCGACAAGCCAGCTAGGCCTCCGGCAAGCCGCGCTAAGCTCATGGCATTCGTGACCGACGCACAAAGCGAAGCCTCCCTGTCGTCGTGCCTCTCGCACCTTTCCTTTCCCGATACGATAATCAAACGCGGCGGAATTACTCGAGCGATCCAATACCTCGCGACCGAACGATCGCCCGAAACCATCATCGTCGACATGACCGGCGTCGATATGCCGGCCTCGAGAATGCACGAGCTTGCCGAACTCTGCGAACCCGGCGTCACCGTTATCGCGATTGGCGATCGCAACGACGTCGGTCTGTACCGCGACCTCGTCCAAGCCGGGGTCAGCGAATACATTGTAAAGCCGATTACCGCGCACCTTTTAGCGAACGCCTTGTCAGCAGGCCCCGCTGGCGCCGGGCAAGGCGCGATTATCCGGAAGCGCGGAAAGGTGGTCGCTGCCATTGGTGCACGAGGCGGTGTCGGCACAACAAGTGTCGCGATAAACCTGGCCTGGTATCTGGCCAATCGGCAGAACCGTCGAGTCCTTCTCCTCGACCTCGACCTGAAGAATGGCGACTGTTCTCTGTCACTGAATCTAACGCCGACACCGGGGCTGCGGGAAGCCTTGACCAATCCGCTGCGCATCGACAGTGTCTTCCTCGAGCGGGCCGTGGCCGTCCATGGTGAGCGGCTTTTCGTGCTGAGCGGCGAAGAACCGTTGCGGGCCGACACGGAATTCACCGCCGAAGCGGTCGAGACCCTGGTCGGAGCGCTGCGCGCGCAATTTCACTACGTGATTGCGGATATACCACGAGTAGCCGCTCCGCCTTATCAGCGGGCGCTCGATATTGCCGACGTCCGGATCATCGTTGCCGACCAGACTTTGCGGTCGGTGCGCGATACCGTGCGGCTGCGTGACGCTTTCGGACCGGGTGAGGGAACGCACTGCAATCTCGTGGTGGTCAATCGCAGCGGCGAAGGCGGTCGGCGCGCGCTGACGTTGCAGGAGATGTCCGGAGTTAAAGTGACCCCGGACTTTGTAATTCCCTTCCGGCCGAAGCTGTTCACGGTGTCGGGTCTCCCGCGACGCGGTCCGATCGCCGCCGTGATTGCGGCGCTTGCTGCAGAGATCTCGGGGCGGGCGCCGGAGCGGGTGCCATGGTGGAGTTTCGCGACATGATAAACACCAGCTCGGGGCGCCGTTTTACCGACCCCCGACACCCGGGTCTTGTTCTGGTCTCCGACTCGTCGGAGGGCGTCGTCCCGATCGCCGATCTGGGCGCGTTGAGCGATCTCAAGGAACGGATCCGCTCGGTTCTGATGACGAGAATCGATCCGACAGTGGCCGGCCGCATTCCTCGCGCCACATTGCGAGGCGAGGTGGCAAAGCTGGTATGCGAGATCGCCACCGAGGAGCGGGTTCAGCTCAATAAGGTCGAGGAATTGGCGCTCGCCGCCGACCTCAGCGACGACATGGTGGGGCTGGGGCCTCTCGAACCCTTCCTCGATCATGACGAGATCACC
>JBJMQW010000438.1:0-9816 GCA_045802495.1 Allostellaceae bacterium | reverse complement strand
ATATGCGCGCTGATCAATGAACCCAAATGGCCGTTGAAGTTATGCGGCGCCACATTGACCTCATAGGCGTCGGCCATGGCCGCGATCTTCAGCGATTCGAGAATGCCGTTCCACGCCACGTCAATGATCGCGTAGTCGACCGACTGGTTCTCAAAATACGGGCGGAACTGGCGCCGGCCGTACAATGATTCGCAGGACGAGATGGGGGTACGGGCGGAGCGGCGGATCAAGGCGAGGCCGGCCGGGTCGTAGAGATCGATCTCGAGCCACACCAGGTCGAGCGGCTCCAAGGCACGCGCCAATTTGATGTAGCCGTCGATCTTGTAATTGAAGTTGGTGTCGAGATGCAGACCGACATCGCGGCCGGCGCCGCGGCGAAACGCCTCCAATTGCGCCACCGCGGCATCGACGATGCGGTGGTCGACATTGAGCTCGGGAAAGCCCGGCGGGTTGCCGGTGCCCGGGCCATACATGTAGGGCTTGTCGCGGTCGAAGCGGATCAGGTTGGTCTTGAGCCCCTTGAAGCCCTTGCGCCTGACCTCCTCGCCCAGTGCCACGATGTCGTCGAGCGAGCGCACCGGGTCGACCCCGGCCCATTCCTTGATCCGCTCGGCATGGCGCGCGCGGTAGGTGCCGCAATGCGACCAGTAGAGCTGCAGCCGGTCGCGCACCGGCCCGCCGAGCATCTCGTAGACCGGCACCCCCAATGCCTTGGCCTTGATGTCGACGAGGGCGTTCTCGATCGCGGCGATCGCCATCTGGTTAACCCCGCCGGCGGCCTGCCGGGTGGCGGCGTAGAGAAGGGCGCTGTGGCGCTCGACCGGCCGCGGGTCCTGGCCGATCAGAAAGCGCTCGGCGAGCTTCAAGATGACCCCGGTCAGGCCCTGCGCGCCGTAGCCCTCCATATATTCCGACCAGCCGGTGATGCCGTCGTCGGTGGTGATCTTGAGAAACGAATTGACCCGCCAGCCGGCGTCGCAGTGCAGGTCTTCGACCTTGACGATTTTCATTGGGCTGCCCTTCTCCAGATTCCAAGAGGTTGGGCTACCTGGCCGATGGCGCTCGCGCGAACCGGGCGATGTGCAGCGCATCGCGCGCCGGCATTGGCAGCTCCGCCATGTTAGACGCGCCGGACGGTTTTGTGGGATGGAATTCGCCTACCCATATTGGAAGGGAAGCGGTTAATAGTGGTCGCTGTTTGACGGGAGCGTGATGAGCGAGGAGCGGGTACAGCGCGAGCGGATGGAATACGACGTCGTGATCGTCGGGGCTGGGCCGTCTGGGCTCTCCGCGGCGATCCGTCTTAAGCAGCTCGCCGCCGCAGCCGGACAAGACATCGGCGTTTGCGTTGTCGAAAAAGGCTCCGAAGTCGGTGCCCACATACTTTCGGGCGCGGTGTTCGAGCCGCGGGCTCTGAACGAGCTGCTGCCCGATTGGCGCGAACGCGGGGCGCCGCTGGTCACGCCGGCGGCGGAAGACCGGTTCTTGTTGTTGACCAAGGCCAGAGCGCTCCGCCTGCCGACGCCTCCACAAATGGCCAATCACGGCAACTACATTATCAGCCTCGGCAATCTCTGCCGCTGGCTGGCGCAGCAAGCCGAGGCGCTGGGCGTCGAAATTTACCCCGGATTCGCGGCTGCCGAAGTGCTCTATGACGATTCCGGGCGGGTTCGCGGGGTTGCAACCGGCGATATGGGGATCGGCAAGGATGGGCAGCCGACCGATCGTTATCAGCCTGGTGTGGAGCTGATCGCCAAAGAAACGCTGCTCGCCGAAGGCTGCCACGGCTCGCTGACCAAGACAGTGACGCAACGCTTTGGGTTGCGCGACGGGGTCGATCCGCAGACCTACGCGATCGGCGTCAAAGAACTGTGGGAGGTCGCATCCGACCGGCACCAGCCTGGGCTCGTCGTGCACACGATCGGCTGGCCTCTCGACACGGCGACTTACGGCGGCTCTTTCCTTTATCACCTCGAAGATCGACAAGTGGCGGTCGGGTTCGTGATCGGGCTCGATTACAAGAACCCGTTTCTGAGCCCGTTCGAAGAATTCCAGCGCTTCAAGACGCACCCCGCGATCCGGCCTTTCTTCGAAGGCGGCCGACGGATTTCCTATGGTGCGCGGGCGCTCAACGAGGGCGGCTTTCAGTCGATCCCGCGGCTCGAGTTTCCGGGTGGCGCGTTGATCGGCGATGCCGCCGGATTTCTCAATATGCCCAAGATCAAGGGCACCCATACCTCGATGAAGTCGGGGATGGTTGCAGCCGAAGCCGTATTTGGCAGGCTTTCGGGAACGCCCACCGCGGAAATTCGGCGCGCTCTGGAGGCGAGCTGGGTGTGGGAGGAATTGCGCCGGGTGCGCAACATCCGGCCGAGCTTCCGGTGGGGATTATGGGCCGGCCTCGCCTATTCGGCGCTGGACACCTACATCTTGCGCGGCGCGGCGCCCTGGACATTCCACCACCACCCGGACCACCTGCAATTGGCCAAGGCCGGCGAGTCGCCGCGAATCGACTACCCCAGGCCCGACGGCAAAATCAGCTTCGATCGCCTCTCCTCGGTGTTCATTTCGAATACCAACCACGAAGAGGATCAGCCGTCGCATCTGCGGCTTGGCGATCCGGAAAAGGCGATCGCGGTCAATTATCGGCTCTACGATTCGCCCGAACAGCGCTATTGTCCGGCGGGTGTCTACGAGATCGTACGGCAGGCCGAAACGGACGCGCCTTATTTACAGATAAACGCGCAGAATTGCGTCCACTGCAAGACCTGCGACATCAAGGATCCGGAGCAGAATATCGATTGGGTCGTACCGGAGGGAGGCGGCGGGCCTAATTATCCAAACATGTGATACCGGCGAATGGGTAGAGGATACATGCGAAGATCAGTACTGGACGCCTGCCGGAGTTGGAGCCTGGCGGGCGTCGTGCTCGCCGGTTTATCGGCCGGGACGAGCGCGGCCTCACCGAGCGCGGACAAATCCGAGCCCGTGACCGACACTTTGTTCGGCTCTTACTTGGCCGGTCGCCATGCGCAGCATATTCGCGACTACCAGGCCGCTGCGGGTTGGTTCGAGGAAGCGCTTCAGGCCGATCCAGAAGCGCCGGAATTGATCACTCGCACCTTTCTTATGAAAGTCAGCGTTGGACAGTTCGCGCAAGCTCGAATCCTCGCCGAGAAAGAGCTCAAAATCGATTCGAGCGATGCGGTGGCGCAGCTGGTGCTGCTGCTGGACAGAGTTGAAAAAGGGGACAGGCCGGCGGCGCTGGCCTACGCCGAAGCGCTGCCCAAGGAGGGGGTGCATCGATTCGTCGGGCCGCTCGCGCGCGCCTGGACCCGCATGGCGATTGATGATCTTGCGGGTGCCGACCGGGCATTACAGGAATTCGACAAATTTAACGGCTTTGCCCCGCTCAAATTTTATCAGCTCGGGCTGATCTACGATTTTGCCGGTCGGGCTGATGCGGCTGAGGAGAATTTCAAGAAGACGCTTGAAGCGAGCGGTCAGCTCAATTGGCGGCTGACCGACGCGATGGCCGATTTTTACGAACGTCACGGCCGGAACGACGAGGCGCAGGCGCTGTATCGACAATTCATCAGAGAAAATGCCGGGAGCGAGCTGGCGGAATCCATGCTGGCCGCCAAGCCTGCCGGATATTCCCGGCCGTTGATCCAGTCTGCCGAGGACGGGTTGGCGGAGGCTCTTTTCGATTTAGCCAGCGTCGTCAACCAGCCGGAAACAATAGATTTGGCCTTGCTCTACAGCCGGTGCGCGCTTGATTTGCGCCCGCACCTGGTGCTTGGCCAGCTGTTGCTCTCCGATGTCCTGAGCGCCGGGAACAAGCCGGAGCTGAGCCTCGCAATCCTCGACCAGATCCCGGCGAATTCGCCCTATTCGTGGTCGGCGCGCTTACGGGTGGCCGCCAATCTCGAAATGCTTGACCGGACCGATGAAGCGATCGCGAAGTTGAAGGAAATGGCCGCGGAGGCGCCGATGCGGGCCGGCGCCGATATGCAGCTCGGTGATTTGCTGCGCGGCAAGAAGCGGTTCGCCGAGGCGGTCGACGCCTATGACGAGGCGATCCAGCGGTTCAAAGCCGCCGGCCTGCCGGAGCGTTGGGCGCTGTTCTACAGCCGGGGAATCGCGCTGGAGCGATCGGGCCAGTGGCAGCGAGCCGAGGCCGATCTGCTGCACGCCCTGGAGCTCAAACCCGACCAGCCGTTGGTGCTTAATTATCTCGGCTATTCCTGGATCGACCGCGGCGAGAATTTGGAGCGCGGGCTCAAGATGATCGAAAAAGCCGTCGAGCTCCGGCCCGAAGACGGCTACATCGTCGACAGTCTCGGTTGGGCGCATTACCGGCTCGGCGACTACGCGAGCGCGGTTCAGTATCTCGAAAAGGCGATCGAGCTGGTTCCCCAAGACCCGACGATAAACGATCACCTCGGTGACGCCTATTGGCAGAACGACCGCCCCACAGAGGCGCGCTACCAGTGGCGCCGCGCGCTACAGTTCGGGCCGCAGGACGACGAGATCAAGCCGATCCAGGCCAAGCTCGACGGCGGCACGGTGCCGACCACCACCACCGGGGCGCGCGGCGGTTGAGCCTTTGATACCGATTGCGGTTTTTGCGCCGGCAAAGATCAACCTCTACCTTCATGTTATCGGGCGGCGCCCCGACGGCTATCATCTGCTCGACAGCCTAGTAGCCTTTGCGGATATCGGCGATCGCCTGGCCGCCGAACCCGCCGAAGCATTGTCGCTTGAAGTAACCGGCCCCGAAGCGGCCCACATCACCGTCGCGGCAGACGACAATCTGGTGCTGCGCGCCGCCCGCCTTCTCGCAGGTCGTGCCGGGGTCACCGGCGGCGCCTCCCTGCACCTCGAGAAAAACCTGCCGATATCGGCCGGGATCGCCGGCGGGTCGAGCGACGCCGCCGCAGCGCTGCTGGCGTTGCGACGCTTATGGGAAGCGGCGATCGGCGACGAGCAGCTTCACGAGATCGGCGCCAGTCTCGGCGCCGACATCCCCGCCTGCCTTTACCGGCGGCCGGTTTGGGTCGGCGGCATCGGCGAGCGGCTCGATCCGGCGGCGGCGCTGCCACCGGCCGGAATCCTGCTCGTCAATCCGCGCAAGGTATTGCCGACTGCCACGGTTTTCAAAGCCTGGCGCAGCCCCTTTAGTCACGCCGGCCGGTTTTCGTCGATGCCCGGCGATGCCGTCGGCCTCGCCCAAATGCTGGTGCCGCGGCGCAACGATCTTACGAAGGTCGCCATCGGGCATGTGCCGGAGATCAGGGCGGTGCTGAGGCAGCTCGGGGCGCTGCCCGGCGTATTGCTGGCGCGGATGAGCGGCAGCGGCGCCACCTGCTTTGCACTCTTCGCCGATCGCGCTTCCGCCGAACGGGCCCGAGCGACGGTGGCCGCGGCCGAGCCGCGATGGTGGTGCGCGGCCGGCGCGTTTATTGCCGAACAGGGCCATTCCGGTTAACTTGCCGCGCGCGCAAATGGGGCGTAGCCAAGTGGTAAGGCAGCGGATTTTGATTCCGCCATTCCCAGGTTCGAATCCTGGCGCCCCAGCCAGAACTCAGCCAGATTAAGACACGCGTCGTCGGATTAACACGCTTGTAAGGAGCACATGCGTCGGGAGTTTAGGTCGCTTACGACGGCGCTGGGCCCGGATAGCCTGTTCCAGCGAAGCGATCCGGGCCGGGGCTCCCAGCCACTCGTGACTTACCTATTGTTCAGTTCGTGTCCGCTTTTCCGAGCTGGGTGGTAGTCCCATCGTCGAGCCTGATTGTTCCAGGTTCGGCTCGACGCGCAGGCACGGACCTGTCGCGATCTCTGAGTTGATTTTAAGCAAGTCGTTGCACGCCGTTTCTGTGCCCTCGCAAAGCTGAGCGCCGCCCTGCCCTCTTTCGAAGCACCACTTCTCAGGAGGACCGGGCTGCGCCTGCGCGAGGAGCAAGGCGGCTGCCGGGAATATGGACCACATGGAGCACCCCCTCCCTGCTATTGCTAACGTATTTGGCGCGTGTTTGGCTCCCGTGCCCAGCAGATTTTTTAACCCTATTGATTGCCGACACAATAAAACAATGCAACAGCGTTGCACGAGAAGCCGTCGAGCGTGCCTCATTCTTGGAGGTGGGGGACACACGGGAGCTGTTGGTGGTGCCAGCCCTGTTGTTGGATGATGGCGGCGGCAGGTAATCTTGCGCGAGAACTGCGGAGGATTGACGATGCGGGTGGGGATTCACTTGCCGCATATCGGGCGCAAAGCCGGCCCCGAGGCGATCCGGCGGGCGGCGGTGCAGGCCGAGGATCTCGGCTTCGCCGATGCCTGGACGAGCGAGCACATCATCATTCCGAAGGCTGCGCCATACCCGCCTTCGGCGATCTTCTACGACCCGGTTTTGAGCCTGACCTGGGCGGCGGCTTTCACCAAGAGGATCGGGCTCGGCACCAGCGTGCTGGTCTTGCCGATGCGCCACCCGCTGCCGCTTGCCAAGGAATTGGCGACATTGCAGAACCTGTCCGAGGGCCGGCTGATCCTTGGCGCCGGGGTCGGCTGGATGGAGGCCGAATTCGCTGCGCTCGGCGCGCCGTTCCGCGAACGCGGGCGGCGCATGGATGAGGGCATCGCGCTGATGCGGGCGGCATGGAGCCAAGACCCGGTCACTTTCCCGGCGCGCCATATCCCTGCCATTGTCGAGGAAATGCGGATGCTGCCGCAGCCGGTGAAGCCGATCCCGATCTGGATCGGCGGGAGTTCCGAGGCGGCGCTCGCCCGCGCCGTCAGGCTTGCCGAAGGGTGGCACGGCTCGCGCCTTTCCCCCGAACAGGCCGCTCCGGTCGTGCGGCGCCTGCGCGAACAGCGTCCCGAACCGGAGTTCACGATTTCGCTGCGCTACGGCTGGGACGGCAAGGACGATGGCGCTCTCCGTGCCCGCCTCGCCGCCTATGGCAAGGCCGGTGTCGAGCACATCCTGGTCGAACCTGCCGAGCGCGCCCTGGAAGACTGGCTACGCGCCGTCGAAAGAGTCGCCCGTGCCGCAGGGGATGTGTATTAAGAATCAATCGGAGTGCGGCTCACTCCCGATCCACGGAATGCCGCACGCCTCGATCGAAAATCGCCATTGGGTATCAACAGTCAAGGATAAGCCATGCAATTCGGCGCATCGATCTTCTTTACCGACTACTCGATTTCCCCTGCCGAGCTCGCCGTGGCTCTGGAGGAGCGAGGCTTCGACTCGTTGTGGGTGGCCGAGCATTCACATATCCCGGTGCCGCGGCGTACCCCCGCCCCGGGCGGCGGCGAGTTGCCGAAGCGCTATTACGACGTGATGGATCCGTTTGTTACTCTGGGCGTCGCGGCGGCGGTTACCAAGCGGCTCAAACTGGGCACCGGCGTGTGCCTGGTGATCCAGCGCGACACGATCCAAACGGCAAAGCTCGTGGCCTCGATCGACCAGGTGTCGGGCGGGCGCTTTCTGTTCGGCATCGGCGGCGGCTGGAACGCCGAGGAGATCGAGAACCACGGAACGGAATTCGCCTCTCGCTTCAAGAAGATGCGCGAACAGATCGAGGCGATGAAGGAGATCTGGACCAAGTCGGAAGCCGAATACCACGGCGACATCGTCAAATTCTCGAAGATGATGACCTGGCCGAAAGCGGTGCAGAAGCCGCATCCGCCGGTCATCCTTGGCGGCGCCTTTCCGTGGGCGGCGCGCCGGGCAGTTCGCTACGGCGACGGATGGTACCCGAACGCCAGCAGCGGCAATCCGCTCGAATACCTGCCCCGCTTTCGCCAGATGGCCGAGGAGGCTGGGCGCGACCCGCGATCTTTAGAGGTCACTCTGGGCGGTGCGCCGGAGGACCCGGATATGCTGAAGCGCTTTCGCGACCTTGGTGTCGCGCGGGTAAATTTTCCGGTGCCTCCGGAAAAGGCTGAGGCAGTCCTGCCGATCCTCGACCGCCTTGCCGGTCTGATGCGCCCGCTGCAGGCCTAGGCGCGATGAGAGTCAGCGTTCAGATCCGCCCTGACCCCTCCGACAGCCGATTACTCGGCGGAATGGCCGATTACGCCCGCCGAGCCGAAGCGGGCGGGTTCCCCGGGATCTGGGTGGGGGATTCGCTGGGCCGCGGCCGCCCCACGCTCGATCCACTCGTGACCTTGTCGGCTCTTGCCACGGCGACCGAACGAGTCGAATTGGGGATCGCCGTGCTGCAGGTTTCGCTGCGCCACCCGATCGAGCTCGCTCACCGGGTGATGTCGGTACAAGCCCTGTCCGGCGGCCGCCTGCGCCTCGGCGTCGGCAGCGGCTCGACGCGCGCCGATTTTGAACTGCTCGGCGGCGATTACGACCAGCGGTTTCGCACTCTCCGAAGCTCGCTTGACCTCATGGGCAAGACGTGGCGCGGGGAGCCCGTCAATGGTGGGGCCTTATCGCCGTGGCCGGGCTGTGAAGGTGGCCCGCCGATCCTGATCGGCGCCTGGCGCAGCCCGCGGTGGATCACCTTTGCCGCCAAGGAATGCCAGGGTTGGACACCGTCGGGCAGGTACAGCAGCCTGGACGACCTCGAGGGGGGAATGCGCGTCTATCGGGAGGCGGGCGGCGACAACGCAGTCCTCGCCAATGTCGCGATCGACCTCGCCAACCGCCCGGAATCTGCCGAGCTCGCGGCCGTGGCGCACACCTCACTGATCTGCTCGCCGGACGAGGCGCGCCGGCGCTTAAAGAGGATCGCGCAAATGGGCTTCGACGAGGTGCTTCTCGTCTCTCACTTGGGGGTGCTCGAAGACATCGAACGGGCCCGCGACCTCCTGTGATGCAGCAGACCAACCTCCTTCTGATCCAGCGCATCGGCGCTGCAAACCGCGCCAAGATCGCGGCCGTCGATCCGCGGGTCCGGATGATCGATGCGGGCGGCTGGTTCGACGGCGAAATCCGCGAAACCTGGCCCGACTTTGCGGCGACACGCTACCTGTCGTCCAATTCCGTTGGCTCGGGGACCCGCGAGGAGCGGGATCGGCTGCTCGCCGAGGCCGAAATCATTCTCGGCGGCTGGCCATTCCCGCTCGACCTGCGCGCCCGCGCGCCACAGCTCAGATGGTTTCACCAGCGCCCGGCCGGGGCGAGCAATCTGCGCCTGGGCGATCTCTGGGGCAGCGATGTCATGGTGACGACCTCGCGCGGGTCGGGCAACACCTTGGCGATGGCGGAATATGCCGTCGCGGGCATTCTGCATTTTGCCAAAGGCCTTGATCGCGCCACGATCGATCGTGACGCCAAAGCGTTTGATCACCGTGCTTATCGCCCTCTCCTGATAGAGGGCAAGACGGCTTTGGTGGTTGGCGCTGGCGGCATCGGGCTCGAGGTGGGCAGGCTCTGCGCAGCGTTAGGCATGCGGGTTGTCGGCACTCGCCGAGCGCCAAATCCCGATGATCCATTGCCGCCGGGCTTCAGCGCACTCGGCGGCGCCGGGGAACTCGATCGGTATCTTCCCGATAGCGACTTCGTCGTGATTTGCTGCCAATGGACGCCGGAGACAACCCACCTGTTCAGCGACAGCCGCTTCGCCGCGATGAAGCCCGGTAGCGTGCTTGTCAATGTCGCGCGCGGCGAGATCGTCGACGAGGTAGCGCTCGTCGCCGCGTTGCGGCGCAATCATCTGCGGGGCGTCGTGCTCGATGTCTATGACGGCGAGTTCGAGCATTTGCCGATGGCCGAGCTGTGGTCGGATCCGAGGGTGCTGATCACACCGCATGTTTCGGGCGCCAGTGACCAGGACCGGCACGGCGCCATCGATCTCTTT
>JBJMQW010000021.1:0-3709 GCA_045802495.1 Allostellaceae bacterium | reverse complement strand
TTCCCGTCATGTCCGAGATTGAGGAAGACCCTGGGATGGCCGAGCGGCCCGCCGCCGCCATTGCAGGCAGCCACTGTCTCGTTAATGTAGATGGTTTCGAAAGGCCCCATATGCGACCGGAACATTCAGGGCGGGCGACCAAATGCCCCGCCGATCACTCGTCGAACCCGATGATACGTATCGCCGCTCCACAATCAATCGCGGGCTATTTTGTCGCCGGCGATCAGGCGTGAGCAACCGGCCGGCGATCATATCGCGGATCGGCTGCATCTGGTTGTGGCTCGCGGTTCTGCTGTTCTGGGCCGGCTGCGCTCCGACCGTCGACGATGATGTGCGGCTGGCGGGGATCGCCACGCCTCGCGCGGCGCCCGAGCCGAAACCAGTTCCACGGTTTACCCGGGACGGGTTCGTGACGGCCGACGGCGAGGTTTTGCCCTTGCGAACATGGCTACCGCCGGGTGAAATCAAGGCAGTGATTCTTGCTCTCCATGGCTTCAACGACGACAGCAACGCCTTCGAGGGACCGGCGGCGATGTGGGCCGGGTACGGCATCGCCACATATGCTTACGATCAGCGCGGTTTTGGCGCCGCGCCGGAGCGAGGCCTATGGCCTGGCCGGGCGGCCCTCGCGGCCGACGCCGCCACAGCGGCGCAGCTATTGCGTCGGCTTTATCCCCGGGTGCCGGTTTATTTGCTCGGCGAGAGCATGGGTGGGGCGGTCGCGGTCGTCGCGTTGACCGGCGAGAGCGGCACCCGCGCGCCCGACGTCGACGGCGTCGTCCTGAGCGCTCCGGCAGTGTGGGGCCGCTCTACAATGGAAATCTGGCCCCGGTTGGCGCTGTGGGTCGGGGTGCGCCTGATGCCGGAGCTGACCCTCACCGGCCGCGGGCTAAAGATCAAGCCGTCGGACAATGTCGAGATGCTCCGCGCTTTGTCGCGCGATCCGCTGGTCATCAAAGCCACTCGCGTCGACACGATCTACGGGCTCGTCGATCTGATGGATGCGGCACTCGTCTCCGCGCCGCTTCTCGATGCGCCGATATTGCTGATGTATGGCGGCAAGGACGAGATTGTGCCGAAGGAGCCCATCCGTCGCTTTGTTTCGACCCTGCCAGCCGAATGCCGTCGCCGCGCGAGGCTCGCCTGGTACGAGGAAGGCTACCATATGTTGTTGCGCGACCTCGAAGGCCCGCTCGTGATCGCCGATGTCGCGAGCTGGGTGCAGCGTCCCGCGGCACCTCTGCCATCCGGCGCCGACCGCGGCGCGGCGCACGCCTTCCTGCCCGGCGAGGCGAGCCAGGTATCGCTCGACGCGCGCTGACGCATGCAGCCCGACCTCGTCCTGGAGCTGTTGCTTCTGTTGCTGCTGGCCAACGGCACGCCGGTCATTGCCAAAAGGATCCTCGGGCGGCGTTGCTCTCAGCCCCTCGACGGCGATCTCGAATTTGCTGATGGCCAGCCGCTGCTCGGGCGTTCGAAGACGATACGCGGCGTCTTGCTGGCCATCCTGGTAACGACCGCCGGCTCCGAGCTGATCGGGCTCGGCTGGCGGGTCGGATTTCTGGTCGGCAGTTTCGCGATGGTGGGAGACCTGGTCTCAAGCTTTGTAAAGCGCCGCCTCGGCATGCCATCGAGCAGCCAGGCGATCGGTCTCGATCAGCTTCCGGAGTCGCTGTTTCCTCTGCTGGCTTCTCGGATGGTGTTGCCGGTTACGCCGGCGGATATCGTTGTCTGCGCGGTCTTGTTCTTTGTCGGCGAGATATTGCTTTCTCGGCTGCTCTTCGCTTTGCGGCTTCGCGACCGCCCCTATTGACGGCACGGGCGCCCGCACCTCAATCGGTGCAAGGTGATCTCGGGCGGGCAGTTGATCCGCACCGGAAGAATGCTCGCTCCGACGCCGACGGAGGTGTACCCGATCATGTCGTGATATTTCCACGCGCCCGCCCCCATCCGCCTCGGCAGCACCGAATCGAGGGTGAGCGGTATCGCGCCCGGCAGGCAGATCTGGCCACCATGGGTATGCCCGCTCAGCAGCAGCTTGAACCCCGCATGCGCCGCTTGGCGGTAGATCTCCGGCGTATGGGACAGCAGGATCGCCAGCTCCGCGCTCGGCACTTGTTCGACCGCCTTCTCGATGTTGTCGACGCGGTAGTAGTGGGCGTCGTCGATGCCGACCAGATGAACGCGCTCGCCGCCGCGCACCAGCGCCTGGGCTTCATTGAGCAGCATTCGGACGCCCATCTCCTCCAGGCCTGGCACCATGCGGATCGTGTCGTGATTGCCGAGAACCCCGTAGACCGGCGCCCTCAGCTCGGCGCATACACGAGCCATGACGTCCAACGCGGCATCGAAAGGCCCATAGGTCTTGCCGCGGTAGTCTCCGGTCAAAACACAGATGTCGTAGGCGATGGTAGGAAGCAGCTCGATCAGCCGGTCCATCGTCCCTTCGTTTATGTCGGCGTGCGGGTCGCTGATCTGGAGGATCGTGAAGCCGTCGAATGAGGCCGGCAACTCGTGCAGCACGACATCGTGATGCCGAATTTGGATGCGCTCGGCATTTTGCCGTCCGCGCCAATAGAGCCCGGTCAGCTTTAATGCCGTCCGAATAAGAGGAGCGCTGCGGGACCAATTCTCGGGATGAAAGAAGTTTATTCCCTGGCCGAAAATCCGGCCCTCGAGATCCGCCTCGATGCCGAGCCGCTGGCGGGCATGCAGCCGGCCGAGACGCTGCTCCAGTTTTTCGACGACCGCCTGGTCAGGCGCTGGGACCGCGCGGTGTCGCGGTCTTTCGGCGAGCTGAAGATCCATCTATCCCCTGTGTCGCATCTGCGTGCCCCGCGCGCAGCGCGCAGGCTCGGCGGCGGCGCAAAAAAGGGACTGAAATTGCGGCCAATGAATGGCGGCATTTGGTTACGAAGTGCTTTCGCCCTCGCGGCGATGGCGATCGGCAACACAGTTGCGCCGGCACTCTTCAACCTGTATGCCTCTCTCGCGCTTGCTTGTCGAAACCCCTGCGCCGGCACCCGTAGCTCAGCTGGATAGAGCGCTGCCCTCCGAAGGCAGAGGTCGTGAGTTCGAATCTCGCCGGGTGCGCCAATGTTTTCAAAGTGTTATGACCGAGTATCGGCAGTCATTGCGGGCCGAAGGTAACGCATAGGTAACGGCATCTCCACCGGTGGGGCCGGTGGAGATGCCTCGATCAGCACCAGTCTCTCCGGGAAGCGTCGCGCCGTTCCCCCAGTTGTCGATAACAACGAGCCCGGGCGAGCCACAAGGGCCACGTCGCGCCTCCAACTCGACCTAGCCGCACCGTCCGCGGCTTGGCAGGGGCGATGGGACGCTACTCTGCGAAACCTCGGCACCCCACCCTTCACCCGCCGCCCCAAAAATTGGCAGTGGACGCGGGCGATTTTGCGAGCCTGTGCCGCGGCGCGCTTGAGCTGCTTGAAGCGGCGGCGCTACCAGAACTCACGAGGGCGATTGAACCACCGTGCGTGTCCGGGAGGAGAGGCGGACTGAACGGAAGGATATCGACCGAAGGCTTGCCGATGCTGACGCGGCAGCGCGATATAAGTCGCCGGCTCGTGACCGCGCCAGGTATTCGGGCCCGTGATCAGCCTTGCCTTTATGGCTACGATCGTGGCCTTGGCCGTAAGCTGCTAGTCGGCTTCTGGAAATACGCAACCGCCGGCGTCGTCATCGAGGGCGC
>JBJMQW010000437.1:0-3958 GCA_045802495.1 Allostellaceae bacterium | reverse complement strand
ACCGAAGCCCCACCGGCGACGCGATCGCGCGTGATGGGCATCGTGACCATGTGCATCGGCACCGGGCCCGTCGGAGTGCTGATGATCGGCATCTTATCGGCGCAAATTGGACCTCCGGTGGCGATCCTTATTATGGCTGGCCTAGGACTCTGTGGATTGGGGCTAGTCTGGCGGAAACTGATCAAGGTGTCGGACGCCGGATAGTCATTTCGCCGACGCTATGTTGCCCATTGGCCCGACGCGACGGGAGCGGACGCATCGCCGATGTCCGCCCTAGCTTCGATCCTTCACCGAGCGCTTTTCTCAGCGCCGAATTCGTCCGGGTGCGCGCCGGAGAAACGGGGCAATGCCCGACGATCGCCGGGCCAGCTGGGGCCAGATCCTTTGCGACAGTCATGAGTACAGGATCGATATCTGAAGTGCCCGTCAGAGTGCGACAGACGGAACACCGAGCACGCTGGCTGCAGCGCCGGGCCCCCGCACGGACAAGTAGTGACGGTTGTTCGTTTAGTCAGGGAAGGCGATACCAGAAATCCTTTCCCGGTACTGTCTCCGCTGCGGCGCCCGCGGACAGGCATCGATCACCATCCTCTGCGAAGGGCTCGGCGGGCGGATGCGGCTGCGGCAGGCCGAGATGGTCGATCACCATGCGCGTATTGGGATTGCGCGCCGCGAGCTGACCGCGTGTTCGAGGCGTCCCGTGCACGTCACGTTGACCGGCAGCGAATGCTGCGCCGCCGTGGCGAGGACTCGGTTGATCGCGGGGCCCGCCGGGTCGGTTGAGCGTTGTCCCTTAAGAAAATGCGGATACCAACCGTGCCCTGGGTGGAGCCCACTGGGCGATCGTGTCGACCGCGGCGGGGTCGTTTGGATTGACCGGCTTGACCAGCCGGAAACGTGTCGGGTCCGCCGCAAAGACCTCGAGAGCGTAGCTGGCGTCGTAGCGACCGGTTCCATCTCCACACGCGCTAATGAATCAGTGGTAGAGGTGGCAGAACCCGTCTAAGTAGCGCGGATCTTCTAATTGTGGTTGCTGCATCGCGGATCGCCGTTTAAGTGAGTGGTGCTGCTGCCAAGTTTCAACTCTGGGCGTCAGCTTAACCGTAACGATGGTCAGGCAAGGCCGAACAGCAGCGTCGCCGGTCGACAAGCGGAACGTGCTCCGATCATAAGAGGGGCGTGGTTGGCCGGTGACGTGACCGACAGCCACGATGCCATAGAGAGGTAAAGCATGGCCGCGATCGAAACTATCAACAACGGGGCGCAGCCAGGTTTGCTCGATCGCGAGCGGATCATCTCGCAACCCGGCTTCAACCGGTGGCTGATGCCGCCGGCCGCGCTGGCGATCCATCTCTGTATCGGCATGGCCTACGGCTTCAGCGTGTTCTGGATTCCGCTCTCGCGCGCGATTGGCGTCCAGAAGTACGTAGCTTGCCCTGAGCCCTCGCTCATCTCGTCGCTGTTCATGACGACGTGCGACTGGCGCATCGTCGATATGACGCCGATGTACACGCTGTTTTTCATTTTCCTCGGCTCCTCGGCCGCGCTGTGGGGCGGTTGGCTCGAACGCGCTGGACCGCGAAAAGCCGGCGTGGTGGCGGCGTGCTGCTGGTGCGGCGGCCTCTTGATCTCCGCCGTCGGCGTCATCCTGCATCAGCTCTGGATGCTGTGGATCGGCTCCGGCGTGATCGGTGGCATCGGCCTGGGTCTGGGCTACATTTCGCCGGTCTCGACCTTGGTCAAATGGTTCCCCGACCGGCGCGGAATGGCGACAGGCATGGCGATCATGGGCTTCGGCGGCGGTGCCATGATCGGCTCGCCGCTTGCGGACATCCTGATGAACCAGTTTCGGTCAGCGACCTCGGTCGGCGTCTGGCAGACCTTCGTCACGATGGCCGTCATCTACTTTATCTTTATGTTGGGCGGCGCTTTCGGGTATCGACTTCCCCCAGCCCACTGGCGGCCCGAGGGTTGGACGCCACCCACTCCCGGCACCAAGGCCATGATCACTCATGGTCACGTCCACTTGCGCGACGCCCACAAAACCGCGCAGTTCTGGCTGATCTGGGGCGTGCTGTTCCTCAACGTGAGCGCGGGCATCGGCGTCATCGGCATGGCCTCTCCGATGCTGCAAGAGATCTTCGCAGGCTCGCTCATAGGCCATCCCGACATCACCTTCACGCACCTCAACGATGAGCAGCGGCGCATAGTCGCGACCATTGCTTCTGCTTTCACCGGACTGCTCTCGCTCTTCAACATCGGCGGCCGGATCTTCTGGGCCTCGATGTCGGACTACATTGGGCGCAAAGCGACCTACTACACGTTCTTCTTGCTCGGCATCGCGCTCTATGCGAGCGCGCCAACTCTGGCGCACACCGAAAACAAGGCGCTTTTCGTGCTCGCTTTCGGCATCATCCTCTCGATGTACGGCGGCGGCTTCGCGACGGTGCCGGCCTATCTTGCCGACGTGTTCGGCACGCAGTTCGTCGGCGCCATCCACGGCCGCCTGCTCACGGCATGGTCCGCCGCGGGGATCATGGGTCCCTTCGTGGTAAATTATATCCGGGAGTTCGAGCTGCAGGCGGGCGTGCCGCGTGATTCCGTCTACGACGTCACCATGTACGTGCTGGCCGCCATGCTGGTCGGCGGCTTCGTGTGCAACTATCTAATCAAGCCGCTTGCCGGCAAGTGGTTCATGAAGGATGAGGAGGTTGCGGCGTTGCAGGCGAGGACTCAGGCCGCCGAAGCGACCGCAGGGTCCATGGGCATCGGGGCGTGGCGGCTCGACACCACCTCGGTCCTCGCCTGGATTGCAGTGGGCGTGCCGATCGCCTGGGGTGTCTGGATCACGCTTACGAACGCCTTGCCGCTGTTCCATTGACGGAAATCCTTGTTAGGGAAGGTCTGCAAAAGCCAACCGCAATGATCATGGTACAATGTTTGGCGGGATGGATTGTGCACGGGTTGGGGAATAAAGCGGTTGAGATGGCAACGGTGGGATTTGAGCGCTACGCCAAGACGATCAGGCGGCGACGTTTCTGGCCGAGATGGATCGGGTTGTGCCGTGGTCGGGGCTGTGCGTGCTGATCGAGCCGGTCTATCCGAAGCCGGGCAATGGCCGCCCGCCGATTGGTGTCGAGCGGATGTTGCGCACTGATTCCTGCAGTAGCGGCGGTGATGAAGTCCTGCGCCGGCGGCGCGTGCTGCCGGGTCACTGCCCGCTGGCCGCGATACGCCTAGTCGCCCCACACGCGGGTTTCGTTCCCGTGCAACAGATCGGGGAGCACGATGCCGTCGGCGACATTGGCTGGCATTGCCACGGCCGCGTGGATCGGACTAGCAAGCATTTTGCGCGCCGCGCTGACCTGTACCGGCGTCAAGATTGACTCCGCCTTTGCGGCCTCGGGCTCTCGCTGCGATCGGCATGCCGCCATCAACGGCGCGAAAGTCAATGCCACGCTCGCGCAGCCCCTCGATCAGCTCGATCAGGCTAACCAGCCGGCATCCCAAGCGGGTCTAGCTTATGGCCGCTCTGGCCGAGATGGAGCGTGACCTGGCCCGAGCTCACAGCCCATGCAGCTTCCACAGCGCGATGGAGCGACTACTTGCGCACCTTTTGCTCCGGAGCTGTCTGCTACATCAATCGCTCTGAGCTCAAACCTCCGTTCCGGTGTTAGCTCATGGTAGCGCCATAGGAAAGGGGCGGCGATGCGCTGGATCGGTGGTCGCGAAAGCGAGAACGTCGTAGATCGTCGTGGGATCGGAGGCGTACAGGCCGGCATCGGTGGGATCGGCGCGATTGTGGTGGTGCTCCTCGGAATGTTCTTTGGGATACGCGGCAATCCCATGACGGTGGCTCCGGCTCCTCGCGCCTGCCGGAAAACCGGCGCGATGACCCGATGCGGCAATTCGTATCCGTCGTCCTCGCCGATACCGAGGATGTGTGGCAGCAAGTCTT
>JBJMQW010000436.1:0-1709 GCA_045802495.1 Allostellaceae bacterium | reverse complement strand
TTTCAAAACCCGTGAGCTCGAGACTGAAATCGAGATCGAGCACCGACAGCTCCTTAAGCTGTTCCGCCAATAGCCGATCGTCCCAGGTCGCGATCTCGGTCAGCCGGTTGTCGGCGAGCGCAAAAGCGCGCGCCTGAGCGGGGGTCAAGTGATCGAGGCAGAGCGTAGGAATCTCCTTAATGCCGAGCTCGGCGCAGGCAAGCAGTCGGCCGTGACCGGCGATCACTTTGAGCTTTGCGTCGACCAGAATTGGTACGCTAAAGCCAAATTTCGCGATGTTTTTCGCGAGCTGCCGGATCTGCCTCTTATTGTGCACGCGCGGGTTGACCGGATCCGGTTTTAGAGCGCCGATCGGATGATAAACAATCGTCAAATTCAAATTCGGTATCGATGAATTTGTTTTAGCCGGTAATCGTGATCGCTTGGTTTTATCGCTCATCCAATTGCTTCCCTCATTATCGTCCAATGCGCCGGTGGCGCATTTGCACTAGAGCGAGATTCTAAGAGATTGAATCAAAAAGATATTCACACGCGCTGGGTTTTGTGATTCAAGATGCTGGCTGGGGTTGGGGGCCAGCATCGAATGGCAAGACCCTATTCACAGGATCTGCGCGATCGGGTGGTTGCGGCGGTGGCGAGCGGTCGCCGCTGTCGGGCGGTGGCGGCGCAGTTTGGGGTGAGTGTCGCCAGCGTGGTGAAATGGTCGCAGCGCTGGCGCGCCACCGGCAGTGCGGCGGCCAAGCCGATGGGTGGGCGGCGGCCGCTGCGGCTGGCGGGCGAGCGCGTGTGGCTGTTGGCGCGGATTGCCGAGAAACCGGACCTGACCTTGCGGGCGGTGGTGGCCGAGCTGGCCGAACGCGGCACCCCGGTGAGCTACGGCGCGGTGTGGCGCTTTCTCGCCCGCGAGGGGATCAGTTTTAAAAAAAAGCCTGCACGCCAGCGAGCAGGATCGCGCCGACATCGCCCGACGGCGGGCGCGGTGGAAGATGCATCAGGGCCGGCTTGACCCGCGGCGCCTGGTGTTCCTCGACGAAACTTGGGCCAAGACCAACATGACCCGCCGCCACGGGCGCTGTGCGCGCGGCGCTCGGCTGGTCGCCAAGGTGCCGCATGGCCGCTGGCGCACCGTGACGTTCCTGGCGGCGCTGCGCCATGACCGCATCGCCGCACCCTGCGTCCTCGACGGGCCGATCAACGGCACCAGCTTTTGCGCCTATATCGAGCAGTTTCTGGTGCCGAGCTTGAGCCCCGGCGACATCGTCGTCATGGACAATCTCGGCAGTCACAAGGGCAAGACGGTACGCCGGCTGATCCGCAGCGCCGGCGCCAAGCTGTTCTTCCTGCCGCGCTACTCGCCCGATCTCAATCCGATCGAGCAGGTCTTTGCCAAGCTCAAGACCTTGCTGCGCAAAACCGACCCGCGCACGATCGAGGCCACCTGGCGCGGCGTCGGCGACCTCCTCGGCTGCTTCACCCCACAAGAATGCGCCAATTACCTCGCCAATGCCGGTTATGCTTCAGCCTAAAAGGATCATGCTCTCCTAGGCTGGCCCCGCAACAGCCGAATGGGCGAAATCAACGCACGACAAAGGGAGATCATCATGCCGCTGTTCATCACTCAAGGGCGCTTCACGCGCGAATACATCAAGGGCGGATTGGGAAAACCCGAGGACCGGCACGCCGCCATTTCGAGGCTCTGTGAGCAGGTG
>JBJMQW010000435.1:0-3512 GCA_045802495.1 Allostellaceae bacterium | reverse complement strand
TCTCGACGCAGTCGGCAATCCGCGTGCGCTCGCCGGTCAACGGCTCGCTGCAAATACGTGAGGGTTCATTTTCGGTTGCCCTCGTCGGTGGAATGCCGTCCTCGGCTGCGGGCGCCACGTACATATTGGAGGCAACGGTCAATCTCAGCGATGGCCGGGTGCTGAAGCTCAATGCAATGCAGATTCCGACGAAGTCGCCCACTGATTCCGAGATGATGTCGCCCGGCGATCCGAGATGATGTCGCCTGGCTGGCGGGCGCCTTGCTGGCAGTAGATTTTTGTCAAAGTTGCAGGCTGGTGGTCAATCCTTTGGACTCGATTTGGCTCGCCGGCGTCTCAGGCTCTCGCCGGCAAGATCGATGCGATGGGCGTTGTGAACGAGGCGGTCGAGGATGGCGTCGGCATATGTCGGGTCGCCGATGAAGGCGTGCCATTTGTCGACCGGGATCTGGCTGGTGAGGATGGTCGAGCGGCGCCCGTAGCGTTCCTCGAGGATCTCGTAAAGGTCACGACGGGCACCGGCGTCGAGCGGTTCGAGACCCCAATCGTCGAGGATGAGGAGGTGGACGCCGGTGAGGCCGCGCAGGATGCGGGCATAGCGGCCAT
Organism: Allostellaceae bacterium; assembly: GCA_045802495.1. Taxonomy (GTDB): domain Bacteria; phylum Pseudomonadota; class Alphaproteobacteria; order ATCC43930; family CGMCC-115725; genus AP-15. Next base: position 2,906 of record JBJMQW010000435.1, on the reverse strand, counting down.
CACCGCGGGCGAGCGCGAGTTCGGGGAAGAGCTTGGGAACCCGCTGATAGAGAACAGAGCGGTTGTCGCGGCAAGCCTTGTGACCCAAGGCGCAAGCAAGCCACGATTTGCCGACGCCGGTCGAGCCCGCGAGATACTGCCCAAGAACAGCTCTTCGATGTTGTAGTCCATTATCGGCACCATCCGCGATCCGGCGAGCGCGTCGGCGTGGTGCGTCGACTGCAACATGGGGGCAGTACTCACTTTGTCGTCGACCAGCCGGATGGCACGCGCGGGCTGCTTCCGGCCTGGATGGTCGAACCCTGGGCGGCGCAGCTCGTGACAGTTGATATGCCGCGGCTTGCGCTCGAGGCCCTGCGCACACTACGCGGGGTGACCGATGGCGCGCTCCTATCCTTCTCATCTTCTGGGACGATGAGAGAGGGGCGGGATGATGGACCGGCCAGCCAATTGCCAGCAGCTCGATCTGCTCGTGCACGTCAGCAAGGCGCTCGAACAAAACCGGCTTCTGCCAAAGATTCGCGTGGAAGTGACAGTTCTGGTGAAACTGCTAATGGCGGAATGCATAGCCGTCAGCGCAGCTCAGCCAATCGAGGCCGCCGATGAATAGGATCACGCCCGAGCATCTGGCGCGCGGCGCGTATGTCTACGTTCGGCAATCGACGGCCGATCAGCTGCTCAACAATCCCGAGAGCCGGCGCCGTCAATACGCCCTGGAAATACGAGCGAAGTCGCTCGGTTGGGAGAACGTCATCGTCATTGATGACGATCTCGGCCTCTCGGGCGGCGGGCAAGTCCGGCCTGGCTTTGAACGTTTGCTTGCGGCAATTTGCGCCGGTGGCGCTGGCGCTGTGTTGGCGATCGAGGCGTCTCGGCTGGCACGCAACGGCCGCGATTGGCATACGCTGCTGGAATTCTGCGCTCTTGTGAACAGCCTGATCATTGACGAGGACGGGATCTATGATCCGCGGCTCATTAATGACCGGCTGCTGCTCGGCTTGAAGGGAACATTCAGCGAACTTGAGCTGTCGATTCTCCGCCAACGGTCCCAGGAGGCGTTGCGCCTGAAGGCAGCGCGCGGCGAGCTTCACACGACTGTGGCGATCGGCTACCGCCGCGGTGCCGCCGACCGCCTGGAACAGGACCCTGATCTGCGGGTTCGCGAGGCGCTATCTTTGGTATTCCGCAAGTTTGGTGAGATCGGTAGCGTCCGCCAACTCGCCTTGTGGCTGCGACAGGAGCGTATCAACCTGCCTGTGGTCGTTCATGGCCCTCAGGGACGGGTCGTGCAGTGGAGCCTGCCGCGCTACAATACAGTTCATCGGCTGCTGACCAATCCTGTCTATGCCGGCGCCTATGTTTTCGGGCGCACCGGCTCCCGGGTTCGGTTCGAGGGTGGGCGCAAGGTGATCACCCGCGGCGTAGCGCGTCGGCGGGACCAATGGGAAGTGCTTATTCGAGACCACCATGACGGCTATATCTCGTGGGAAGAGTATGAGCGCAACCAAAGCATCATCGCGGGCAATGCGAACATGAAGGGCGCGCTGGTGCCGGGCTCGGTGCGCAACGGCGGCGGGCTTCTCGTCGGGCTGCTTCGGTGCGGACACTGCGGACGCAAGCTCAAGGTCCAGCACAACGGGCTTCGTGGCGTCGCTCGTTACGTTTGCAACGATGCCGACGTCAACTACGCCGCGCGGACAAAGTGCATCGCCTTTGGCAATATGCGTGTCGATGCCGCAGTGGCAACGGAAGTCCTGCGCGTGATCTCACCACTGGCCCTCGATGCTGCATTGCAGCTGATTGCGGATCACGAGCGTTCCGGTACGGAACGGTTGCGGCAGAGTGAACTCGCCCTGGAACAAGCGCGCTATGAAGCGACGCATGCGCGCCGACAATATGATGCGGTCGACCCCGATAACCGGCTGGTCGCCGGCGAACTCGAACGTCGTTGGAATGAACGTCTCGCGGTGGTAGCGCGGCTTGAGGAGGAGATCCAGAGCGCCTGCAACGAGCGGTCCGCCTGCCTTGGCGACAAGGAACGTGCGACACTGCTGGCGCTCGCTGATGACGTGCCTCGGTTATGGAACCATCCCGCGGCCTCCGCCGAAACCCGCAAGCGGATTTTGCGAACCATCCTCAAGGAGATCATTGTTACTGTCGAGCCCGCCCGCGTGCGCCTCATGCTGCATTGGCAGGGCGGCGATCACACGCGGCTCGAGGTCGTGAAGAACCGGCCCGGCCAGCATCGCTGGAAGACCGACACGGCGACCGAGCAGCTCATCCGCGAACTCGCCCGCATACTGCCGGACCAGAGCATCGCCTCAGTTCTCAACCGGCTCCGAGTACGCTCGGCCAAAGGGCATACTTGGACCCAGTTGCGAGTGCGCAACTTCCGCTGTGAGCATCAGATCACGATTTATCGCGAGGGCGAACGGGCAGAGCGACGCGAGCTGATCCTGCACGAGGCGGCAACCCGCCTGGGAGTTAGCAAGATGACCATTGTTCGCTTGATCCGGGACGAGCTGCTGCCTGCCAGGCAGATCTGCGTCGGCGCGCCTTATGTGATCCAGGAGGATGACCTCAATCGGCCAGCGGTCCGCCGCGCTATTGAGAATGGCCGAGCAGTATCATCTGATGCGCGACAAGAAAGTCTGTCTTTCCAATAAGATGGCGAGGTAGCGCATTATGTCACCGGCCCAGTTGGCCCTTCGATGATCAGGTTCTGTGGGACATCGATCCAGTCGCCCTGGACTAGCTTTTGGAATAGGGCGCGGTCGAGGCCGCGCGGCGCCCGGTAATCGACGTCCTCGATCGTCGCCTGGTGACGCAGCGGGCGAACCGGAGCCTGGCCTTGAGCCGGCGGTCTTGGCGTTCTGTGACCTCCCGATCGAGCAGCAGACCGAGCG